>JANXWY010000062.1 GCA_025350905.1 Verrucomicrobiota bacterium
TGGTTGGGTCGCTACCGCCGCCTCAATCGGGATTACGAACGGCAAGCCCAGACTGGCGAAACCATGCTCTACCTGGCGATGATTCGCCTCATGCTCACGCGCCTGGCCAGGACCTAAACCCACTTTTCAAACAGGCTCTTAAATATGAAATATGACGCCAAACACCGGAAGAAATAAAGTTAGCGCGGAGCACAGCAACCCACCGCCCTGCCGATGAATAACTGCGGATTACCTATATTGGGTCGATAGACCTTTATGCGACGCGACTTTGAAATCACGAACGCCATCTACCTGGTTCAATCGCCGCATGAGCTTGACCTTCACAATAACTTCGACTTTCAGGGACTGCACTACTCGGTTGAGGAGCGCACACTTTTACTGCGCTGGCGACGTTCCAAAGGCGAGTGGGTTGCTTCTGGCACACCGGCCTTCGTTTGTGTCGAGTTTCGAGAGGTAAGCGAGTTTCGTTTTCAGCCTCGTGATGCGGGACTTCCTATCACCGAGGACGATTGTGTGAGCGCATTTGGATATTGGACGGATGAAGACTGGGCAGATGGAGTCATAGTTGTCGAGCCTAGTCAGACTCCCGACCCGAAGTGGCTCACGGCTATTTCTTTCATGTCTGGCGCGGTTATCGCAGTTCAGGCAGTATCTGCTTATGCACGAATCGAGGTCCAACCCCTCTTGAGCCCGAGCGGTCAATAGGTAAAATGAGGCCTCGGCGGAAAAATTTACTTTTCCGTTTTAGCGGCTCGGGAACGGTCGCTCCGACTTAATTTCTATCGAAAACTCGGACGGTTGAGCGGTCAGCCAGCCCAGACCACGGCCGCTGAAGTTGACGCGCTCCAGTCCCCGGCCTAGAGTCGCAGCATGAAACCACCGGAATCCAGAGCGGTTTGCGCCGCGACGAAGTTATTCCCTGGTGGTGCGGCTGGTGATTCCTGGTGGCCCACCGCCTCGCCGATGAATAACTTCGGATTACCTATATTTTTTTTCGTTAGGCCACACTACGCGCATGGACATTTCTACCATTCACTTTCACGACACGCAGATTCTCCGCGTCATTGAGGATTGCGAGGCAGACACGCTCACGATGGAGGTCGAGTATCCGGTGGATTGGGAGCACAACGTCTTCGAGAAGCGGCTTTTGGTTTTCGAGGACGTTCACGGGTATCAGACTTTCGACGGCCCGTTTCAGGGATGCCCGACTATTTTAGATGCGTCCATTGTCAGCACACATGGCAGATGGAGCAGAGTCAGGCTTGAGACCAACGCCGGACATCGAGAGTTGAGTTGCACAGCAGTCAGATTGATTGATTATGACCGTGTGGCCTAACACCTGAAGGAATGTAGTAAACCCGGAGCGCAGCGGAGGGTTAATTTCATTCCCGGGTTCAACCCGGTCGGGAAAAGTTTTGAAGTCGGCCCGCTTGCCGTTTGCTTTTCGTTCCCGTTCCTGACCCCAGAGCGCCGGGCAAAGAATAATGGTTGCCGAAGTTCTGATGAGTGATATACCGCGACCATGAATGAACCAAAAGTTGCCGCGAAATCTCCTTACGTTCAGCCCACGACAGCCGGCTGCTACTTCTGGTGCAGTTGCGGCCAGTCCAAAAGCCAGCCGTTTTGTGACGGTTCGCACAAGGGCTCGTTATTTAGCCCTTTGAAAGTGGATATTACGGCAGCCCGAACCGTGGCTTGGTGTGGTTGCAAGCATTCCAAGAACGGCGCTTTCTGTGATGGCAGCCACACGAAACTGGGTTAAGCGCGTGGGCAGAGTGATTCACAACTGCTTCTGAGGAGCGACCGCATCGACAAGGCCGGCCGAGGCTACTCGCGCCCCGAGGGGGACGAACTCACTCCACGTGCGTCGAACGCGCCACAGGGAGTATGGAGCGATTGTCGAGCTCGTGTTTAAACAGCAACTTGAAACTTGTCGGCGGCGCGCACGGCTGCCGGGGGATGTGAGTTAGCCCAAGTTCGTCAGTCCCGGAAGCACAAGTGAGAAATTGCTGGGCTTTTCAAAGCTCACTCCCCGTTTTTCTCCTCTACATTCTGCACTGCCTTCGGGACGCTCGGAAGGTCCAGTCCCAGGCGAACCAATAATTCGGCGACCAACCGATCCGGACGCGCGACCACCCGCAGCCGCACCTCGCGCGTCTCCTGGCTTTCGGTTTCCTGGACCGGCAACACTACATCCATGCTCCGCACCGTCGCCACTTCTTTGAGCAGTTGGCGCGCACAAGTGCCAAGCCCTTTGCCCACAACACGCTTGGGGGATGGGCCCGGTGCCGCGTCTCTATATGGGGGTAGATATTTCCGCCTTCGCCGGCTTGCAGCGCGAACTGCGCTTTCAAACGGGGTTGGGAATTAACTACCTTGATGCGATTACCTTTTCCAGCCAAGTGATTCCCGAGCCCAGCGTGCTTGAATTATTCGGCCTTGGTGCACTTTGTCTCGGTTGGCGGCAGCGGAGAAAAGCCGTCCACTGAGATTCAGGATTCCGGATGCCATTTGAAACCGCAGCCAACGCGGATCAACTTAGCGGTATCTCCAAAGGCACGCGGCCGTGTTCGCCGTTGTGGCAGACCCATCCGGCGCGAAAATCGTCCGGCCGATTGCTTTTGCCGACGTGGGCCACAACGATAGGTTCGTGGTGAACCTGTTCCCGGTGGTCGCAGGTCACCACAGCCGTTGGTCGCCGGCGCAAATCCAACCTCGGCCAGCACTTCGAAATCGCAATGGTGCCATAGTCGCACGAATCGTTATCGAAGATTTTTGTTTGCTATTGCCGGGCGGATCATTTGTGCTTCCGCGATGAATTCACTTCGGATCCGAACCGTATTGGCCCTGCTCTGCGTTCTGACTGCTGCCACCGCCAGGGTTCACGCCGAAACCCCGGCCGCAGCCATGGCGTTGACCGCGAATAATTTTTTGTCCGCCCTGAGCCCCGCGCTGCGGGCCAAGGCCGTGTTCGAGTTTAAAAGTGACGAGCGCGTCAATTGGCATTTCGTCCCGCAGCCGCGCCTGGGGCTTCCCTTCAAGGAAATGTCGCCCGCCCAAAGTCATCTCGCGCATGCGCTGCTCAGCAGCGCGCTGAGCCAGCGGGGTTATTTCAAGGCCGCCACCATCATGAGTCTCGAACAGGTCCTCTACGAACTCGAGAATCAGGCGCCGCATCGCGATGCGGGCTTGTACTACTTCAGTATTTTCGGGACGCCCGGCCGGAATGCATGGGGTTGGCGCGTCGAAGGGCATCACCTCTCCCTCAATTTCACCATTCGCGGCGATGCGGTTCTGGCCGTGACCCCCTCTTTTCTCGGGTCGAATCCGGCCGAGGTCAAGACCGGCCCGCGGCAGGGCTTGCGCGTGTTGGCGCAGGAGGAGGACCTTGGTCGCCGGCTCGTGAAATCGCTGGATGAGCCCCAGCGCGCGACGGCCATCGTCCTTACCAATGCGCCGCGGGACATCATCACGGGCAATGCCCGCAAAGCCTGGGCGCTGGCCCCCGTGGGCTTGCCGGTGGCCCGGATGAACGCGCCGCAGCGGGAACTGCTCCAGGCGCTGATTGGGGAATACATCGGCCGTACCCGGCCGGAAGTGGCCGAAACGCAGTGGGCTAAAATTCAGAACGCCGGCTGGGAGAAAGTTTCGTTCGTGTGGGTGGGCGGATTCGAGCCCGGTCAGGGCCATTACTACCGGGTGCAAGGGCCGACGTTTCTACTCGAATATGACAACACCCAAAATGATGCCAACCACATTCATGCGGTGTGGCGCGATTTCGCAAACGACTTTGGTGAGGACGCACTCCGCGAGCATTACGAGCAAGTTCCCCATGACAAATAGTGTCCGGAAGGCCACCTCCCCGGCCCCGGATTCCGGGGCCTTGAAAATCGCGGCGGGGACGGCTTCGATGGGGCGTCGGCCGCGCTGTTCGAAGGCAGGGCAAAATAGCTTTCGCCCCTTTCCCACCGCCCATAACTTGCGCGGGTGAACCTGATTCCAGGCACCACGGTTTCCCTGACCATCGCCGATCTTGCGTTCGGCGGCGAGGGGGTGGCGCGGTTCAATGACTTCGTTGTGTTCGTCCCCTTCGTGATGGTGGGCGAAGTGGTCGAGGCGGAAATCACGGAGGTTAAAAAAAGTTTCGCCCGCGCGCGACTGGTGCGGGTCACGCAACCGTCGCCGGAACGCGTCCCGCCGGCGTGCGCCCACTTTGGAGCGTGTGGCGGCTGTCAGTATCAACATGTCGCGTATCCGGCCCAACTGCGGCTCAAACGCAAACAAGTGGCAGATTTATTCCAGCGCATCGGGGGCCTGCCGCCGGAAATCGTCGCGCCCGTGGTCGCCTGTCCGCAGCCCTATGGCTATCGCAATCGGATTATGATCCGCAGCCAGTGGAACAAGCCCGAGCAACGACTGAATATCGGTTTTGTGCGGTGGGACGGCGGACTGGTGGAGGATGTTTTGGCTTGTCAGATTGCCGAGCCGGCGCTCAATGAACAGATACGACACGTCCGAGCGCATCCGCCCCCGAAGGGCGGCATCAAAATCGTGCTGCGCATTCCGCCCGAGCACTGGGAAGTGCCGCCCGATTCCTTTTTCCAGAATAATTTTTTCCTCCTGCCGCAACTCGTGGACGCAGTCCGGGCGGCGGTCCGCGACGGCGGGGCGCGCCATTTGATTGACCTTTATTGTGGTGTGGGCTTTTTTGGCATCGAACTGGCCGACGTCGTGGAGTCGTTCGTCGGGGTGGAGTTTGACCAGCGAGCCATTGCCGCGGCCCGGCGCAATGCGGCCGCGCGCGGGCGGACCAATGGCGAGTTCATTGCCGCCACCGTGGAAGCGGCACTGCCCGCCTTGCTGCAAAGGTTCTCGCCCGCCGCCGCCGCCGTGGTCCTGGATCCGCCGCGCAAAGGTTGTCTTCCGCAAACCCTGGCGTTGCTGCGCGAGCAGCGCCCGGGGCAGATCGTTTACATTTCCTGTCACCCGGCCACGATGGCGCGCGACTTGAACATTCTCTGCCGCGACGGTGTCTTTAGTGTGGCCCGGGTGACGCCCCTGGATATGTTCCCGCAAACCCAACATGTGGAATGTGTGGCCGACGTGCGGGCGGCGGCGCGGTCAGCAGTTCTCATTTTATCGCCGGGTGAGGCGGGAGGGTGAGTGATCTGATGGTGGCGGTGATGGCTGAAGATGCCCGACACCTCTTCGTCACCGTTTGTCACACAACTGTAACTTGTACTTTTGCCCGCGTACCGGCATC
>JANXWY010000100.1 GCA_025350905.1 Verrucomicrobiota bacterium
CCCGAAACACCGGGAATCCGTCGGACCACTTCAATGTTGGATTTCACCCCGCCGATTTGGAAGGGAATCGTCCCTGCCAAGGCCGTCATTTGCACCTTGGGCGGATAACCCGGAGTCAATTCCAACTGCCGGGCAATCCGCTGGACATCATCCGAGCCGCCCTTGAAATCAATGTCCTCGCTTGTGAAGGGTTGTAATGATTGAAGCTGGGGTTCAACGGTAAGATAGTGTTCCGCCCAGTAGTTGACCGCCTGGCCGCCGATCAGAAGATAAGGCTGTCCGGCTGCGTCACGGATCTTGAGAACTTCGGCAAACTGATGGAGAGAAAACCCCACGGCTACGCCCATTTGGACATGGCGCGGGCGACCTGCTTGAAATTGGTGATGCGCCATTTTGCACCATCGCCCACTAGTGAAGCACGGCGTTGTTGGGCTGCCGCAGCCTGCGGACTGCGACGAGCCCTGCGCGCCGCTGCCATGCGGCTCTGCGCTTCCTGCCGTTTCACTTCATTGAAATCCACTGTTTTCACTGTCAAGAATCATACCGTAACCAGGGATCAGGAGCAAGTTTGCCGAAGCACTGAGCGGGCGGTTCTGAAATCGAAGCAGAACGGAGCAGGGCGGGAGTGGGATGAAACGGACGACGGCAAAGTGGAGCGTGGTTTCAGAACCGCCCGTTGAGTGCGCTGCCGTCTAGGTTCAGGTCGTTGGCGGCGATTTGTCTGCGCGGTTTGTGAGGCACGAGCAAAGCCGGGCAGTCAAAGCGCCGTGGGCTTCGCCGTTTCCCCACCTCTGAGTTTCGCTTCAGTTGATTCTCAAATCGATTCTTTGCCTGTCATTTTGTGTAAAGATTACACAAACCGGGTGTGAATGGCTGCCAGACTGCGCGGCATGAATCGAATTGGAATGGTTCCAGTCAAGTTGACTCGGGTGGGGAGGCGTCGCAAAAGATGTATCACATACACCTCGGCGGGTTCGGTTGCTGCCATTCTGTCCGGCATGACGGCGAATCAGCAACCTGTCTCCGCGAAGTCATTCTGCTTCCGACGAACGATTGTGCCCAACGGCCGCACCATCACCGCGCACGTTCCCTTACTGTCACCGGTCGAGGCTCGGACAGCGATGGTGTGTCATACGCGCCGTAGCGGCTTGGAAACCGGATAACCTCGCACCGTATGTTCACTGCCGTCGCACAAAAAAGTCTGACCGGTGCCAAGAGCTACTTCGACGAACATCTGGCTCAGAACGATTATTACACCGCTGGAGAAATCCGGCCCGGCCAGTGGATCGGCGCGGGTGCGGAACGATTGGGGTTGAAGCACGCTGTCACCCGCGAACAATTTCATGCGCTGTGTGAAAATCGAAATCCCGAAACCGGCGAACGCCTGACGCAACGGCAACTGAAGGAAGACAAGCGCCGGGTATTTTTCGATTTTACCTGCTCCCCGCCCAAATCCGTATCGGTCCTGGCGGTGACATTGGACGACCAGCGATTGGTTGGAGTCCATGAGGAATCGGCGCGCATTGCGTTCCGTGAACTCGAAACCTTCGCCTCAACCAGAGTGCGGAAGCCGGGCAACCAAGGCGACCGCACCACCGGCAATCTGGTCGCCGCCGCGTTCACGCACACGAGCAGTCGCGCCCTCGACCCGCAATTGCATAACTGACCCGCCGTATTACGATGCAGTTCCCTACGCATACCTGTCAGATTTCTTCTACGTCTGGCTTCGTCGCAACCTGGTCAACGTCCATCCAGACTTGTTCAAGGGAGAGGTTGTCCCGAAGGATTCCGAAATCGTCGTTGACCGTCCGCACGAGTTGAGCAACTCGACGCACGACATCGCGTATTACGAACGCGAATTGGCCAAAGCTTTTGCGGAAGGCCGGCGTGTGCTTCGACCCGACGGTGTTGGCACGATTGTTTTCGCAAGCAAGACAACGGCGAGTTGGGAAGCCATCTTGAAAGCCGTCGTGGACGCCGGTTGGATTATCACCGGCTCATGGCCCATTGACACGGAAATGGAAGCTCGCATCGCTGCCGCAGGCCAAGCGAGGCTCGCATCCTCCGTCCATCTCGTCTGCCGCCCGCGCGAGAATCCCGACGGCTCGGTGCGCGCGGATGAAATCGGCGATTGGCGTGACGTGTTGCAGGAGTTGCCCCGCCGAATCCACGAATGGATGCCGCGTCTGGCTGAGGAAGGTGTCGTGGGCGCGGACGCCATTTTCGCCTGTCTTGGTCCGGCCCTGGAAATCTTCTCCCGTTATTCGCGAGTGGAAAAAGCCAGCGGCGAGACCGTCACCCTCAAAGAATACTTGGAATGTGTTTGGGCGGCGGTTGCCAAGGAAGCGCTCACCATCATTTTCCCTGACGCCGACACGATCGGTTTTGAAGAAGACGCGCGCCTGACCGCCATGTGGCTCTGGACGTTGACCGGCGGAAAAGCAGAAGCCACCAACGGCGAAAACGCAGAGGACGCGGACGCGGACGACGAATCCGAAGGCAGCGCGAAGAAAACCAAGGCCACCGGCTTCATCCTCGAATACGACGCCGCGCGCAAAATCGCGCAAGGACTCGGCGCGCACTTGGAAGATTTGAGCAGCCTCGTGGAAGTTTCCGGCGAACAGGCCCGCCTGCTCCCTGTCGGCGAACGTGCATCGCACCTATTTGGAAAGAACGGGGGAAAAGCCGCTCCTGTGAAGAAAAAGAAACCGCCTCAGCTAGACCTGTTTAAGGCGCTCGAACAAGCAGAGGGAGGCGAATCGAGTTTCGGTGAAACGAAAGTCGAGCGTCATGGCGAAACCGTGCTCGACCGCATCCATCAGAGCATGATTCTTTTCGCCGCCGGTCGCAGCGAAGCATTGAAAAGATTTGTCGTTGAGGACGGCGCGGGTCGCGACCAACGCTTCTGGCGTCTTGCCCAAGCCCTATCTGCGCTCTACCCTTCGCACACCGAAGAAAAGCGCTGGGTGGACGGCGTGCTCGCGCGCAAGAAAGGTCTCGGGTTTTAGGTAGCTATTCAATCAATTGTCTGTGAATTACCCAACGAAATTGAGCCATCATATGAAACAAGGAATCCATCTAACTGCAAAGCAGGCTATTGTCTCATCGCTGACGTGCTCACTGCTAGTCTGGGGCGGGCAGTTGGGGTACATCGTCTGCCCATTGAGTGCTCGTGGGGATAGCGATTTTCTCCAAGATCCTAATTCTCCCCTAGTGGTTACTTGCAAGCCAGCTAATCCGAACGTCCAAGACAAGTATGGCGAAGCAGTCGCTCGGCGGGGCGAACTAATGATCGTTGGAGCCCCCGGCACTGATAAGGAGCTTGGAGCGTGCTATTTTACTTGGAACGATGCGTTGGCTTTAGGAAATGGCTGGCATCATGCCAAAAATGGTGCCTTGCAGCCACCAATCGTGAAGTACCAACAATTTGGCAGAACCGTCGCACTTAGTGACGAGTTAGCAATCGTTGGGGGTCTTGTTGATCCTGGCACTTTGAATCGCGGTGCGGCGTGGGCATATTCAGTGCGAATCAAATCTGCACCTCCAGGCGGCTCCCTAGATTACGAATTTACAAAAACAGGCATTATTCTACCGCCGGACTGCACGCAAGATTTTGCCACCCAAAATCGACTTTGCATTCTGAACGCGAGCGAAGTCGTTGCTTCTGATCCACAAGCGACGACTAGCATCGGGGGACAGCGAGGTGCTGTCTATCATTGTCATCGACCGGCCGGCGCAACTGAGGACGACCCTTGGAAATGCGATAAATTAGGTATTCCACAACTTCAGGGTTTCACGCTCACAGACTTCGGGACGACTATCGCATCGAGCGATGATTGGTTGTTCATTGCAGCGAAGTTCGCGAATTCGAAGCTTGAGCGGTTCGCAAGCGGTTGGCCGCTGACTGATGGGCTTGTCCTCGTCTATAGCCGAACGAACGGAAGTTTTGAGTTTAACCAGGTGCTTCCACTCCAAAATCAAACCGGCGTAGGCTTGTATTTCGGGTTTGGCAACTCGTTGGCTTCTGGCAAATCCAACGTTTTCATCGGTGTCCCAGATTACAAACCAAGTCCAAACCAGCCCTCTACGGGACGCGTGGTGGCGTATGTTCTCGGCCCAGACTCCCGCTGGGTCTTCGACCAGATGCTAGACGCCGGATCAGTCGACACGTCGTTTGGAAGCGCAATAGCGTGTGATGAAAAGCACGTGTTCGTTGGCGCTCCAGGGAAAACTTACAACAAAGGCGCAATTCTGATATTCAGCCGCCCCAGTTATGACCCTGTTGGTCAACTCTCCGCGCCTGCGACTTCAACGCCACCTGATCCACACGCGGGTCGTATCGGTGTAAGTTTTGCAGCCGATCAGGGTGCTGTTATTTGTGGACTAGACAGCTCGGTTGCCAGTCAGAATAAGACTAACGCTTGGTCTAATTTTGTTCTCTTCGGGCAACGGGGCCGTTCGTATTGGCAACAAAACAGCACCGCTTGGCAAGGGAGTGACTGGTTTGGCAAAACGCAACCAACGAATCAGGACGATGTGTTTATTCCCGGCGTTAAGGACCTTCAGATATCAAATGCTGTTGCCCGTGAGGTGAGCCTCACGAGCGGTGCGCACCTTACAATCACTGCGGGGACGCAGGCCGCGAAGTTAACCTGTCAAAAGATGGTTCTACATTCTGGTTCATTCCTTGAAATGAGGCGGCAAGCTGAAATCGAAGTTCAGGGTCGACTCGAATTCAACTCTCAATCGTGGGTGCAGCTCGGTGAAGACTGTTCTATTACGGCTGGACAAATACGGTTTTCAGCGGATTGCCACACGCAAATTGACAAGGCTTCGCTTGTTCTCACCGCAACTGGCACAGTGTATTTGTCAGGAGATCTGAAGGTTGCAGGACCAATTCCGTCCAGCATAGATAACGTCATTTTGATTAAAGGTAGCCAAAGGATCGGCGAGTTCAGTCCGAACAGTGAAGCTCCAAAAGATTTCGCCATCCAATACGACGGCACGTCCGTTTTCCTACAAAGGATAACGCCAAAATAGGAGATCGCGTCAAGAAAGGCCACATGGTCCAAACGCGGTGACATGCAGGCATCAGCCGTTTCAAAGTTGAATTCCATCGACAAATATCATCGAAACATATGCCCCTGAAACCTTGGTATAAAGTCGTCACCCCGCGCGCAGACTTGCGCGAAGGCAAGCCGCTGGATGCGTCTGAATTCGCCGTCCATCTCGATCAGGTTCGCGAAGGCGCTGCCCCCGCCGATTACCAACAGCCGGAGCGCTTTTTCGAGAGGACATATCTCACCAAGAATCTGGCCAGCCTCGCTTCCGAAGTCATTCGCCGATTATCAGGAGAAAAGACCGAGACGAATGCAATCTTCAACCTCTCAACGCAGTTTGGCGGCGGCAAGACGCACGCGCTGACGCTGCTTTTCCATCTAGCGAAACAGGGGACTGCGGCGAACAAGTTTGCTGGCGTTTCGCAATTGCTGACCCGTGCTGGCGTGTCCAGCGTGCCGAAATCCGAAGCCGCTGTTTTCGTCGGCACGGAGTTTGATTCCATCAGCGGGCGCGGGGGAAAAGATGGCACGCCGCTGCGCAAAACACCGTGGGGCGAAATCGCTTGGCAGCTTGGCGGTGAAAAAGCATTTGCGATTCTAGCCGAGCACGACAAAAAGGGCGAAGCCCCCGGCGGTGAAGTGATCCGGCAATTTCTCCCGAAGGACAAACCGAGCCTCATCTTGATGGATGAGTTGATGAATTACGTCAGTCGCAATCGGCGGGGTGGTTTGGGTGCGCAGCTTTACAATTTTCTGCAAAATCTTTCAGAAGTAGCGCGCAGCACAGACAACGTCGTGCTGGCCGTTTCCATTCCGGCATCGGAATTGGAAATGACGGCGGAAGATCAGTCAGATTTCGAGCGGTTCAAGAAAGTTCTCGACCGCCTCGGCAAAGCCATCGTCATGTCGTCGGACACCGAGATTTCCGAGATCATCCGCCGCCGATTGTTCGAGTGGGACGAACGCGCTGTTACCAGCGAGGGCAAGGTGATGTTGCCAAAAGAGGCGTTGGAAACTTGTAAGGAATACGCAGATTGGGTTGTCGAGCATCGGCAACAACTGCCCAGCCAATTTAACGTGGATGGAGCGCGCGAGGCATTCGTCGCTACCTATCCATTTCACCCAGCGGTGATTTCCGTGTTTGAGCGCAAGTGGCAGGCGTTGCCACGATTTCAGCAAACCCGTGGCGTTTTGCGTCTGCTTGCGTTGTGGGTTTCGCGTGCTTATCAGGAAGGATTCAAGGGCGCACACAAGGATGCAATGATCGGACTCGGCACAGCTCCCCTCGATGATGCGATGTTCCGCTCCGCAACTTTTGAGCAGTTGGGTGAAACGAAGTTGGAAGGCGCGGTGACGACTGATATTTGCGGCAAACGTGATTCACACGCAATGCGGCTCGATGCAGAGGCACAGGAAACCATCAAGAATGCGCGCCTGCATCGAAAAGCCATAACGGCCATTTTCTTCGAGTCGAACGGCGGTCAGGCGAAGGCCGACGCGACTGTGCCGGAAATCCGTTTCGCCGTAGCCGAACCCGGACTGGACATCGGAAACGTCGAAACCGCGTTGGAGGCGCTTACCGAAGGGTGTTACTACCTTGCCGTTGAGCGCAATCGCTACCATTTCAGCCTTAAAGAAAATCTCAACAAACGGTTCGCCGACCGGCGCGCGACCATTCCGCCGGCCCAAGTCGAAGAGCAGATTCGCGACGACATCCAGAAAGTTTTTTCCACCGGCAACGGCTTGGAGCGTGTTTATTTCGCGGAGAAGACAATTCAAATCGCTGATCGTCCGGCTGTCACTCTGGTCGTGCTATCGCCCGACCAGTCGTTGCAGGACGAGAAGGCCACCGCGTTGTTCGTTGAGAACATGATTCGTGAATACGGCACATCATCGCGCACCTTCAAAAGTTCCATCATTTTCTGCGTGCCAGAAACGCCGGACATCCTGCGCGAAGACGCCCGGAAGGTGCTCGCATGGGAGGCCGTCGATGATGATGATTTGAAACTGGATGAAACCCAGGTTCATCAACTTGCGGAAAATCTCAAGAAAGCCCGGCGCGACTTGAAGGAAACCATCTGGCGCACCTACAAGAATTTGATGTTGCTCGGAAAGGACAACGCTGTGAAGCGTGTTGATCTTGGTTTGGTTCATTCCAGTGCGGCGACGGACTTGGTTTCGCTGATTGTCACCCGGTTGAGTTCCGACGGAGACTTGGAAACAAGAGGCATCAGTCCATCGTTTCTAATCCGAAACTGGCCACCAACATTTAAGGAATGGTCAACGAAGTCAGTGCGTGACGCATTTTTCGCATCGCCACAATTTCCGCGTCTGACAAATCCAGACGTGTTGAAGGAAACTATTTCTCGCGGTGTTGGCAACGGCCTGTTGGCGTATGTGGGCAAGATGCAATCGGGCGGCTACAAGCCATTTTACTTCAGCCAGGCGTTGATGACCGCCGACGTGGAATTGTCGGAGGAAATGTTCATCGTCACCAAGGAAACCGCCGAGGCTTACCTGAAAACGCGAGCCACGTCGCCTGCACCTGCCGACGCATCAACTCCGGCAGCACCAACATCAACCGCCGCTGTCCCTGCCGTGGCCGTTGATTTGATTCCCCCGACGCCGCCCGCATCTTCAACCGCATCCTGCTTGGCCTGGTCAGGTGAGATTCCGCCGCAGAAATGGATGAATTTCTACACGAAAGTTCTTTCCAAGTTTGCATCGGCACGCGGCTTGAAGTTGACCGTGAAGGTTGAAGTCGCGCCCGAAGGCGGTGTGTCGAAGCAGAAACTCGACGAGACAAAATCTGCGCTTAGAGAACTTGGCTTGAACGACGATGTTTCGGGCAAGTGAACGGAAGGTCGAACAATTGACGTGGAATGATGAAAGCAATTATTTCTTCCAACGGGTTGACGCGAAGAACCACGAATTGCCTGACGAAAGCTGGAATTGCGATTGAGAAAAAAGTGATCCTGAATGCGCTCAAAAACGGGACGCTGTATCCACACCGATGCCCTCGCAACTACGGCAAATATACACATCGGGAAGTTTGTCGGTGGGTCGGCTTGGATGAATCCAAATCGCATGTATTGCGAGCCGGAGCGCCGCGCAAGCTGCCGGTTGCGCCGTGACCAACTCGCGGTTTGCTGCGCTGCACACGCGGGGGACTCGTACGACGGGAATCAGTTTGTATGGTCTCTTATGCTTTGTGTAGGATACTTGCCAGTGCCACGAAAACCCAAACCAGGCATCGAATCGAAAAACGTTCCGGCTACCGCAGCGGGACAAGCACTCGGATACAGTCTTCAGTTCACCCGATTGACCGCGATGCTTTTGGAAGCTCCAAATGGGAGCTTGTGCAGTCTGGAAGTGCTGGATGACGTAGCGGAACAGAATCCAGATGGGAAAATCAAGCTTGGCCAATCTAAGAGCGCATTGACCGACAATCCAGTCGCCGACCGGGCAGTTTCTCTTTGGAAGACACTTTTCAACTGGTCCCAACTCGTCGCCGCAGGCCTGGTCGATCCGACGAAGACGATTTTCGAGCTTTATGTTTCGCGGCAGGTGACCGGGGAAATAATCGAAGCGTTTCACAATTCCGGTTCGGAGGCAGGAGCCCAAGTTGCATTGAGCAAGGCCAAGCAGGAATTATGGGGCAGCGCCCCAGCTTACACGAAGCGCGCATCATTGGCCGACGGCCTCATCCGTTACGCAAATCCTGTACTCGAAACCGACGAAAAGCTTCTCATCCCCATCATACTCAATCTGCGGCTGAAATGTGGAAGCGGCAGTCCGCAGGCGGATATTGAAGCCGCAATTCGTCGTGACCCGGTATCGAACGCGCGAGTTTTTGATATAGCCGACAAACTATGTGGCTGGGTGAAGCGACAACTGGACAAACAATTGGAGAAGGGACTACCGGCAGTCATTTTGCGGGATGACTTTCACCGCGAGTACGTTGCGTATGTCCGAAGCATTGACCGGGATATTATCTTGAGGAGCTTGGCAAAAAGCCCTTCTGATGCGGAAAAGCTGGAGCGTCTGCCTGATACTTTCGTTCAGCAACTCGATTTGATTTCACTTCCCTACGACGAGAAACTTGAGGCCATCAGTGATTTTCTTAGAGCCTGCTGGGATCGCGCTAAGTGGAGCGAAGCAGGCGATGTACACGAAAGCTCGTTTATTGAATTGGATGAGAACCTCAATCGAACATGGCGCAATCATAGCCGTTCGACGACAGTGGAAGCAGCCGGAAAACCGGAACCGGAGCGTGGACAATTGTTGCACGCACGTTGTATGAATCACCAGGCAAAAGTCCAAGGGATGGAGCCGCCGGTCCACTTTGTTCCCGGATGCTTTCATCGCCTTGCCGATGACCTGACAATCGGATGGCATCCGGCTTACAAGGCACTCGTTGGTAAACCCGTTGCCAAAGCATCATGAACGCTTTAGCAACAGAGGTGAGGAATATCCAGAATCCAGCTCTTGGAGCGGGGTTACTGTGGCGCTTTTCATGCGGCTACGTCGCCTCTCATCAGACCCATGATCCAGCACCGCTCCCGCAACTTTTTCTCGTGTTGCCAATAATTCTGCACGAACAGACCGAGAAGTTCGTTCAAGGCACTATCAAGGCATCGGGATTGCGCACGTTCGCAGCAAAATTTGGTAAATCTGAGAATTCCAAACAGGATCTGCTTTTAGCGATTCACGACCGCATGTTGAGGCTGAGGAATCTCAGCTTGGAATCCATTCGATTGGCACTTGCTACCCGTTTGCTACACCTCGATACCGCTGCCGTGATTCCGTTGTCTGAAACCCAGGCGGCAGCCGGAATCCCGGCGGATGTTAAGCGCATGATGAAAAATGCGGAGAAACTCGGCGCATGGTGTGGTCTTCTCACGATGCATGAAATAGCCACAACGTTGAAAGTGAGGTTCTAAATGTTCTTCCAAATAAAGGAAATCATTCACAGCCATCCCATAGCGGGATGAAAAGATGAGTTGGCGCGGAGAGGAACTCCTGCCACAAGGCAGGGATGAAAAAAACCTCCACCGCCACGCCAACCC
>JANXWY010000125.1 GCA_025350905.1 Verrucomicrobiota bacterium
CCCTTTGGCCGTCGCGACGGCTGGTTCCTGGATGCGATGATTGACGAAAGGATAGCTGGTGACGATCTCGGAGATGAGCGTCTGCATCCGGTAGCCATCCTTGGTGATGGTCTCCATGAGGCGGTCCACCACGATTTCGTCGTAGCCTTCGAGCGGGCGGCACAGGGCGTAGGCCAGCAGTTTCTCCGTGAGGTTCCGCGCGAGTTCATCCTTTCGATTGGCGATGATGATTTTCAGTTCCTTCGGCGTGGAAAAGTGCTTCCCGCCCGGAAGCTCGCCCGCAGCGTCAATCGCCCCTCCCGAATCGTCCTTATCCCGCCAGCGACCGATGGCATCGAAATTCTCCAGGCCGAAGCCGATCGGATCGAGAATTTTGTGGCAGTTGGCGCACACGGCGTTCGTGCGGTGCAGTTCCGTGCGCTGACGCAGCGTCAGGTTGGCGATCTTGTTCTTGTCCTGCTTTTCCAGAGCCGGAACGTTCGGTGGGGCGGGCGGCACATGTTCTCCCAGCACTTGTTCGAGTACCCACACGCCGCGTTTGACGGGGCTGGTGCGGTTGGGAAAGGAGGTCGTCGCGAGAATGCCGGGCATTCCCAAAATCCCTCCGCGGTTGGCATCCGTCAGCTTCACCTTGCGCATCTCCGGTCCGGTGACGGTTTTTTCCAGGCCGTAAAGTGTGGCCAGCGTCCCGTTGAGGAACGTGTAATCACCATCCACGAAACTCACGACGCTCCGGTTTTCGCGCACGATGCTTTCAAAGAACAGGCGGGCCTCGTCATACATCGCCGCGCGCATTTCGCCGGTCATCAGCGGGAATTTGGCGGTGTCGAAAATTTTGCCCGCCAGATTCCCCAGCCCAAGCCACTGCGCGCCGAAACCATCAAACAACGCGCGTGAACGATGATCCTCCAGCAAACGCTTCACCTGCGCCTGAAGAATCGCCGGCTCGTGGAGTTTTCCGCCATCCGCCAGGGCGGACAGCTCGGCATCCGGCATGGTGGCCCACAGCAAGTAGGACAAACGGGACGCCAGTTGATAGTCATCCAGCGGAACAATGCTCTGCCCCGAGGCAACCGCGTTGGCGGGCGTGATGAAGAGGAACTGGGGGGAAACGAGGACCGCCTTGAGCATCAGGCGCAGGGCCGCCGGGTAGGCGAGTTTGTTTGCGCGCGCCAGATCGAACACCTTCAACAAGACATCGAGTTCCGCCTCCGACGGGGGCCGACGATAGGCGCTCCGGGCCAGCGAGCGGGCGACCTTTCTCGCCGCCGCGCGAGCGTCCGTTCCCGGCGCCGGCGGTTCACCGAACAGACGCTTTTGCGCCTCCGTGGGCGGCGCACCGTTGGGTGCCAGAATTCGATCCAGCACTTCATTGGCGATTCCGAGATACTGCTCCGACTGGAGCGGCGACAGCGTATTGAGATACCCCTCGCCGAACACTTCATCCGGCAACTCATGGGTGACGGACGGATCAACCCCGAACAGATCATGCAGCGTGTTGCCATACTCCACCTTCGTCAGCCGACGGATTACAAAAGACCCCGGATCCTTCGGGCTGAGAAACTTGATCTTGCCAATCCAGTTCGCGAACTTCTGCCGCTCCGCATCCGTCGGCTGCTTGTCCGCGTCTTCCGGCGGCATGTCATGGGTCTTCACGGTTGCGAGCGCCTGCTTCCAATGTTTGCTGACGGCCGCATCGCCGGGGTTCTTGAGCGCGGGTTGGAAGTTGAAGCCACCCTTCTTTTTCTTATCCCCGTGACACTCCGTGCAGTAGGTCTTGATGAATGGGGTGACCCCATCGCGAAAGGACGTTTTGGCTTTGGCCTGAAGCACGGCGAAATCCGCGTCGTCCGCCGGCTGCGCTTGGCAAGGCAGGGTCAGCGACAACGCAAAGCCCACGAGGATCATGGTCATCACCTCGAACGTGTAGTTCACCGATGACCCACCACGACGGGCGGTCTGGGTGATCTGACGAACTTCGGCGATGCGGGACCTGAGGCCATCCGGCTTTGTTTTGGCCATGTTTTCCTCGATCATGTGCATGGGCAACTGGCGGCAACGTGGTTCAACTTGGTTAAAACTTTTCAAATTCAACTCGCGTAAATATTTTCTGCGAACTCGGTGAAATGTTTTAACAGAAACAGTCATCGCGCTCAATCGAAACAAAACGCGCCCTCGACAACGAAAGTTTCCCTCGCCACGCGCTTCCGATTCCCTCTCCGCCTCGAGCGGGGAGAGACCGACGCCACCCTCGCCCATTGGATGGGAGAGGGGCTGGGGGTGAGGGCACTGGTGTCGAACTCCATTCACATTCAGGAAACCGGGATTCACACTCCATCAATCGCCATCCGCAACCGCGCAATCGCCACGCACAGCCGCGCAACTCGCAGCTACATTCGAGCGACCGCCACACGCAGCCGGGAAATCTGGATTTACAGTCAAGAAATCGCCAGTTACATCCGGGAAATCGCCGCTGAAAGTCAGGAAATGGCCGTCAACATTGAGGAAATCGCGGGCTACGCCCGCCGCAACGCCGCCGCAGCCGTGCAACCACTGCCAGCAGCCGGGTTTGCGCGTATTTAAGCTCAAAACCCCTTCATTTTCCCCTTTG
>JANXWY010000149.1 GCA_025350905.1 Verrucomicrobiota bacterium
GTCGGGTGAGGCTATCTGACGGAGCGCGAGCGGTCCCTCGCTCGCAGCGCGTGGCCAGACCGGAGCGCATCGAGCCTTGCGGCGCGCTTTAGCGTAGCGCACTGCTGCGGACGAGGGACCGTCCGCGCTCCGGAGAAAATCATCCCTTCCCTCACCCGTATTTAATCGCACCCTTTGCGGGTTCCGCCCGCGGGCCTCCGGCGCCACCGCCGGGAACGGATTCAGCACCCGCGCGGTTCGGGTCTTTACTCGCGGTCGAATTCCGATTGGCTTTCCAATTCCGGCTTCGGTTTGGGGGCAAAAAAACTGCGGGAGCAACCTTCGGATACAATTTCCTTCCGCCAAGCTGCCCTCGGAAAATCAGGGCGGGTTACGCCGCCACCAATTTGAGGTGGGTCAGGCGGAAGCTGGCGCCCCGCGGCGTGTGGGCCAGACACTCAATTTCCCATCCATGGGCCAGAACAATTTGCTGCACGACGGCCAGGCCCAGGCCCGTGCCCTTTTGCGTGGTCGTGAAGTACGGTTTGAAAATCTCGGCGCGATTTTCGGGCGGCACGCCCGGCCCGTCGTCCCGCACTTCTAGCCGGGCCTCGAGCCCGCCCACCGAACTGAGGTGAATCTCGATTTGCCCGTTCGCGGCCACCGCCTGAATGGCGTTCAGCAATAGATTAAACAAGACCTGCCGGAGCAATTGCTCGTCCGCCTCGATGGCGAGCGGGTCGCCGGTCACCTGCAGCTGGATTTGCTTTTCCTCCAGGTCATGGGTGAGGGCGCGCACGACTTCCGTAGTCACCGCCTTGAGTTGCAGCGCGGTGCGGCGGACTTCGCGGGGCCGCGAGTAATTGATGAACTCGTTCAACTGCGCGGCCACGCGGTCGGCTTCGTTCACAATCTCGACGGCTTTCTGGCGCGTCGCGGCCGGCGCGTCCGCCGCTTTGGAAATCATCTGGGCCTGGCCGCGAATGAGGTTGAGCGGATTGCGCGTCTCGTGGGCGAGGCCGGCAGCGGCCAGGTTCATTTGCTTGAGGTGCGAGTTGAGTTCGCTCGCCCGCACGAGCCGGATTTGGAGCTCCGCCGTCTGCGCCAGGTTGCGCCAGGCAAAACCCAGACCGAGCACGGAGAGACCCGCCAGCCCGGTGATCATGGAGCGCAACCAGACATCCCGTTGCGCCGCGGCCCGCACCGACTGCGTGGACAGGACGATCACAAAACTATGTACGCCCTTTTTTTCCAGCATGGCTTTGTATTCCGCCTCGCTCATCCAGGGCGGCCGCCCGAACCGCGGACGCCCTTCGCCGCCCCGCGAACGGAACCGGTTCGTCACCGCAGCCGCGGGCGAATTCGTTTCGTCGGCGTGGAATTCCATTGGGAACGGCGGCGGAAACCGGTTTTCGGGCACCGCTTCCGTTTCCGAGGGATTTCGCGGCCCCGGCGGGGGCCGGTTGGTGAAGCTTTCCATGGAAAGCACAATGGGCGGATTCGTCCGCTCCGGTTCGTTGGGAATGTTGGCCCCCAAATCCACGAGATTCATGAGCGTGACGGAATCGTTTTCCCAGAATTCGGCCGGCCGAATCGTCCCGCGCGGTGGCAGCTCAGCATTGGCGCCCGCGGAAGCGACCACCTCGCCGGCCGCGTTGAGCAGCGCCACCGCGCTCAACTGGGCGGGGCGGACGAGTTCCGTGAGCGCGGATTCAAGCCGTTCCTTGGAGATCACGCCAAAGCGGCGCTGCGAGCGCAGGACGATGCCGACGGTGGTGGAGATATCCTTGGCCCGATTGATTAATTCGGCGCGCGCGACCCGTGCCACGCGAAAATGCTCCGCCACCTGCCAGCCCAGCACCAGCACCCAGGCACCGAGAAGCAACGCATAAATCAGCAGACGTCGACGCGGCGTTTCCATGGGCGCTCCGCAGAACTAGGGCGCCACGGCCTTCGAAGATTTCTTGGCATTGTTCGGCGGCGTGACCGTCGGCAGTTGGTCGAGATACTGGTTCAATTCTTCTTCGCTCAGCGTCTTGGTTACCCCCGACTTTTCTTGTTCCTTCGTCGAGAGCGCGGCCAATTGGGATGGCGCTTGCACAATGTGCGGCGTCAGGAAGATGAGCAATTCGGTTTTAACATCGCGCTTCGTGGTGGACCGAAAGAAGAAGCCCAGCCACGGGAGGTCGCCCAAAATGGGAATTTTGCTGACCGACTCGGCTTTGGCGTCCGCGATCAACCCGCCGATGACCACGGTCTGCCCGTCCGGCGTCACCACCACGGTATCCGCCGAGCGCTTGTCAATGACTGGGGCCGTAACGCCGATGGAGATGGGCACCGTGTCGGTTTTGGAAATGGTGGAAATCTCCGGAGCCACAATCATCTCCACCAGTCCGTCGGAAGTAATGAACGGGGTCACGCGCAAAATAATCCCCACATCGGTGTAGTTAAACGAGTTGATGGGGTTGCCAAACGAATTGTAGCTCACACTCGTGATCAGCGGCACCGACTGACCGACGAGAATGGTCGCCGGTTGATTGTTGCGGGCGAGAATGGACGGGCGCGACAAGATCTTGGCCTTGCCGGCCTGCGCAATGGCCCGCAGGGTCACCTGGTAATCCTGCCCAATGATTTGATAGAGCCCGGCGCCCGGCGGGGTGGGAATGAAACTTTGCGTCGGTTGCCCCAGCGCGTTCTTCTGCACATTCGTGGCAATCTGGTTCAGCGCACTCAAACCGAACACGTCGGCGCCATTGCCCGTCACCCCTTTGTCCGTCCCCGTAAATCCACCTTCGATCCCGATATCCGAACCGTCGGTATGCGTGACTTCGACGAACACGACCTTGATGAGGACCTGCGGCTTCGGCCGGTCGAGGTTGGTGACGACTTGGCTGATTTGGGCGCTGGTTTCCTCATCGGTGATCACGATGAGCTGCCGCGTTTCCGGGTCCACCGAAATCGTGGCGGTGCCTACGGCGCCGGCGGGAGTGTATTGGCGGGCGGTCGTGCTGTTGTTGCGGTTTTGATTTTGGCCCCCGCCCCCGCCGCCGCCGCCGCCAAACCCGCCGCCGGGGAATTGCGCGGGCGCGGGTAGCGCGGCAAAAAGGCCGAGCGCACCAATCAGCAACAGCGGTTTCGGCCAGTTAATAATTTGGTTGATCATAATATTGTCGTTTGCGTTAACCATTTAGAAGCCACCACCGCCCTGCGTGCGCCGGGCGCCCGTCTGGCTCCCGGTCCCGGTGGTGGCCGTGCTGCTTGGTTGCGCTTGGTTGGCCCGGTTTTGGAGCACGTTGTTCTGGCTTTGGGAATTTCGGCTGTTATTCCGCGTAGTGGTGCTCTGAAACATCTCCTGCAAGACTGCCTCCACTTGCTGCGCGTCCGCGTTCTCCAATGAATAAGTATAAACTTTCTGCTTCTTCGCCGGATTCGAATCGAGCTGGGTGATCATGCCCCGGACCTGGTCCATCAGTCCGCTCGCCGCACTGACGATCACCGACTGGGTGCGCGCGTCCGCCACGGCGATGACGCGGGCACGTTTCTTAATCCGGGAATTTTGGCCGGCGTTCGCGCTGCTATTGTTGCCCCCGCCGCCACCACCCCCACCGCCGCCGCCGCCGCCAAAAAATCGTCCGAAGCCGCCGCCCGGCCCGCCAAATTGAATGGGCGTTTGATTGCCGCTGGATTTGCTTTCGTCTGGAAACACACTGGTCAACAAGGTCGCCATCTCCGTGGGATCGGCGAATTGCAATCGGAACACCTCCACCTCCGTCATGTCCTCCGCCCCCTGGTCAATCGCGTGGATGATTTCCGCCACGCGATGAATATTCGCCTGCGTGTCGGTGATCACAATGGAGTTGCCGGCCTCGTTGGCCGTCATCGTCGTCGCTGACGCGACCAATGGCTGAAGGTCTTTCAACAACTGCACCACTTCCACAAAACGCACTGGAATGATTTGGGTCACGATTTCGTCGTTGGTGGGGATTCCGGCCGGGTCGCTGCCCTGCTTGACCGGAATGTGCTTGGTCTTGGCCTCGTCCTTGTTCACCACCGTCAAGGTGCGTCCGTTGCGGATGGCGGCGTACCCGTTTTTGTTGAGCACCGAGTTGAGCAGGTTCACCGCCTCGTCGCGAGTCATCGGCGTGTTGCTCCAGACGTCAATCTTCCCGGTGACCTTGGTGTCGAGCACAATGATGAATCCGGCGGCCTCACTGAGGTAATTCAGAACCTGGTCCAGCGACGCGCCGCGAAAATTCAGTCGCAGGCCCGATTCGCCATTGGTCACGACGGTCAGAGCGTTTGTGGTCGCCGCTCCGTCGTCCAGCACCAGCGCCGGGGAAGCCACAGCTGCAGCGGGCCCGCCTCCCGTTTCGGCTGGCGCCGGCGCCGGCGCCACTGGTTCCTCTGCGGCGAAGAGCTGTCCGGCGGCCACCCCGGCCAGCAGGATCAAAGTAGGGATTATTTTCATTGGTTCTGTTCCTGTCGTCGTTGCATTAATCGTAACAGCACGGGATCGGTGATGGTAGTAGTGGCGGCGGCGGCGGGCGCTTCCCCCTCGGCCGGACTGGCCGCCGTTTCGCCCTCGACCACGATGACCTCCGGCGCCGTTTCGCCACCGGCGACCTCCGTGCCATTGGTCGAGGTGAGACTCCCCGGCTCGCCGTTGGTGAGCGAGTGGGAAAACGCGATCCGCCGCCGGGAAGAACCCTCGCCGGTGGCGCTCAAAAACCATTCGCCCTCGTCCTCGCGCCGCATCTGCATCCCGACCTTCAGCGCAAAGTCATTCGTGCCCGACGTTAGTTTCACCACGTCCGCGTGGACGCTCGCCACTTTGTATTGGCCAATCATGGCGTCGGCCTGGAGGACTTTTTTGAAATCCGCACTCGTGCCCTCAAAGAAAGCAAAGAGCCCTTTTTCATAGCTCATGATGCCCACGAGCGAGAACGACTCCACATGCGCGGCCGGCGTCGTCGCGCTGCGGGAGGTCCGCGGAGCGCCCCGCGCCACGCGGTTGGGATTAAAAATGTTCCGGTCGCTGATCATGCGAAAGGCATCGTAACTCAATCTCGCCGGCGTGTTGGTTGATTCCGCCCGCGTGTTCACCACCCCCAAGAGAATGGCGCTGAGAATGACGAATGAGGTCCGAAATCGCAAACTCGCGACGCGATCCGGAACGGCAAACCCGCCCCGGGAATTCGGGCTGCTTTCGGCCTTCGGCTTTCGGCCTTCGGCTGCTACACGCCGTTTCATCGTTTCTCCTCCGGTAAGTTCAAAACCAGCCCGCTGAGCTGCAGGCCCATCGAGAGTTGGGCGCCTTCCTTGTCGCGCGAGGTTATTTCCATCGACTCGATCTTCAACGCCATCGGGTCCTGTTCAATGGCGAAGAGAAAGCGGCTCAGCGTGCCGACCGTACCCGCAACGTCCACCCGACATTGGAGGGTTGTGAAATCGTCGCTGTCGCGCTTCCACTGCGGCGTGATCGAGTTCACGCTGATGCGGCTGTCCTGCGACCATTTGTCAAAGGCCTGCAACACTTTCTGCTCCGCCAGCGAGGGGTTGCTCGGCAACGTGTTCGTCTGCATCCGCGCCCAGCTCGTGCGATAGCTTGCCTCGTGCTTCACCAACCGGTCACCCTTTTCGACCTGCTGGCGCAGCTCGACGATCTTGGCCGACCGCGCCTTCCAGGCCTTCCCCAAGGGGGTCAAAATCAGGGAATCGCCCACCAGCAAAGCCAGGCCCGCCAGGGCCGCCAGGATCAACAGCTGTTGCCGGTTCTTAATTGGCATGATTACCTCCCTCGACCCACCGGAAGTCGAACGTGAATTGAATGGGGGTCTTACCTTGAATGCGGTCCACTTTCAAATCGGATACGTTGCCTGCGTCGCGCAGTTTTCCCAGGGTGCGCAGCAGTGACGCGTTGTCGCGGGCCGTGCCCGTGCAGGTCACCAGGTTGGTGTCGCGGATTTCCACCGTCTTGGCGGTCACGACGCCGTCCTCGGGAAACGACGTGGTGAGTTGCCGCAATATACTCAAGCTGCGCAACGACTCGTCGAACCAGGGGCGATACTGGCGAATCTTTTGTTGAATCGATTCCAGTTCGCCTACCTGCACTTGCATGCCCGCCCAGCGGGTGCGGAGCCGCCAGAGTTGAAGCTGTTGAAAACCGAAGACCCCGAGAAGGAGCAGGAGCCCAATCCCGGCGACCGCCCCGACCTGCCGTAACTTTCCCGTGGCATAGCGGGCGGCGAGCAGTTGCCACGGCGAAACTTTCGGGGGCAGAAAGTTGACCGGCGATCGCCGCCCGACCAGTTGGGCCGCCGCCAGGCTGAACGCGGCGGACACGGGCGTATGGGGCGGAAGCGAGACACCAAATTCCTTTGGGTCGTAAGCCGAGACCGCCGTCATCTTCAAATTCATCACCGCGAGCCGGCTCTGGACCTCGGCCATCAGTTGTTGGGCGAGCTCGGGGGGACCGAACACGCGTACCTGCCGCACCGCGGCGCGCAATTCCTCGGGCAGTTGACCCAGCGTGATACGGGCCTCCCGCGCGACCAGATCACCACGCAAAAGCTGCCGGCCGCCTTCGCGCTCCATCGCCCCTTCGAGCGCACGCAACGCCACCACCCCGCCGCCGCACGTCACCTGCAGGCCGACGTGGCTTTCCCCAATCGTCAGGGCAAGAGCGCCGTCCCGCTCCGCCGGTTGCAAGGCGGTGATGCCGGGCGAGAAGCTTTCCGGCTGCAGCTTCGCCGCGCGCAGCACCGCCTCGAGCGTCGCCACTTGATTGCGGGGCACGCCCAAAACCGCCGCATGGCGTTGACCGGACGGGGCCTGGCAAAACGAGGTGGCCGTGACGAGCGTCGCCAAGTCGCACGGAAAACTGCGTTCCGCTTCGATCTGCAGAAAAGTCGCCACATCCGCTTCCGGAAGTTGGGGCAGCGCGGTATGGGCGGCCATCACCCACCGGAGCGGCACGGCCACGACACACCGGCGTTCGCGAATTTCGGCCGCGTCGAGGTGATTGCGAATTTCGCGCCCCACGAGTTCGGGTGCGGCCGTCAACGGATCGAGCGCCAGCGCCACGGAGAACGACGCCTGAACCTGCAGGGCGCCGTTCACGCGCTTCAACCAGACGCCGTCGAGCCGGCTGCCGTCCAACGCGAGACCGAGCAACGAACTGGCATTCGCTCGCCGCCGCGAAATTATTTTCTTCAAATCCATCATGGGGTTGTCTTGGCCAGCCAGGTCTGGCGCGTTTCCCGGCCGAGCGCCCAGCCGAGGTGACCGAGGTTCTGGCGATAAATGATTTTCGGCGCGCCCTCGCTCAGATCGAAAACAAACCGGGTACGCCGATAGCCGCGCCCAAACGGACCGAGCGCCGCTATGTCCGCGCTGAATTGATAACTCTGGCCGGTGAGCATGGGCCCGGCCTGAATCGCCTCGGCGCGACTCAAAACCTTCGTCACCCACGCGACCGAATCCCCGCTGACGGCGTTGGCGAGCCGATAGTCGACCAACTGTTGCGCCTTGTCGTCGCCGACCAGACAGGCCAACACCGCCACGCTCGCGGTATTCACGTTCACGCGCCCTTCGATAATCGGACCGCTGGCGGTGGTGATCTCGGTTTCGATCTGGGCGAACTCCTCGGCAGTCAGACCGCTGCGCAAATAAAACTCGAGCGGACTTCGAGGGCTTGGCAGCGGGCCGGCGAGCCGGTTACTCACCTGATTCGCGCGCGCCGCGTTGAAGGCCTGGGTCAGCAGCAATTGCAACTGGGCCCGGTCACTGATCCGGATGCGCGGGGAACCGTCGCTGCGGGTGTTCGGCTCGCGGCTGTAGACGGTGACGTATTCGAGCAGGCCCGGATCGGCCACTCCATTGCGATTCTCGTCGATTTCATTCGGGTCCAGAATCCCGTTGCGGTTGACATCTTCGCCCAGGAGCAGATCCATTTCCGCACCGGCGACGAGGCGGAGTTCGTCCACCGAATCAAACGGCGCGTTCTTGCAAAGATACGGCGGCCGCAGGCGCCCATAGGTCTCGGACTCTGCGCCGTTGGCGGTAATGGTGCTGTCAGCGTCGCGCCAGTCAACAATGGCTGCGGCCAGCGCCGGCGTCATGCGCGGCAGCAGCTCCAGCATTGCCGCGTTAACGTTGGGATTGTTGAGATTCAATTTCGAGCCTTCGTCCACCAGCCCAAACGCGATCTGATTCGGGGTCCCATGGCCAGGGTCCCGGCCGATGAGCCAGAAATGGGCGTTCCCCACGAGCACGGCTTCGTTCGCATAGTCGGTGACGTACGGCACGAAGCCGTTGGTGGCTTGCTCTGTCAGCACGCTGGCCACATAACGCGCGGCCCCTTCGATGGCCTGATCCGCGACCAGCGCGGAAACGCGATTATCCGACGCCCGCAATTCCGAACTCATGGCGTTTGCGAAATACAGCGTGATCGCGACCAGCCCCAAAGCGATCCAGAGCACGATGATGAGCACGGAGCCGTTTTGGACGGCGCCGGCAGCGGGCCGTGCCGACGGTGCTTTGGTGGTTGCCCAAAAGCCCGAGGCCGGGCTCCAAGCGGTGTCGCGCTTCGCTGGCCGCCGCAGTCCAGAAGGACAAAGCTTCATTGCGCGCCTCCCGCGGTGGGTTGATTCGTTCGCGCTTGGGTCGTGAGCGGCACCAACATTTCCAGCGGCTCCCGCTTCATTGCATTGCCCGGGTTATTCGCCACGAGTTGAACGCGCACCCGGATCGCCTGGGGCAAACCGGTATCCCCCATCGTCGTATCCCAGGAGTTGCGCCAGTCGATGCCGGTATAGTTGAGAAATTCCAGGCTCTCGACGTTGCCCAGGAGCCATTGTTCGTCCGCCTCCACGGCCATGGTGGGGAGCAAATTGCGGGTGATGGTGCGCACCAGATCCATGCCTTTGCTGGCCGCGCGATCCGCCGGCTCGACCAGCTGATAACTCACCCGCTGGGTGTCGCCCCACGGCAGGTCGTCATTGATCACGCCGGTGGTCGTGCAAAACTCCAGGGTGCTGGCGGCCCCGGAAGCACCGAGGCCACCCTGGACGGCCCCGCTCTTGAAATCGCAGAGAAACACGCCATTGGAAACCGGCTGGACCGCGCCCAGCAAGTCGCGGCGTAGAATGGCGAGGGCTTGATTCAGCGGCAGCCGTTCGTCCAGCGCCCGGTTGGTCGTCCGCTCCAGATGCAGCGCACTGAAAAATACGGCATTGATCGCGAGCAGCACGATGGAAAAAATCGCGACGGACAAAAGCATTTCGATGAGAGTGAAGGCCACGGGCTGAATCTTAATCTCAATCGTGCTCTTCTTCTTAATCTCCCCACCGCGCCGCGTGGAAACTTCCAACCCCCAATCCTCAACCCCAAACGGCGCCGCGGCGCCGCGCCTACCTGCGCTGGCTGCTCGCGGTTCGAGGTTGGATGTTCGACGTTGTTTCATTTCCAATTGATCGTCTGCCTTACTGCGAACGCACCAGAGTGCTCATCGGCACGGTGTAATCCTGTCCCTGCACCGGGAACGTTACTTCCACCGACAACAACTGCATCGCGGCTTCCGTCCACGCTTCGGTGCGCAGCGTCCAGCGATACTCGCGCTCGGCCTCCAGCACCGTGCCGCTCTGCACGGCCTGGTTCCAATTCGTGGTGACGATGCATTCATTCAACAACCGCTCGGCCACGCGGGCCGCCTCGCGTTTGCGCTCGGCCACCGAGCCCGCGCGGCTGGCAATTTGCAGCCCGTGCAGGGCCACCGGAATCACGATGGCCATGAACACCAGCGCCGCCAAAACCTCGGCGAGCGTGAAGGCGCTAACGCCGCGCGGCGGCGCGCTGTTCGTCCGAGTTGCGAATTTCATAATTCAATCGGCTTCGGGCCAGGGCGAGCCAGAGCGAGGCCCCCTCGCGATCCAACAGCCGCACCTTTTCCAGACTGCTCTCGTCAATGCCGCCGTCCGGCTGAAACCGCATTTGCGGCAACGCGCTGCGCTTGCCCGCCGCCGCCGCCACGTTGCCGAGTAGGAGATTGGCGGTGATGGCCGCGCCGACTTCGACCCGCACATTGCTGTCCAGCGTATATTCCACGGCTCTCGTGTCCTTGTCCGTATAGCTGGAATCCTCCTCCAGTCCATAGGTACGTTGGTCCGGGTCCACCCACAGCACTACCGGCACCCCGCCGGATGCGGCGCGGCTCTGGCCCTGGCGGGTGAGGGACAACAACCGGCGCGCCTCCGAATTCAGCGCGCGCCCGCGAAAAAATCCGGCCAACGACGGCGCGGCGATTGCCACCACGATCACCAGCAAGGTCATCACGATCACCAGCTCGATGAGCGTGAAGGCACTTTGGCCGGCGCGGGCCAAGCGCACCGGCACCGCGGCGATGGCGCTCCCCGCTGCGGCGGAACCGAACGCGGGGAGGCACTGGGTTTGCCGCCACCCTCCAAAATATTTGCCGGGTGCGTTCATCGCCTGGTTGGGCCTATTGCTCACTTCTTGTTTTGCCAGTTGGTAATGTCATCGTCGGTGCCGGATTTCCCATCCGGCCCGGCGGAGCTAAGGTCGTAGGAAGTCGGATTCCGCCGGCCCGGGCACTCGTAGAGGTAATCGTTGTTCCACGGGTCTTTCGGCACTTCCTTGACATACGGGCCGCGCCAGTTCTGGGCGTCCCGCGGTGTTTGCACCAGATCGCTCAAACCGCTTTTGCCTTTCGGATAATACCCGTTATCCACCTCGAACGCATCCAGCGCTGTGCCAAACGAGGAGATTTGAGTTTGCGCCGCCGTCAACCGCGCCTGTTCCGTCCGCCCGGCAAATTTCGGCACCACGATGGCCGCGAGAATGCCGAGAATCACGAGGACCAGCAGCAGCTCGATCAGCGTGAATCCGTGCGGGCGGGCGCGGGCCGATGCAGGACGACGGACGAAGGGTGATCCGCACGCGCCCCCGTCACCGTGGGTCGGGGCCGGGAGTTGTCCGGCGTCTGGCGTCTGGCTTGCGGGGAGCAGGGAAGCGGGATGGAGTTTGCATTGAAGTTTCATAGATCAGTTGGTGCGGGAATCATTTGATGTGTTCTTGCAGCGTAAAGATCGGGATGACCATGCCGATGAAAATCGTACCGATAAAACCGGCAATGAAGAAAAGCATCAGCGGTTCGGCAAAGGCCACGGCGGTTTTCAACTCCCGGTCCAGGTCGCCTTCGGTCACGTTGGCAATGCGGACGAGTTCCTGATCCAGCCGACCGCTTTCCTCGGCCACGGCAATCATTTCCAGCACCGAGCCGGGGAACAGCCCGCGACAATTGGCGAGACTCTGTCCGAGTTGACCGCCCGCCGACACGCGATCAATCGACTGGGAAACCGCATCCACGAGAATCTGGTTGCCGATGGATTTGCGCGCGACGTTCAGCGCCTGCACCAACGGCACGCTGGCGCCGAGCAAAGTCCCGAGCATCCGGCAAAATCGCGCCATCGCAAATTGCGCCACCAGCGGGCCGACGACCGGCGACCGCAAAATCAAGCCTTCCCATGCGCGCCGACCGGTTTCCGAGGTGAACCAGCTGCGCAGCAACAACCCGCCCACCACCAGGCCCGCGACCACAAACAGCCCGTAGGCGCGCACCACATGACTGACGCCAACGATGATTTGCGTCAACAAGGGCAACGTGGCACCAAAGCCGGAAAAAATGAGCTGAAACTTGGGAATGAAGAACGTCAACAGAAACACCACGACGCCGAGCGCGAGGACGAGCAGGATGGTCGGATAGAGCATCGCGGTCATCACCTTCGAACGCAGGTCTTTTTCGCGGGCCTGAAAGTCGGCAATCTGCGCGAGCACCAAATCCAAAAACCCGCCGGTCTCGCCCGCCTGCACCATCGCGACGTAAACCCGCGGAAACGTTTCCGGCGATTTGGCCATCGCGTCGGCCAGCGACATGCCATCAATCACGAAGCCATGAATTTCCTTCCACTTCGCCGCCGCGGCCGGCGTGGAGGCTTCCTTGTGGAGAATGGTGAGCGCGCGACTCAGCGGCACGCCCGCCGCGAGCAAGCTGGAAAGCAGGCGGGTGAAATTTTCCAGCGCGCGCCCGGAGATTTTTTCCGAACCAAACTTGAACGCCAACGCCCCGGCCGTCGGCGACGCCCCACCGTTCCTGGCCGGTTGGGAAACCGTCTGTTCGGCCAGGCTGATGGGCCGCCAGCCCAGGCCTTCCATGTGGCGAAAAGCTTCCGGCCGGCCGGCTGCTTCCAGCTGGCCTTGCGCGATGGCGCCATCGGGTTGAAGCGCTTTGTAATCAAACAGCGGCATGGGCGATTTTGGGAGCGTGCACTTCGATGGCCGGTTTGGGTTCCGTTTCCGGCGTGAGGTTGTTCAACGCCTGATCCTTCGTGACACGCATGACTTCCTCTGGCGTGGTAATGCCGGCGCGCACGAGCCGCCAACCGTCTTCGCTCAACACGCGGAGCCCGTTGCGGCGGGCCACCTGGGCGATTTCGCCGGAGGAACAATTTTTCAGCACCATCGCGCGCAGATCGTTATCAATGTCCATCCATTCAAAAATGGCCTGGCGTCCGTGGTAGCCGGTCTGGCGACATTCCCGGCAGCCGACCGCGCGAAAGACGATCGTGTCGGCCGGAATTCCGATCTGCTCCTTGATCGCCTGCGTGGTCGGCGAGGTGTCGGCTTGCTTGCAACGCGGGCAAAGGACGCGGACGAGGCGTTGCGCGAGCACGGCTTCCAGCGACGAAGCGACGAGATACGGTTCCACGCCCATGTCCACGAGCCGCGTCACCGCGCCGGGTGCATCGTTCGTGTGGAGCGTGGAGAAAACCAGATGGCCCGTGAGCGAAGCCTGAACGGCGATCTGCGCCGTTTCCTGATCGCGGATTTCGCCGATCAGGATCACGTCCGGATCGTGGCGCAGAATCGACCGCAGCCCGCGCGCGAACGTCAGCCCGGCTTTTTCCGACACCTGAATCTGGTTGATGCCCTTGAGCTGGTACTCAATCGGGTCTTCGATGGTGATGATCTTGCGCACCTGATCATTGATCTCATTCAGCGCGGTGTACAGCGTCGTCGTCTTGCCGCTACCGGTCGGGCCGGTGACCAGGATGATGCCGTGCGGCAAACCCAGCACGCGCCGAAAGGATTTCAACTCGCGCGGGGCCAAACCCAGTTCGCCCATGCCGAGCAGCGTGGCGTTTTGCCGGAGCAACCGGAGCACCACGGCTTCGCCGTGCAGCATGGGAATCACCGACACGCGAATGTCCACCTCGTTCGCATCCAGGCGAATCTTGATGCGGCCGTCCTGCGGCAACCGTTTTTCCGCGATGTTGAGGTGGCTCAGGATCTTGAGCCGCGAAACGATGGCGGGCTGAAACTGTTTGATCTGCGCCGGCACCGGGATTTCCTGCAACACCCCGTCCACGCGGTAGCGGATATGAAATTCGTGCTCGAAGGGTTCGAGATGAATGTCCGAAGCGCGCAACTCAATCGCATCGCGGAGCACCTGATTGACGAAGCGGATGATCGAGGCATCCTCGGCATCCACGTCCAGATCGTTCTCCTCCTTCGCGCCCTCGTCCACCACTTGCAACGATTCCTCGGCCAGCGTGTCCATCGTGTCCGCGCCGACCCCGAGCCGTTTTTTGATTTCGCGTTGAATGGCTTCGCTGGGCGCTAGCACCGGCGCGAGGCTCAGGCCGGTCAGGGTTTTCAACGCATCCAACCCTTGCGTGGCAAACAGACGGCTGGTGGCGACTTCCACCGTCCCGTTGACCCGACGGAGCGGGAGGAGTTCCTCCTTCAGCAAAATGCGAGCGGGAAAAAGGGAGAGCAACTGGCGATCCGGCTCGACGTCCTCCAGCGTGGTGAAGCCGAGCCCGTACTCGCCCGCTAGCCAGCGGAGCACCTCCTCCTCCTTTTGGAGGGCGGCAGACGCAGGACCGGCCAACTGCGCGAGTGAGTCCGCGTCCACCACCGACAATTGCCGGGCCGCGATCATGCGGTCCAGCAACGGTCGTATTGGGGAGGCCAGTTCTTTGGTTGCCGTCATCATGAAAAGGCCAACCGCCCGGCCAGCCGGGCGGCGGGCTGGATTAAAGCAGCCCGTTCAAGGCCGCGATGGCTTCCTGCCGCGGGGTGAGCACCGAGCGCAGTTCCGCCTGGGCTTTTTCCAACGCGGCCTGCTTCGCTTTGCGAGACTCGAGGTACTTGGTCAAGGCCGCTTTCAATTCCGCTTTGGAGGCTTGGGCGTCAATCGCCTTTTGCAGTGCCTCGGCATCGGGATTGGGTTGGCCACCAAAGCCGCCCCCGCCTCCAGGTCCTCCAGGACCACCAGGACCACCGCGCCCGCCGCGCCCGCCAAACATTCCGCGACCCATGCCACTCATGGTTTGCATGCGCGCTTCGGCCACCTTTTGCACCATCGGTTCGACCGCCTTCCATTCGGTGTCGTCCTTGATTTCCAAAACTTCCTGGTAACGCTCCATCATGCGCTTCTGCATTTGCGCCGGATCAAAATTCCGCGGCCCACGGTTCCCGCCGGCTGGGTCACCCGCCGCTCCGTCCCGCGGCGGCCGATCGGCGCCGTCATTCTGGGCGAAAGCCTGGCTGACCCCGAGGCCCACCGCAGCGGACAGGGCCGCCGCCATCAATTTTTGGTTTAGTTTCATGTTTTGTTCTCCTGCTCCGTTTTGGTTTGTTTAATTTTTTGGATGATTCAAATGGCCGAGGCGCACGCTTGCGACTCCGCGTTACCTGCCGGGCCTTTGCAATGATCATGCCAGCGTCAATCTTTGGGGAATCCGGCTCGCGCCGCGTTTTTTCGCGCAGTTATTGCGCAATCCGGATTCGGCGCCGCGCAATTCCTGCGCAGCCAATTTCTGGTTTCCTCTCTGGACCGCTGAGGCGGCACTCATCGCCGATCCGCCGGCCAAAGTTCTTTAGGTGCTTGCCAAGGCCGGCGACGCTCGGCAAGCTTGCTGGCCGTATGAAGAATTTAATTGGCGTCATCATTTTGGCGGTGGTTTGTCTCGGGTTGGCTGTGGTGTTGATCAGCACCAAGAA
>JANXWY010000229.1 GCA_025350905.1 Verrucomicrobiota bacterium
GATAGCGGAGATCCGGTCGCTCGGGACCGGCAGGAGGCTTCGGCGCCGATCCTTCGGCACGCCGTTCTTCCCGTCTGGCGCGTCTCGCCGTAAGAACGGCATCGCCAACGCTTCGCCTTAGGCAGATGAAACATCCCTGGGTCTTGATCCTGGCGTTGAAGAATCGATCTTTGCTTTCGATCCGCCCTGCGTTAGCGTGCCTCCCTAAATTAATCCTACGGCGGGAGCGAAATGGCAGACCTCCCAGTAATCAATGGCGACCAAACGAAATCCGTTAAATTCACCAAACGCTTTGGCAGCATTCGACCCAACAACGGCATCGATGAATGACGACAAACCGGCCGGCAAATTTGCGCCCGTGCCGCCGCGCCGGGGCCCGTCCCAGGTAAGCATCGGTGGCTTGAGCTTGGGTCTGATGCTCGCGCTCCTGTTGCCAGGCTGCTCGACCCCGGATATGAAACCTTTCGCCGCCGCCAGCCGGATCGTCAGCGTCAGCGTGACAACCGGTGGTGAGCTGGCGATCAAGCCACTGGCGAAAACACCGATTTGGGTAAATGACAACCTGATGGAGCCGGGTGATCCCGCTCATCCCTACATGGCGCTGGCGGCGTCCTGGTCGGAGCGCCGGAAGGTCATGGATGCAGTGCTGGTTTACAGCACGGCGCTGGCCGCGATTAGTGATGCGTCCGCGCATCGGCAGGAGAATGCAACGGCGTTGCTCGGATCGGTGCAGCAACTAGTCGCAACGGTGCCCGGGTACGGGGCGGCCTTCAACAGCGTCGGAACCCTGGTGGTGCAGGGGTTGGAGGTCACCGTCGAAGTCAAAGCCTGGCATGATATGCGGCGCGCCGTCGCATCGGTCGAGCCGGCGATCCAGTTGGTGGCGCGGGGTATCACCTTGGATTTCGCAGAAATCGCGCGGTTGTACGAGGCGCCATTGAACGATCAGCTCGCCGAGTTAGGTGCGTCCATTCGTCCCGTGGTTCGGATTGAGCAGGCGCTAAAACACCAGCGGGAAATCCAGCGCCAATTGGTGGCAGCCGACCCCGGTGACAGCACCAAAGGGGCGGAACTCCTGCGGCTGGACGGGCTTTATGCAACCGCCCTGGCGGAGCTGAGCCAAATCCGATTGGCGCGTGCAAAGGTTGAGGACGAGGTGACTCAGGGGAAGGCGTTTTTTGCGAGCGCGATCCGGGCCGTCGAGGCTTGGGCAGCGGCCAATACCGAACTGGTAAAAGCGTTCCGAGACCAGCGCCAACCGAACTTGACACTGCTGGTCCTCCGCGCGGAGGAATTGAAAGCGACGGTGGACCAACTCAAAACGCAATAGCGCGATTCTTATGACCTTCCAAGCCGCCCAAGCGAAATTCTCTGCCATCATCGGTGGTCTTGCGGCGACCTCCAGCTCCGACGAAGTGTTGCAGCAGCAACGGGCTTTGATCGCGCTGCAGAACAGTCTGCCGGCCGCGGCCGAATTTGATGTGCTCGCCGACGCAATTGCCGAATGCTCACCGAAACTGACGGGAAGAATCACCCAGGGAGCGTTGAGCTCGCTCCAGGCGCGGGACGCCTCACTCAAGGCCGCGGCCGGCCTGCTGACTCAGGTCACCAGCCAAGCCAACGCCAATGCCCAGACCCTCGCGTTTGCGGAACCGAGATTAATCGCTGCGGCCTTGAAGCAAACGGTGACTCAGCTGCAGGAACTGCGCGCCGCCGCCCAGGCCGGCGATTTCGAACAAGCCGTCGCTAAAGTCGACGCCCTGGCAACTTTGATCGAGCATGTTCGTGGCTCGATCCAGGCAAGTTAAGTCGCTACAGGTTTTTTACCTATTTCGGTATGCGCGTAACATTTGAACTTTGTCACCGCGCCAGCGCACTTTTCCCTGCCGCCAGCCGTACTCGAACTGGCACGCCTCCAACCGCCATTTATTCTCGGCCGCACTGGCCGAGACTCTTACTGGCCTTGGCGGTTCTCACCGGCAGAGTTGTGTGCGGCGAAGACGTCCCGGTCCTCGCGATCGAGGAAATGCGCCTGCCGGCCCTCCGGATTGACGGTCAATCGGCGCGGGCTCACACGCAGGGATTGGAACTGGTGGCTGGCAATTACTACGTGACGGGACGGAGGGAAGACGGGACGCCCCAGCGGGCGTTCTTGTTTCGCACGGATCCCAGCCGCGGGGACTGGGACGCTTGGGATATCACCCCGATCGATGCCCAGGGCATGGTCACCTCCCTGGATCATCCGGGTGGCATGCAATCGGACGGTACGCATCTATGGATTCCATTGGCGGAAAGCAAAAAGCACGGCCACAGCATTATTCGGTCATTTTCAATTACCAATCTGGTTTCGGGCGGGCGCCTGAGATCAGATTTTGAATTCCCGGTGAACGACCACATCGGCGCCGTGGCGGTTTCAGTTGATCGTCGATTGCTCTTCGGCGCCAACTGGGACACGGAACGGATTTACGTCTGGGATTTCAATGGCCGTTTGCAGCGGACGCTGACGGATTTCGAACTGAAAGCGCGGGGACTGGGCGTGGTGGCGGGCGTCGCCGGACGCCCGGGTGTTGCCGTGCAGGATTGGAAAATCATTGGGGAACGGCTTTTCGCTTCGGGGCTTTTACGCCCCCCTGGACCGGCGTTTACGACCAGCGGAAGCTGCCTGGCATGGTTCACTGATTTTCTCGGGCCGAACTTCCAGCGCCATTCGGTCACGTTGCCAATGCGGAATGGAATCCAGCTCGCCCGTGAAGCGATGGCGATTTCGGAGGCTGTGGTTTGTTTTCTGCCGGAAGACTTGGGGACGTCCAATCGGTTGTTCCGGCTGGCGCTGCCCGACCTCATGCGGCAAAGTGCCGATCGTTAATTCCATCCTTAATCCGTCACGCACCATGATCCGGCTGCTTCCGCTCGACGAACCCAGATTGGAGGAATTGTTGCGTGATCTCGAGATCACGTTGGCAGGGATGTGTTCCAACGGGCCCGAGATCCAGGCCTTTCTTCAGCCTGTCCTTCGGCAGTCCCTGGACTTTCAACGACGGGTGGCCGGTCGGGCCCCATGGCACGGCTACGTCGCAGTCGAGCTGGAAGGCAATCGACTGGTCGGCGTATGTTGCTTCAAAGGCAACCCGACCGAGTCGGGCGAGGTGGAGATTGCTTATGGAACGGTGCCGAGCTTCGAGGGCAATGGCTATGCCACGCAGATGGCCGCGGCGCTGCGAGACATCGCGTTTCGATCGACCGCGGTTAGTCGCGTCATCGCTCACACTCTCCCCGAGTCCAATGCCTCGGCCCGCGTCCTCCAGAAGTCGGGCCTGAAATTTATGGGCGAAGTGGTT
>JANXWY010000243.1 GCA_025350905.1 Verrucomicrobiota bacterium
AATTCGTAGGAGCGCATCCAGGGACCGTTGAAGTCTTTGGCAAAATAGTTCCCGTCGCGGCCTGAGCAATGGAGGAGGACGCCGCTGTCCTTCGTCGCGTTGGTGCGATTGCCCCAGGTGGCAAGCCCCCAGCGGAATTCGGCCACCAGCCGGTAATCCGCGAATTTTTGTTTGGTATAGAGTCCGCCGTAATGCTGGCCGCTGATACGGATGGCCGGCGCGCCATCCACTTGATCCACCACCGAGAATACCTGGTGCGGATCCTCGCGATGAAAATCCACGAGCCACGTATAGAAAGCCGAGAGATCCCGGCCGTTAAAGAGCCGGATGACATCGTGCGGGACGATGACTTCGCTCTCGTTCGCGGCCGTTCCTGTTTCTGCCGCAATGCTCGCGCTGGCGATCAAGCGGGTGAGGCACAGAATCGAAATAAGCTGTCTCAGGTTTGAAGGCATCGAGATCACTTTTGGAGAGTCTCGAGGTGTTGCTAAAAAAGGATGTGTGTCGGTCGCCATGCGAGGAGACTGGGCTGGAGCGTTTCCAGTGTCAATCGCCGGGCGGCGAGTCGGCAATGAAAGCGCGGGCAGTACGCCGGTGGGAAAACAGCAGGAGCGCTCGCAGCTCAAGCCGCCACCCCGTTCAGCTCCCCGGGTAGCAACGCGGGCTGCCCGCTTTTGGGTTGTGGTTGCTCGCATCCGTTTTTGGCTGAGAGTCGGACGTCTCCGCGGACCTTGTCCGGCCCCAAGCTCTAATTCAATCGCGGATCACGCAGGAACTCGGCCCGCTGATCCAGCATCAGTCGGTTGCGCCCACGCCGGTGGACGGTGACGCCTTTGAGGTCGGCGGCCACGGTGGGAATGGTTTTCGGGAAGTAAGGGTCGACCGCGAACTCGACATCGCTCATGGATTCCGGGCGGCCCACCGTCGGATTGTTGGCTTCGCGTAAATCCTGCAACGCCTGCTCCGGGGTCTTGAGCCAGAAGTTGTCGAGCGGCACGGGCTCGTCCGTGCGGTCGAAGCGCCAGAGCCAGTAACCAACGATCGAGGTGGGATCATTCGTGCGGGACAGCTGGATGCATTGCGGTAGATTGCGCAAGGGGGCCGAGGCGGCGAGTTCCGGGCAAAGCCAGACCGCTGAAGCCCCGAGATAATTGTTCAGCGTGGACGCCGCCCAGCCGGCGCGCGGATCGGATGGCGGCCAATCGGTCCACGGGCGGTAGCCGAGCGCCGTCTTCAGCGCGCGACGATCGGGGAAGCGGTCGGCGGCGTCACCGAGATAAAGGGTAAAACCGAGCCCGATCTGGCGGAGGTTGGAGAGGCACGCAGATTGGCGCGCTTTGGATTTCGCCCGGCCCAAGGCCGGCAACAGTAGCCCGGCCAGGATCGCCAGGATCGCGATAACCACCAGCAGCTCAATCAAGGTAAAGCCACTTCGGGTGGTTCGGTTGGCGTTCATGGTTTGAGTAGCGGCAAAGCGAAGGCGACGTAAGCGTCGCCAAACGAGGTGCCCAGTTTACTGCCCGTGGCGGCAATGACGATGAATTGGCGGCCGGCAACCTGGTAAGCAGCCGGTGGTGCGTTGCCCACCCAAGGCAGATCGGCGGACCAGAGCTCGGCGCCGGTATCTTTGTCGAACGCGCGGATTTTTTTGTCGCGAGTGCCGGCACAAAACACAAGTCCCCCGGCCGTTACGATGGCGCCGCCGTAGTTTTCCGTACCCGTCTTGGGCATGCCGTCCCGCGTGAGTTCAGGATATTCGCCGAGCGGCACTTTCCACAGCAGTTTTCCGGTGTTGAGATCCAGGCAGTTTAGGGTGCCCCACGGTGGTTTGTTGGCCGGATAGCCTTCGTGGTCATAAAATTTCGGATAGCCGGTGACATTGTAAACGGGCCGTTCCGTTGGCGCATTGGTTGCCGGCAATGGGCGGTCACGCAACATGAGATAATCAAGCAGCGCCGCGAGATCCGCCTCGCCGAGTTGCTCGGCGGGCACCGCGGGCATGCCGTTGCGGCCCGTGCGGATCTGGTCGGTCACTGCGGCGTCGCTCAGCCGATGGCGCAAGCCGCGCAAAGGCGGACAAACGCCGAGCCCGAGGCGATTGGTGCCGTGACATGAGGCGCAGCTGGATTCAAAAACGGTTTTGCCGCGGGTGCGCGGGGCGTGCGGATCTTCCGGGGGATCATCGTTGCGAAACACCGAGATGATCCAGCCGACATGATTGGCCGTGACGTAGAGCCGGCTGGTGTCCGGGTCGATGCACGCACCGGTCCATTCGCCGCCGCCGTCGATGTTGAAAAAAAGATTCGCCCGCCCTTCGCTGC
>JANXWY010000244.1 GCA_025350905.1 Verrucomicrobiota bacterium
TTGGAACCCGACGCCCCGCGCCGGTGTGAAAAACACCCGGGGGCGCAATCCGATCTGGCTTCACCTCGGCATGCTCTCGTGTTGTCGAGAACGACGAGACCGGACCGATTCGGTCCGTGCGGGACGAACCTGTATCGCCGCGGGCAAAAAGCCGCGCTCTGGTCAGATACGCCCAAAACGAAGTCACGATGGTCTGCACCCTTTTCATTGGCTGGTTGTCGTTCTTGCTTTTTGTTCGATCCGTCTTGCGGGGCTTCGCCGGCTTGGGACCGGACGGAGCCCCGCAGGTTGAACGGATTTAAGGATACACCGAACGGTAGTAACGGCTGCTGGAACCAGCGGTGTCGGTGTAGTTGAACACGCCGACACTGTCGGCGGTTACAGTGCCGTCCGCGAGGAACTGCCAACTAGCCGGCGTCATGGAATCCGAGTACTGCATCCGATACGTGCGGCCAGGAATGCCATCGCCTCGGACGAGGAACGAGCCATTACCCAGGTCCGTGAGGGTCAGGTTAACCCCGGGCGCATTGTCTACTTTGATCGCCACGGTGACGGTTCCGATGGTACTGCCCCCATGGCCATCCGTAATCGTGTAGGTGAATGTATCCAGGTTCGTAAAGTCGGCCGCCGGGGTGTAATACGCCCAACCGCTGCTCACCGTGATTGTGCCGCTGTTCGCGCTGGCCGAACTCACGGTGATGTTGAGTGAATCGCCCTCGGCGTCACTGTCATTGGCCAGCAAGGTCGCGAGCCGCACTTTCACGCCCTGAGTCGGATAACGCTCAATCGTATCACCACCTGCGATCGGTGCGGTATTGATGACTTGATCCGGCGCCAGCGAATTGGTACTGCCGACGAAATTCGAGCTGCCGGCGTACTCCGCCACAACTGTGTGTGAGTTGTGCGTGAGCGAACTCGTCGTGAAGGTCGCCACGCCGCCAGACAAGGTGACCGAACTGGCGATCGTCCCGTCGATGCGGAAGTCCACCGTGCCGCTCGGGGTGCCGGCACCGGGTGCGACGGCACTCAGGGTCATGGTGAAAGTGACATCCGCTCCGGGTACCGCCGGATTGGCGGAAGACACTACCGCGCCGGAGGAAAGGGATTGCGTCACCGTCAGCGTACCACCGACGTAGGTGAACGCGTAGTTTGTGCTCACCGCGCCGCTCGCCGTGATGGGATACGTGCCCACGTCGCTGGTAGCGAAGGCCGTTGTGGCCAAGGAAGCCAGCGTGGTAAGTTTGTTCGTGTCATCGTCATTGACGAAGCCGGTGTAACTGGCGGTAAACACGGGCAATGCCTCGCCGAAGGCTTTCGTCTTGTCATTTGCCGTGATGGTCAACGTTGCCGTGCCCACCGTGAGCGTGCCGGCCACATAGGTGATTGAGTAATTCGTACCCACGGCCCCACTCGCGGTGATGGAATAAGTACCGACTGGGCTCGACGCTGTAGCCGTTGTGCTCAATGAAACGGCAGTGCCGAGGTTCGAGGCGTCGTCATTATTCACAAAGCCGCTGTAGCTCGCCGTCAAGGTCGGCAAGCTCGCACCATAAATCTTGGTCTTATCCACGGCCGTGATCGTAAGCGGTGCCGTCGTGACCGTTAAGTTCCCGGCCACATAACTGATCGCGTAGTTGGTGCCGACTGCGCCCGTCGCCGTGATGGGGTAAGTACCAATCGGACTGGAGGCCAAGGCCGTTGTGCTCAACGAAACGGCAGTGCCGAGGTTCGACGCGTCGTCATTATTCACAAAGCCACTATAGCTCGCCGTCAGGGTTGGCAAGCTCGCGCCATAAATCTTGGTCTTATCCACGGCCGTGATCGTGAGCGGGGCGGTCGTGACCGTTAAGTTTCCGGCCACATAACTGATCGTGTAGTTCGTGCCGACTGCGCCCGTCGCCGTGATGGGATACGTGCCAATTGGACTGGCGGAGGTACCGGTGGTACTAAGGGAGACGGCAGTGCCGAGGTTCGAGGCGTCGTCATTATTCACAAAGCCACTATAGCTCGCCGTCAGGGTTGGCAAGCTCGCGCCATAAATCTTGGTCTTATCCACGGCCGTGATCGTGAGCGGGGCGGTCGTGACCGTTAGGTTCCCGGCCACATAACTGATCGCGTAGTTCGTGCCGACTGCGCCCGTCGCCGTGATGGGATAAGTGCCAATCGGACTGGCGGCCGTGGCGGTGGTACTCAGGGAGACGGCGGTGCCGAGGTTCGACGCGTCGTCATTATTCACAAAGCCGCTGTAGCTCGCCGTCAAGGTTGGCAAGCTCGCACCATAAATCTTGGTCTTATCCACGGCCGTGATCGTGAGCGGAGCGGTCGTGACCGTTAAGTTCCCGGCCACATAACTGATCGTGTAGTTCGTGCCGACTGCGCCCGTCGCCGTGATGGGATAAGTGCCAATCGGACTGGCGGACGTGGCCGTTGTGCTCAGCGATACGGCGGTGCCGAGGCTCGAGGCGTCGTCGCTTATGACGAATCCACTGTAACTCGCCGTCAAGGTCGGCAGGTCTGCGCCATAAACCTTGCTCTTGTCCACCGCGGTTATGGTGAGCGGGGCTTTCAAGACATTAACCGCAACATGGTTGGTAACCGGAAGGAAGCTATTTGTATCATTCGGGGTGAACCTAACGGAAAGTGTCTGGCCATTGCCTGCCGTCAAGTAGGTTCCCGCAGCCGGGGAGTAGGTGAGCGTACCGGGAACATTGGTCGCATCGTAAGTGGCGGTAGCATTCAATTGAGAACTACTAAGTGCCGTGCCGTAAACCACATCGCTGGGATTGGCCCAAGTCACCTGCGGAGAAGCCGCACCCGCGATTTCGAGTGACCATTCCGTAAGCTGGTTTGTTCCGCCCGATTCCACGTCGGCGAGATATAGTGTCCATTCACCGGCGGCATTCAGCCCGTTGAAATTGGTGAGCGCCGTGGCGCGTGTCGAAACGTCGGTGACATTGACTGGATCATTGGTGCGTCCGTCAGGTTCCCAGGTGCCGGTGAGCGGCAACCCGGCGCCCGGCGTGGTGACGTTTTGGTAGACATGCAAATCCCCGTTGGCGGCCCCGGTTTGGAACGTCACGTCAAAGCCGCTGTTCGAGTAGCCGGCGGCGTCACCGGCGGTTTTGCCGGGGCGATTCAGCAGCACGGTAAATCCGCTGGCATGGCGGACGTAACCATACAGGTCGCCGTTGAATTCGCCCGTGACCTTGAGTCGCACCTTCAACGATGAAATGGTGCCGATGGCGGAATTGATATTCCGCACATCGCTCAGGCCCGAGGCGTTACCGTCCGGCACCAGGCGATTGGTGGTAAAGGTGTAGGATTCGATCGTCTGCCCCTGAAGGAGCAACGGTGAAACCGCTGCCAGGAGCACCAGGAGGATTTTGGCTCGTAGTGTTTTCATGGTGTTATGGAGGTTAGTGCGGACACGCAGGGGGATGTATTTGTTCCGCTCCTGCGTGGCAGCGGTTTCGTTGGTTAAAATGGGCGGAGGGATTTTTATTTTCATAATCAGGGATAGGTAGTGCGGTAAAACCGCGTCGGGGCGGCGGGTGGCGGTGAATCGGTAAATTCCAAGGTGCCGGTGGCGGCGGTGGTAGCGGTCCCCAACGAATGCCAGTTGGGCGTGACGAGATTGGTCGTGTATTGAATCGAGTAGGTGCGTCCAGGGATACCCAGGAAGTGTGGGCGGACGTCGCCGTTGCCGAGGAATTCGGTCGCCACGACGTTTTGCGATGGGTCGGTATCGGCAACGATCGTGATCGCCACGGAGCCGGTCGCCTGCAATCCGCCATCGGTCGCCACATAGGAAAAACTGTCCGCGTTCGTGAAGCCGGTCGGACGCGTGTAAAGAACCCAGCTATTGGCGACCACAACGGTGCCGCCCTGCGCGCTGGTGGCACTGACCGAACTGAGCGTCAGCGAATCCCCATCCGGATCGGTGTCGTTGGCGAGCAACGTCGCGCTCCGCCCTTTTGCTCCCGTAGTTGGGAAACGCAGCAGCGTATCGTTGCCTGCGGCGGGTGGGGAGTTGATGACTTGGGACAAGTGATTGGTGCTGCCGAAGAAATTACCGTCCCCCGGGTACTCGGCGGCGATGGTATGACTGCCATGGGTCAACGAAGCCGTGACGCGACTGGCCCCGCCACTCACCAGCGTCACCGGCGAACCGAGCGCCGTGCCATCCGCGCGAAACTGCACCGTGCCCGTGGGCGTTCCGGCGCTGGAGGAAACCACCGCAGTGAACGTGACATTGGAACCGGTCGGCGACGGATCGGCCGAAGTCGAAACGGTTAGCGCTGAAACTGCCGGAGTGACCGTGAAGCTCGGGCTCGTGCCGGTTTCAAGGCCGCCGGTTTTCGTGGCGGTGATTGTCTTGCCGTTGCCCGCCTGGCTGAGCGCGACACTCTCCGTTCGCACTCCGCCAGAAAAAGTACTGGAAACGATTGGACTAATCGTGCCAGCGGTGGTGGTCAAACCCACCGTTCCGCTGAAGCTGGTCACCGTGTTGTCATTGGCATCCTGGGCGGTGATGGAAACGTTGAAGGCGGCGCCGACGGTTTGGGCTGCAATGGCAGCGAAGGCAAAATGATGGAGCGCGCCGGGGTTGACGGTGATCGATCCGGAATTGGTGCCGCTTAAACCGGGGGCAGAGAAATTCAAGGTAATATTGCCCGCCACCAAATGGGAGAGGTTGGTAAAGGCGACCAGTCCATTGACCGCCGTCGCGCTGAGCGAACCTTGTAACGAGCCGCTGCCGGCACCGCGCGCGACCGTCACCACGGTCGAACTGTCCGTCGTGACCAACTCGCCCAAGTCATTCTCGAGGCGGAGGACCGGTTGCGTTGGGAAAATGGCGCCCGCGGTGACGATGGCGGAAGGCGGCGTTTGGAAACCGAGTCGGCTGGCGATGACCACTTCACCGAAGGCCACCTCGCTGAAATTCGTGTTACTCACCGTTTGAATGCTGGTCGCCGTGCGCGTACCTAGCGCAAGATTCGTCCAATTGCCGCCGCTGAAACGGCGGCCGAATAAATTGGTGCCGGTGACGGCGGCATCGAGATCGTTCGTGGAATAATAAAAAGTTGCCTGATAGCTGCTGAACCCCACGCCACTATTCGTCAGAGCCCAATAGCGGTTCAGCGTGCGGTTCGTAATTAAACCGGAGGTGGCCACTGAGGGGTGACCGCCATCGAACGATTTCACGAGCAAAGCGCCGCTTGTGGTGACATTCGTCAGCACCAGCAAAACCGGGGCATAGACATTCGTCCCGCCCACTTCGAAGGTCAGGGTCGGAGAGCCAGTGGGAACGGTTTTTTGCAGGAAGCCAGTCACCTGTCCGCCCGTGCGGGTAACCGTGCCCGCGCTGCCAATAGTGACCCGGTTGGTCGTAGTCGTGATCTGCCCGTTCGCGAGGCTGAGTGTGCCGTTGACGGTCAGATTCGTCGCGCTCAGTGCGGCCCCGAATGAGTCATCCAGCGTCAGGTTTTGATAAACACCCGCCCCGGACAATTGATGTTCCGCCACCCCACCGGTCAGGAGGATTTGGCCCAGGCCGGAATGGGTCACTGCGTTGGCGATATTGCCATGGTTGGTTGCCGTGAATCCGCCATCGGCGAATGAACCGGCAGTGAGCGAAAAGGTTCCCGCCACGGCGATATGGCCGCCGAGGGTTTTTGTGCCGCTGCCGCTCGTCGTCAAATGATGGAAGGTGAACGCTGGAATCGTCTGCGCCGCGCCGTTGAAATTTACCGTGCTGTTGGTGACGGTGTAACTGTTGGCGCCCGGCGTGAAGGTTCCTGCCACGTTGATGTTGCCGGCTGACTCCAAGGTGCGGGCGCCCGTCGAACTACTTGCCAGATGATGGTAGGAGAAAGCAGGAACGGTTTGAGGGCCGGCGCCGTTGAATTCGATACTGCTTCCGGTTGTGGTATAGGCATTGGGACCAGGGGTAAACGTGCCGGCAATTCTAATCGTTCCACTCGCCGCCAACGTGCGCGCACCGGTGGCGCTGCTGGTCAGGTGGCCGTAATCCTGGGCCGCGATGGTTTGCGCGCTCGCGCCGGAGTATTCCACCGTACTGGCGGGATCGAGACTGACGCCGCCGGTGAAAACGGGGAAGGCATTACCGCCGCCAAGCTTCAGCGTCCCGCCCGCGTTCACGGTCAAAACGCCGCCGTTTGCGGCATCCTCGAGCAAGCTAAAGCTCTTGGTGTCAAGGGTACCACTGGAAATCGTGAGCGCGGTCAAACCACTCACGTTCAAACCCAGCGTGACCGTGGCGGAACTTTTTGCAACGACGAGCGAAGCAATGGTTGTTGGCGTGGTGCTGCCGGCGATGAACGCAGCCGCACCGCCGGTAAAACTGAGGGCTTGGCCAGCGGCATCGAACACCCCGTTGTTGGTGAAGTTACCCGTCACGGTGAGGTCGGTCACGGCGGTGAGGCTGCCGTTGATCCGCAAATGATTCCAAACCGTTGAACCCGTACCGCCAATTTCAGTCGTGCCGTCGAAAGAAACCAAACTCGTGCCCCCGTCAATGTTTCCGCTGTTGTCCACATTACCACTGATCGTGTGGGTCAGTCCGGTGCCGGCATGAAAGGTGGCGCCATTGTTAACCCGGAGGTCGCCCGTCAGGGTCCAGTTGGAGGCGGGCGTGATGCCGTTGGCATGGGTGTTGGCGATGAGCAGGGAATCGAGGATAAGCGCCCCGCTACTGATGATCACTTGATTGGTACCGCTGAAAGCCACAATCCCAGTGCTGACAAAATTGCTGCCCAGCGCCAAAGTAGTAGCAGCGGCGGGACTAAAATTCAGCGTGCCGCTGCTGGTCAGAGTGCCATTGTTGGTCACCACCCCATAAAATGTGTGAGTGAAGCCGTTGCCGTTAAAACTCGCGCCCGCGCCCACCGTGAACCCGGTGAAGACCGTCCAGCCAACGCTGGCCGTCACCCCACCGGTGTTGTTGATGTTCACATTCGCAAACAGCGGCGCGGCGACCGAGTTTAGGACGGGCGAAACGGTGCCATTGAAGTTGACGACCCCGGAGGAAATGGACTGAATGGCCGTGAGTAATTGAATCGTCTGGAGGCGGGTACCAGTGAAGGTGGTCGTGCCGCTGCTCGACATGGCGCCACTGTTTAATAAGTCCCCGTCGATGGTATGCGTGCCGCTCCCGGCAGCGTAACTTCCGAGGATGGTGGCGTTGCCGTGAATGGCAATGTCGCAGTTCGCCACAGTGTAACTGCCGGACACCGTCATATTGTTAAAGATCGTGGCGCCTGCGACGGACTGGTTCGTCCCATTCAAGATGACCGTGCCAGTGCCGCCGGAGAACGCGCCGTTGTTGGTCCAATTTCCCAGCAGAGTCAGCGGGTAGGCACTGGCGGCCAGGGTGGCGTTGCTGTGGATGAGGAGATTTCCCGCCACCGTGATGGGGCCCGCCAGCGTCTTGGGATTGCCGGTGCCGTTGGTCACAATGAGGTGGCCATAGGTTTCCGAGGCGATGGTCTGGTTCCCCGAACCGTAGTATTCCACGGTGGCAGCCGGGTCGATTGTGGTGGTGGTAAAACCGGTGGGAAAATTGCCCGCCGTCCGCAACTTCGCGCCGGCCGCCACCGTGAAGGCGGCTCCCGAATCCGTATCATCGATTGTATAATTGGCCAAATCCAGGGTGCCGCTATACACATCCGCATCGACCACGACCGTAATGTTGCCCATCAGCGTTGCCGTGCCGGACGGTTTCTCGATGTCAAAATCATGAAAGTTGCCACCCCCGATGAATTGCGCTCCGGTGCCGTTAAAGGCCACCTCGCCACCGCTGCTGATATTTAGCGTCCCCGCGCATACCCAGTCGCCCCCCACCAAAATTTCCGAGCCGCCCAGGTCCAAACTGGTGTTGGTGGCAATCAGCACGCTGCCCGCAACCGAAAGCGGTGCACTCAGCCGGAAGTGCGACGCGTTCGTCAGTGTCAGATTCCCGGTCACGGTGGCCGCGTCAGGCAAGGCGGCGGTCCCCGTCGGCTTATTAAAGCTAAGCTGATTGTAGGTGACGCCGCCGACGACTTGCGCCCCGCTGCCGTTGTAATTGACCGTGCCAGACCCGGAGGTAAACGTCCCACTCGTATAATGGAAATCGCTGCCGATATTCAAAGTGCCGGCCCCGGTGAAAATGATATTGGCGCCGCCCGCTTGAACCAAATTGTTCGCCACATTCACCGTGCCGGCCCCAATGTTGAGATTGATGGTGTGGCCGATGGTGCCGTCGCTCAGGGACAGGTCGCCGCCGACCGTCATGGTTTGCCCGCCCACGTTGATGAGGTGGGAAATGTTATTGGTCCAAACTCCACCCAGATTGCCGATCGTCTGGACGCCGATCGTGTCCAGGAGCGCTCCGGAACCCAAGGTCAAGGTCATCGCTTGCGCGCTACCAAACGAAATCGTCCGGGCCGCCGCAGCGGAGGTGACGGTGGGTTGATAGGTGACATTGGTCGTGCCCAGTTCCACGATGTCGTTGGTTGAGGGCGGACGGCTCGGGCTGCCGGAGACAATCGTCCAGTTGGCCGCCGTTTCCCACGCGGTACTGGTCGATCCATTCCAGCGCACCATGCCGCTGTCGCCCGTCATCGTCCAGCGTCCCGTAATATCGGTGAGGGCGCCGTTTTCCACCCAGTTGTTGGTCGCGTCCCGCCCGGTCTCGCCCGACAAGATCCAGCCACTGCCGCCATTTCGCCAAAGGGTCAAGGTTGCTTCATTGTTACCATTCAATTCCGTTTCCTGGTAATACGTGCGCAGCGTGGCGTTGTAGGCGCCGGTGGCGGCCAGGCTAATGTTGTATTGGCGATTGACGGCGGCGCCGGAGGGAAAATCACTGATCGATCCATCCGTCATTGCCATGGTCACGGAGCTTACACTGGACAGGGCGGTGAAGCTGACCGTGGTGAACGGACCTTCAAATGCGTAGGCGACGCCGGTCGAAAAAGCATGCTGCCGGGTGATGGTTCCGAGCACGTGACCGCCGCCAGTGCGCGTGGTGGTGAGGGTGAGGATGTTGGTGCCCGTGTCCATGGTTCCGATCGCCATGTCAAGGGTGGCCACGGTTTGGTTCGTGCCCAAGTTGATCAACAACGTCGCATCGTCCTTGTTCACGCGCAGTCGATTAAAGGTGGTCGCCCCTGAAATCGTGGCATTAGCCGGCCCCACCATTTCTATGGTGCTGTTGCCGGCGTTGAAAGTTCCGTAATTGAGCCAATCATGCCAAACGTAATTCGTGTACCCGCCTGCGGCCCCGCTGAACACCGCGCCCGCGTCGATGGTGAAATTACCCCGGACATTGAGGTTGCCGACGATACTTTTGGTGCCGCCGGCGGCGATTTCCAGGTTGTCGTAGGTGATCGGATACACCGTCTGACTGCTGCTGCTGCTATAGACAATCGTATTCGGCCGCTGATTGGTGACATCAAAGGTGCCCGTGCTCAGGGTGGTGGTGCCGGCGAGGCGCAGGATGGAATCCGCACTCATTCGCAATAGCAGTCCATTGAGGGTGACATTGAAAAGACTGGCGGCGCCGCTAAAGGTCGTCGAGCCCGCGAAGGTGAACATGCCGGCGGTGGCGGAAAAACTACCCGAAACACCAAGATTGCCACCGACAGAAAAACTGTTCGTCGTTGTGAGGCTCCCGGGAATTTGCAAACCACTGAAGGACATGCTCCCCGTCCCGGCAATTTTCTTTCCGGTACCACTCAAAGTAATGGTCCCACTGCTGGCGATGAGCGACCCATTCACGATCAGATCATCCGCCACACTGAAGGAGGCGGCGGTAGTGGAGCTCCCGGAAATCGTGAGCTTGCTAAAACTAATGCCGGCCCCGCTGATGGTCTTGCCGGTACCACTCAGCGTCACCGTGCCGGCCCCGCCCGGAAGATGAGTGAACGTGCCGGCCCCGCTGGTGCTAAAATCGCCCGCCACATTCAAGCTGGTGGCAGAGTCGGCGGTGATGCCGGAACGGGCGATGACCAGGTTGTTGACATTGTTTACGCCGGTGCCCGCCACGATGGTATTTACGCCGTTCAAAGTGAGCGTGCTCGTGCTGCCCGTAAACGTCCCGTTGTTCGTCCAGTTGCCGCCACAGGAATGCGAGAAGGAGCCGCCGTTCAAGGTCGTCGCCGTGCCGAGCGAAACGCTGCCATTCACGGTCAAGGCCCCGCCAACGGTAGCGGCGACCGAGGTGGCCGTGCCTTGACTGCTGGTCAAGTTACCGGCCAGGGTCAAGGCGCTCGCCGGCATGGTTTTTGTGACGACCCCGCTGCTGCCGCTCAAGATTAGATTTCCATAACTCTCAGCGGTCACCGTCTGGTTGTTGCCGCCGTACTCGACCGTGCTCGTCGCCGCGAGCCCGTGCGTTGCGTAATTGGCGGGGAAAGTACCGGCGCCCCCGATTTTCAATTTTGCGCCCGCCGCCACATTAACCGTTCCGCCGGCAACGGACGTGCCGCGATTGGCGGTAAAGGTTGAGAGATCAAGCGTGCCGGCCACGAGATCCAGCATCCCGGCGGTGGCAGTCGAGGAAGCGAGCGAGGGAAGGTTGCCGGTGAGGGTTTTGATTCCGCTGCCGCTGATGCGCAGCGTGGAATAGGTGAGCGAACTCGAGACGGACTGATCGCCGCTGGCCGCGTAGTCCACCGTACTCCCGGCACTCAGTGTTTTCGTGCCACTATTGGCGTAGTTGCCGGCGAACGTCGTAGCGCGAACCAGAATTTTTCCGCCGGAAGCCACGGACAGCGTGCCTGCCCCAGACACAACTAATCCGGCACCGGCTCCCGGATCCAAGGTGCCACTGACCGAGAGGGTATTGGTTACGCTGATATTACTGCCGAGCGTCGTAATGCTGCCCGCATTGATGTTCAGCCTTCTGAACCCGGTGGCCGTGCTGCCGCCAATGATTTGTGTCGTCCCGCTCAAGGTCACGGCACTGCTTGAGCTGGAGCCGGCATAGACCCCGGAATTCGTCCAATTACCCGAGAGACTGATCACCCGCGAGCTCGAAGTTGACGTGTGTGAAATTCTGCCGTTGGCCCCAATCGTTATGTTCCCGGAAACCGTAAAGCTCGTGGAAATCGTGAGGATGGAAGCTAGCGTGCCGGCCCCCAGCGTGAGCGAACGGCACACCGCAGTTGAGCTGATGTTGGGTTGGTTGGTCCCGGTAAAATTGACATCGCCGATGATGGCATCAATCCCCGCCGTTGGCACCCCCGCTGTCCAATTCGCCGCGGTACTCCAAGCCGTGCTGCTGGTGCCTTTCCATGAAGTCTGCGCACTGGCCGAGCCAAGCACAACCAGCGAAGCGACCACGATCACGAGTTGAGCCAGGCGACGTAGCTTCATACGGCAGTGAGAAAATGGGCGGGCGCAAGACGGAAACGGAAAAGGGAATGTTGAGCAACCGGCAGGCAAATCACCAAGGTTGAACTTGGGAACAAAACCGTACGATCTGACACCGTACGCGAATTTGGGTCAACGGATCGCCGCCCCCGATAGACCTTAGCCGGACGGGTCCACCGCTCAGATTCCCGGCGATGGCGTCCCGAACGTTGCTGTGGTGGTTGCCTGGTATACATACTATCTGCTAATTAATTCGCGCAGTAGCATAAGCGTTTAATGGACCAACCTCCTTAAATTCAAAGAAAGGAGCCATTTACTTGGATGGAAAGCCACGAACGGTAAGCCTGCTGCTAAAGCAGGCATCGGTGTGGTTGAACCACGAGGGGAGTGTGGTTCGCGAATTCGTGGCAAAACAGGACAGCGCTGTCCCATCCAGCATTTGCTTTTTTCGCGACCACCTCCTGCCTTGCGGCGCCAATGCCCGGGAGTTTCGCCACGCCCGCAAAGGCCGACCGGGTGGTGGCAAGCGCGAGGCTGCCGAGGAAATAGCGGCGGTTCGTCGCGCGGACGAGTTTCTATGGAAGATTTTCGCGGGTGCCGGGTACGACTCAACTATTTCACCGAGCTACCGACCGAATCGATCACCTCTTGGAGTAGTTGCTCGTCCAATTCCACGAGGTGACATCGCTCCGGAAAGCGGCCTTCCTTTACGTCGGCGATGTATTCGCTGAAGGCCGCGATCCGTTCGCCCTGCAGTCGGCGGTTTTCCTCCAGGAAATTGCGGTAGGCCTTGGCATGGCGAGGAAGGCGTTCCGCATAATCCCCGAGGATGTCGTCGGAGAATAGAAACTGCGTGTCGCAGCCGCTACCGGAACCCAGCGACATCAGGATCATCTTTGTCTGTGAACTCAGGAACCGAGCGAGGTTGTGGGGCACGAGTTCCAGTTCGGCCGAGTAGGCGCCGGCGTTCTCCAAATCCTTCAGGCGTTGGTGGAGTTGCTTTGCCTCGGCGACCGTCCGGCCCAGGGCGCGATAACCCGTCCAGGTGACATGACGCGGGACCAGGCCGAGATGTCCGACCACCGGAATCCGCTCGCGGGCCATTGCCTCAATCATGAATGGACTGGCGGAGCAGTACACCGAACTGGCACCCAGTTCGAGGGCGCGGAAACCGACGCGGATCGCTTCCGCGGGCGAGGCCAATCCATGCGGTGAGGCAGCTGAGAGAAAACTGTTCGGGGCGGCGGCGACCAACTGCGGCAGGCGCGCCTGGGCCTCGGGGGAGTCAAAACTGCAACTCATCAAATCCACGCCCGCAGCTTCCGCGGCCGCGGCTTCCTCGGGGGACTTCACGTGAATATGCGTGAGGCAGCGTTTGCCCTTGAGCTGTTGCAGATCGTAGACAGTATATTTTTTCCGCGGGCGTAACATGGGCCCAGAGTTTCAGAAACGCGGACGGCGATCAATCTCCAACGCCTGAGCGCAGTGCGTCACGGGCGGCTTCTGTTTTCTTGACGGTCAAGGGCCAATCCCCAAAACTCTCACGCCATGCCCGACTCTTCGAACCGGCGCGATCCCTTTCGCGAAGCGCGCAACTCGGACGGCGTGCTCCGCTGTCCCTTCCAAGGCGAGATGCTGCCGATGATCCTGCGCCACGCCGACGTGCGCGAAGCCGCGAAGGATTGGAAGACCTACAGCTCGGACGCGCCGTTCCGGGTGCCGATTCCGTCTGAGGAAGCCGTCCGGACCATGCGCCAGTTGCCCATCGAGACGAATCCACCCGAGCACACCGATTACCGCGCCCTCGTCGAACCCTTTTTCCAGCGAGCCAAGCAGCCCGACGTGATCGCGAAAGCAGCGGCGTTGATCGGGGAGATGGTCTCGCGGGCGCTGAGCCGGGAGTCCCTCGAGATCGTCAACGAGTTTGCGCTGCCGGTGCAATCGCGCGCGCTGACCTATTTGCTGAATGTGCCTGAGTCCGAGGCCGACACTTGGATCGGCTGGGGCATCCATGTCTTCAAGGTCACCAGCGGCGAGTTCAAGCCGGGCACGGTGCTGGAAACATACTTGCATGCTCAGTTCGACCGCGCGGCGGCGAATCCGGGTGAGGATTTATTCAGCGCCCTGGCGACGGCGACATATCGCGGACGGCGTCTGACTCGCGAGGAGATGATGGGCTTTGGCAATCTCATTTTCGCCGGTGGCCGCGACACGATTATCCACAGCATCGCTTCCATCATCGCCTATCTGGGCCGCAACCCCGCGGCCTTGGCATACCTGCGGGAGGACCCGAAACGGATCGTCCACGCGGGCGAAGAATTCTTCCGCGTGTTCATGCCCCTCACCCACATCGGGCGGGTGTGCCCGGTGGATACGAAAGTCCAAAACGTGCCGGTGAAAGCCGGCGGGCGCGTGTCGCTGGGGTGGGCCGCGGCGAACTTCGACGAAGCCGTCTTTGACGCACCGGAAGAAATTCGCCTCGATCGGAAACCGAATCCGCACCTGGCCTTCGGTTTTGGGCCGCACCTCTGTCTCGGCGCAGCGCACGCGCGCCTGATCGTTCGCAGCCTGCTGGAAGCCCTGACGGAGCGCGTCGAACTCATCACTGTGCTGGCGGCGCAGGAGCACGTGGAGCATGAGGCCCGTTACGAACGCGCGAATGGTTATGATGCGTTGACCGTGGCGTTCAAGGCGCGCTGAGACGCTGCCCGCGCGGACCCGCCAGGTCTTTGAAACGCGCGGACCGGAGCGGAGCGATTGAACCATGAAATGACCACCCGATTCGCGACAGTTGTCATCCTGCTTTGGTTCGACTAAAATCTTCCGACCATGCCAACACCCGCCATCTTCCGCCTGCGTCCTTTCATTGTTTTTGTGTGCCTGTCGGTTCTCCTCCCGGCCGGCGCCGAAAACGAATACAAACTCGGGGTTGAATCCACGAACCGGCTCGCGGGCGTTCCCCAGGGCCGGGTTGAAAAGTTCCAATTCACCGAATCGAAGATCTTTCCCGATACGACGCGTGAGGGTTGGATCTACATCCCGGCCCAGTACGACGGCGCCAAGCCGGCCGCACTCATGGTTTTCCAAGACGGCGGCGGTTACGTGAGCGAGACGGGTGGCCAGCGCGTGCCCGTCGTCTTCGACAACCTCATCGCCAAGGGAGAGATGCCCGTAACTATTGGTGTTTTTCTCAACCCCGGCAATCGCAGCGCGCCGGACTCGTCGGCCCCGGGGGCGAACAACCGCAGCAACCGCAGCTTCGAATACGACTCGCTCGGCGACGCCTACGCGAAGTTCCTCCTCGACGAGGTCCTGCCGTTCGTGACGCAGAAGTTCGGAGTGAAGCTCACTCAGGATCCCGAACAGCGTGCCATTGGCGGCATGAGCAGCGGCGCGATCTGCGCCTTCACCGTCGCCTGGGAGCGGCCC
>JANXWY010000281.1 GCA_025350905.1 Verrucomicrobiota bacterium
GGGGCAACACGGATGATTCCGTGAGAATGAATCCGCCCCCCGGCAGTCCCGACCTGCTCGAATCGGCCGGGCCGGTGGATCCCGAGGTGCCAGTCCTGGCGGTGCGCTCGCCCGACGGAAAACCCATCGCGCTGCTCGCAAATTACTCGACGCATTACTGCGGCGGCGTCCCGGGCCGGACGTATTCTGCTGATTACTGCGGCGCCTTTTGCGACCGCGTCCAGCAACTGCTCGGCGCGGACCGGCAGGACCCGCCGTTCGTCGCAATCATGTCCAACGGAACCAGCGGCGATTGCAACTCGATCAATTTTCGCGAGCCACCGAAGGCGGAAGCGCCCTATGCAAAAATCCGCACGGTCGCGAACGACGTGGCGGAAGTTGCGCTCGCAGCTTACCGGAGAATCGAATGGCGCGACCGCGTGGAATTGAAAGCGGCCCAAAAAGAAATTCAACTGGGTGTGCGCAAGGCCTCCGCCGAAGAGCTGGCGACGGCTCGTGGCATTCTGACCAAGGCCACGATGCGCGATGGCCAGTACGCTGGTTGGGGTCCGGATGTTTATGCCCGCGAGTGGGTTTTGCTGGATGCTTTTCCGGATCGTGTGTCGGTGATCATTCAGACTTTGAAGATTGGCGACCTTGGCATCGCGGCGATTCCTTGCGAGGTGTTTGCCGAGATCGGATTGGAAATCAAGAACCGCAGTCCTTTCAAGCCGAGCTTCACCATCGAACTTGCGAATGGCTACAATGGTTATCTTCCCACGCCCGCGCAACACAAGCTCGGGGGCTACGAAACGTGGCGGGCACGGTCGAGTTATCTCGAAGTGGATGCATCCCAAAAGATTCTTGAGACAGTGATGGAATTGTTCGGGCGGGTGAAGTAGGCCGCGTCCTGCTCGGGCGTGGAGGTCTTCTTTCACCAGCACCTGGCTTCGGTGTCGGACGCCGGCTGCCACGTTCGACCCATGCGCGTTTCGCTTCGCTTGACGCCGGGGCCGGCTCTGGTAGCTTGGCAAGGTGAAACTGAGCGGCCAGCAAGCGAACAACTTTTTTAGCAGCCAATATTATTTTTGGCGGGCGAACGGGCGCTTGCGGCTGCGATAAACTCTCCAAACCAAATCGCCGCAGGTCGCCACGCCGCCTGCGGCTTTTTTGTGGCAACTTCCGGTTAACCTCGAAACCCATCATGATCATCGTTCTCAAACCCGGTCTCTCGAAAGCGGACGAACGCGCCGTGCTCCAGGAGATTCGCAAACTTGGCTACACCCCGCATGTGATGCGGGGCGTGGCCCGCACCGTGGTCGGCGCCATCGGCGACGAACTCACCCACGCCAGTCTCGAGACGCTCACGGCGCAGTTTCCGAAATGGGTCGAGAGCGTCATGCCGATCCAGAAGCGCTACAAGCTCGTCAGCCGCGAGGCGCATCCGGGGAACTCGACGGTGCGCGTGGGCGCCCACACGATTGGCGGCAGGAAATTTCACGTCATGGCCGGGCCGTGCTCGGTCGAGAGCGAGAAGCAGTTGCTGACCACGGCGGAGGCGGTGAAGGCAGCGGGCGCGACGATGCTGCGCGGTGGCGCTTTCAAGCCGCGCACCTCGCCCTACGAATTTCAGGGCCTCGGCGAAAAAGGCTTGAAACTGCTGGCCAAGGCGCGGCGGGTCACGGGGCTGTCGGTGATCACGGAATTGCTCTCCGAACGGCAGGCCGAAATGGTGGCGGAATACACCGACATCATCCAAATTGGCGCGCGCAACGCGCAGAATTTTCAACTGCTCATCGCGGCGGCCAAAACCGGGAAGCCGGTGCTTCTCAAGCGCGGGCTTTCGATGAAGATCGAGGAGTGGCTGCTGGCCGGTGAGTACGTCCTGGCGAACGAGAATCCGAACCTGATGTTCTGTGAGCGCGGCATCCGCACGTTCGAAACTTACACGCGCAACACGCTCGACCTCTCGACCATTCCCATCATCAAGAAGGAATCGCATTCGCCCATCGTAATTGATCCCAGCCAGGGCGCGGGCCGCGCGGACCTGGTGACGACGATGTGCAAGGGTGCCGTGGCGATGGGTGCAGACGCTTTGCTGATCGAAGTGCATCCGAATCCAGCGGAAGCTTGGAGCGACGGCGCGCAGCAGCTCACACTCGACGGGTTTGGCAGGTTGATGGACGAACTGAGGCCCTTCATTACAGCCGCAGGACGCGAATAGACCCCGGACACCTTCAGGCAAGAAAACAAAGTCCCCCGTCCGGAAAGCGCGTTGGCCGGCGGTGACACACGTAGTTTCGCACCGCCAAACGCAAACTTCGCCGACAGGGGACTTGTTTGGCTGGCTTGCCGGCACCGCGACCTGCAGTCGCGGAGCCGGGCCACCCGTTCGTCCGATCAGGACAAACAAAATCCGTCATCCGCAGTTCCAGGGCGTGAACTCAACTTGGATTCTCCGATTCGCGCGGGTCCACCGAATCGGTGTGCTCGCGACCGAAGTGAAATCCCGTTTCATCCTGGTAACCGAGTGGCGCCGAAGCCGCCGAGACCAGTTCAATGAACAGTCCGGCTGCGAACAGCGCTGCAACGATGATCAAGAGCGACATCATGCCCGATCAGGGAGCACTCGCAATGCCACGATCGGGCAAAGGGCAAACTGGCGTCGCCAGGTAGGGGAACTGTCCACATTCCAGAGTGGCTGTGGACGGGCGGGACACAAACTGGTGATCGGCCGATTGGATTACGCAACCTGGCTGGCTGGAGTGCACCGTTGGCAGCGGGCAGTCCAGCCCGAGGCTCGGGCGGTTCCAAAAACTTCCGAGTCCTCATTCTTGCGCGGAAGTCTGCTCAAGCAGTTTCCAGTAATTGCTCGAGCTCGGTCTGGAGCCGGCCCACGAGAGATTCCAGATCGGCCAATTGGGCCGGGCCCTCTTTCAAGTCGCCGCGTCGAGAATTCTCCTCGAGCTTCTGGGCGGCGGTGTATGCAGCTGAGGCGCAGAATTGCGCAGCGGACCCGCGGAGGTTGTGGGCCGCACGGAACACAGCCGGTGCGTCCTGAGTTTCCAGTCCGGCGCGGATCTGGGCGATGAGAACAGGCGCGGTTTCGGCAAAAAGTGAGACCATTCTCGGGAGGACGTTTGTCGCGCCTCCCAACTCGTTGAGCAATTTCGCCCGGTCGAAGGCCGGCGGAGCGGCGGACCCGGAGTTCCGGGCCGGCACTGTGTGGGCAATCGCCGCCATCAGTTCCGGCCGGCGAATCGGCTTGGTCACAAAATTGTCCATCCCCGCCG
>JANXWY010000310.1 GCA_025350905.1 Verrucomicrobiota bacterium
GCGAAGCGCCGACGATGCCCCGCTCGGCCAGCGTCACAATCACCGGCCGGCCATTCTGGCGGGCCAGACCCACGGCAACTGCCGCAATGTCGCTGATCGCGGAGGAAGGTTGGGTGCCGGTGAGCGCCGCCAGTTCCGCGGCGTTCATCTTGAACAGGACCGACGGAAAGCCCCGCAGGCTGTGCCGGTTGTCGGCCAGAATCAACCGTTGCGGTTTCTCCCTGGCGATCGTTCCGAGCGTGGCGAGGACGCCAACCGTCAGCACGCCGGTTTCCGGTTCGTCCACTTGCCCCAACAAAGCCAGGGCGTCCACCGCGTTGGCGACCGCGGTCGCGGCGGAACTCAGACGTTCAGACAAAGTCGCCGGCGTGGGCGTCCAGTTCTTTTGATCAAGCCGGTTCAACTCGCGCGGTGATTTGCCCGGTTCGAGGATCAGTGGCTTGCAATAGGTGAAGGTGTGCCGGTCGCTCGTTTGAAGGAAATGATCCAAGCGCACGCCCGGCTTCGCGGCCAGCGCGCGGCACAATTCGTATCCTTCGCCATCCTCGCCCGCGAAACCCACGGGGTAAATCGTACCCACGCCGAGCGCGATGAGATTGTTCAACACCGTACCCGCCCCGCCGGGTTGGGCGCGAACGTGGGTCACGTTGTAAACGGGCAGACCGGTTTCAATCGAAGTTTCCGTCCGGGCGGGGTCGATCTCCAGGTAGCGATCGAGGCAAAAATCGCCGACGACTGCGACCCGGAGGCGGGAGTATTTCGCCGTGATGGCCTCGAAACGCTCGGCGTTCATGACCGTCAGCCTTGGAAAATGCGGTCGAGCAACGGCACTGCATCGCGATAGTCGGGGATGACAATGTCCGCGCCGACCCCAAGCAAACGCTGGCGCTTCCATTCGTCGAAGCGACCGGAGCCATTGTTCGCTTCGTCACTGGCCACCGCCACCGCCAGGCCGCCGACCTCTTTCGTGTTTTGAATTTCCACGTAGCCGTCGCCGAACGAAAGCAATTGCGCGCCCGGAATCGAGTTCTCGCGCAGGATGCGTTCGATGACCATCTTCTTGGAAAAGTTTTTGTAGTTATCCTGCGCGCCGTAAATGTGCCGGCCAAAATAGGGCGTCAGGCCCAACAACTCCGCCTCCGCTTTCACGAACTGTTCGTCCGTGCCGCTGGCGAGATAAACCGTCAGGCCGCGCTGCTTGAGCAATTCCAGCAGCGCGCGCGTGCCGAAGACGGTGAGATCGTCCGGGCGCGATTTGCCGCTGCGCAATCCGTCCGTGCGATGGCGGATGCGTTCGTCGAGCCGGCGGAGGTATTCATGTTTATACCACAGCGGATCGCGCGGGGTGCCGCCACGTTCCGTGATGCGCTCGGCCAATTGCATCATCTGGTAAATCGTCTGCTTGCCGTTCAGCCGCATGATGTCGTCGAGGCAAAGCTGGCGGCGGGCTTCGACGGCTTCCCCCGGCAGCGCGGGCAACATTTCGACGAACATCGGCACCATGACGTCCGGCCAGCCTTCGCGAATGATCGAAAGCGTGCCGTCGAAATCGAAAAGGACGTGGCTGATTTGCGGGCGCGGCGCGAAGGCGGGCGTGAATTCCACCAGCCCGCTGAAAGCATTGGAAGTCGCCATACTATTTATTTCGTCAATTCCGGCTGTTCCATGAAGGCATAACACGCCATGTGGCAGATGCCCATGTGTGCGTCTTCCACCCGGCCGTAGTGCGTGTCGTTGACGACGATGACCTGCTCGGCAATTTCCGCCAGGCGCCCGCGCTTGGCGCCGACGAGAGCGACGGAGTGCAGCCCGTTTTGCTTCGCCCACTCCAGGGCTTTCACCAAATTCGGAGAGTTGCCGCTCACACTCATGGTGAGGACCAGATCACCCGCTTTGCCGTAATTGCGCAATTGGCGAACGAAAACCTCGTCGTAGGCGTAGTCATTGCCCAACGCGGTCATCCAGCTCACGTTGTCGTTGAGCGACAGCACGCGAAAGCTTTTGCCCACCTTGTCCGAAGCGCCCTTGCCGAGGTCGGTGGCAAAATGCGAAGCGTTCGCGGCGCTGCCGCCGTTGCCGAACACAAAAATTTGCCGGTCTTCCTTCCAGGCGGCGCGCAATTTCCCGACGAGTTGCGCCACGCCGTCGGCCGGGATGGAATCGAGCGCGGTCTTTTGCGCCCGAACATAATCAGAAATCCATTGATTCATTGGAACAGGATGATAGCGGCGGAGCGGCGGGTGTCATGGAAATTTTCTTTGAACGAGCTCATCGCGGCGCACCGCCACCACGGTAGGGTCGTTGCGCTGCGACGACCAGCGCCGCATAGCGCGGCGCAATCCGATTCGGCGAGTGAAACCCCAAGTGCGGCCACCCCACGTCCGTTCCGCCCGCTCGGCGCGGGCGGGTTCGTCGCTGCGCGACGAACCCTACCAAACGGGACAGTCAGGAGTTCGCACGGGCCAGCAACAAAGCGCCCACCGGCACGGCATCTTCGCCCAACGCAGCGAGCCGGATTTCCGGGCCCGGCTGGAACGCCGCCATCGTGAAATCCTTCAACGCGGCGGCGACGGCGGCCCGCAGTGGTTCGCCCACGCCGGACAAACCACCGCCGAGAATGATGACTTGCGGATGAAACAAATGCACGACGTGCGAAAGTCCGAAGGCCAGATCTTCCGCCACCTCCCGCAAAATTCGTCCGGCCGCCGCATCCCCCTGCCCCAGCGCCGCCACGAGGTGGCGCGCTTCGCCGCGCGTTTCGTGGCCCACCAAACGCGCGAGGACTCCCGCCGGCGCCTGACGGTTCAACTCGCGGATCCGAGCGTCCACGGCCCAACCGGCACAGCGCGCTTCGACCGTCGTCCCGCTGCGATCCAGTCGGAGGTGGCCGATCTCCGCTTCGCCCGGCGGCGCGCCGTGATAAATCCTTCCGTCCGTCACCAGTCCCCCGCCGACACCGCTCCCGAGCGTCACATAGCCGACGGGATTCAAACCCACCCCGGCCCCACCCAGCGCTTCCCCCAAGGCGGCCACGTTTGCGTCGTTGTCCACGAAGACTTCCGTCCCGGTCTGCGTCCGCAGCCAATCGGCCAAGGCAAAATCCGACCACCCGGCCAGCTGATGCGAGCGATTAATTTTTCCCGTCCGCCAATCCACCGGCCCGCCGAAGCCGACGCCCACCGCGGCAATTTTTTGGTCCGCCAGCAACTCGGGAATCGTCCGCGCAATTTGGCGGCGAATCCCGTCCGCGCCTTCGGCCGGCACCACCACGAGCCGGCGCCGTACCTGGATGCGGCCAGTCGCGTCGCCCAGGACGAGCTGCAATTTGGTGCCACCAATTTCGATGGCGAGGAATAACTTCGAGGCTGACATGTGCGCCGCAATTTTTATGGTTCGGCGGCGTTTGACAATCTCATTCGGCAAGCGTCTGCTTTTCTTCTGTTCCGCACCGAAGCGCCTCGTTAGGTTGAACTGGAAAGGACCACAGTCTGCGTATGAAATTTTACCGTTCTTGGCACCGCACGCTCGGGCGCGTCACCCTCATCGGGCTCGCTTGGCTGACGGTTACGATCGCCGCTGGCGCCGCGCCAAAAAATCTCGACCGCCCGTTTCTGGAATCCGAGTTGATCTTTCCGTTGGAACCCCGGCACAACCATGGCTCGTGCATTGTGCAATGTCCGAACGGTGACCTCCTAGTCTGTTGGTATAACGGTTCGGGGGAACGAACCGCCGACGATGTGGCGGTGTTCGGAGCGCGTCAGCGGAAAGGAGACCATGAGTGGAGCCAGCCATTTGTGATGGCCGACACGCCAGGTTATCCGGACACCAACCCGACCATGTTCATTGACCCGCACCAGCGCCTGTGGCTGATCTGGCCGACCATTCTTGATAATCGCTGGGAATCGGCGCTGCTCAAATACCGCATCGCCTCGGACTACCAACGGGCCGTCCCCCCGCGTTGGACCGTCAACGAGGTGTTGCACATCACGCCGGGAACAAACTTTGAGACGCTGGTGAGTGCCGCTTTGGATGCGCTCGTCGCTCATCCGCCGCCAGCCATGAAACCCGACGCGTTCGAAGCGTGGATCCAGAAGGATCGCGCGCGGCTGCGGGACAAACTCGCCGTCCGGCTGGGCTGGATGACGCGCGTTCATCCGTATGTGCTGGAGGGTCAGCGGCTCATCGTGCCACTTTATTCCGACGGCTTTGATTTTTGTCTCATGGCGATCACGGACGATTGGGGCAAATCGTGGTTCACCAGCGATCCCTTGGTTGGCATTGCCAACTCTCAGCCCAGCCTGGTCCGCAAGCACGACGGGACGCTCGTGGCTTACATGCGCGATGACGGTCCCCCGCCCCAACGCGTGCCAATGAGCGAGTCCACGGATCGGGGCGTGACGTGGAGTCCGGTCGTGGATTCGGACCGGGTTGACACCGGCGCCGGGGTTGAAGTCATCGCGTTGAAAAGTGGTCGGTGGCTGCTGATCAATAACGATCTGGAAACCGGCCGCCACCGGCTCGCCGTGACGCTCTCGGATGACGAGGGCAAAACCTGGCCATGGAAACGTTACCTGGAACGCGACTCCGAAGCCGACGTGCAAGCCGGCGCTGGCATGTATCACTATCCCTCCGTCACTCAAGCGAAAGACGGCACGTTGCACGCCAGCTACAGCTTCCGTCAGAAGCAAAGTGAAACGAAACTGGCAGCCTCGGGCAAGCCCGCCAACGAAGCCATCAAGCATGCCCATTTCAACGAAGCGTGGGTGATGCAAGACGACGCGCGCTGACGCGCCGTTTCGCCGGCATTATTTTCCCGTCCAGCGACCTGGTTCGCCCGACTTCGGGCCGTCGAACTCAACTCGGGCGGGCGGCAACAAATAGATGGTCAGACGATAAGCGACAGCGGCGGAGGAGATGGCGATGGCAGCCAGAATGAAACAAGGCGACGTGTGAAGCGTGACCATTGCCTATCCGCTCGGGGATTTAGTGTCAATCGTCAGGAACTCTCGGTTTTCTTTGGTCAATGTGCCACGAATAATTCCAAGCCGATGACTTTGATGCAAAGGAAAGCGTAGCGAGCCAAAAATTAGCCCGGGGTGCAGACGCTTATTTTTCACGGAAGGTGTAAAAGCGATGATCGTAGTCGGGTGCGCTCGGATCGCTGAAATAAAAGCTGAGATTAGTCACGAGCGTCCAGCTCACCAAGTCGGTCGAAGCGTAAACATGATGCGTAAGGCCGACCGATGATGGTAATCCGATTTGCGGCTGGCCCGGTTTGCCTTTGCCGTCAACCACGGGAAGTCCAATCACCTGCGGTTCACTTCTCGCAGCACTGACAGTTCCTTCAGTGCCCACGACAGTGACGCGATTCTTGTTGGGCTGACTGCCAGCCGACGAACTCGCCAGCAGTTGGGGCAGAACCGGCGTTTCTCCCGGCTTGTTGAATGCCCAACTGAGGAGGTCCTGATTCTGGCTATCCGCGCCGGTAGATGCGGTGAACCCTACCCACGCAAGGCCGTTGTCAAAGGACACAAGGTCTTCCAACTTGACCGCAGCGACCAGGATAGGTTTTTCAAGATCATCAAGGAAGACCGATAAATTGCCCGGCACATACTGCACCCGCGCCGTATGAATCTCGCCATCCGAGAAAAGCTCAGTCCGCGACACGGTGGCCAGATAGCTCTGGGGCTCCTGCTCGCGATCACAACTTGTAACCGCAATTTCGTCGAATTTCGCGAACGCGTCCCGACGCCAATGGTAATCAACGAACTTCACCGCAAACGCACTGCCGCCGCGAACGAAGCCTAAGTGATACCCGCTCGAACCAACCGAAGGGGTCGCATTATTTTGCAACACCAATGCAAATCCGTCAGCGCCATGACGTACTTTGTCGGTGACGCGAAACTGAAATGTCGTCTCAAAGCCATCAAGGACAGCTTGCTTGGTTTGAAGCCAAAGACCGCCGACCCGGCCGATCATGTTTGTGTGAGAAGGCGTCAGTCGCACAAAGTCCGCGGTCAGCCTCGCATCCGCTTGAAAGATGAGACCCTCCGGCGAATTAAAGTTCGGATAGTTGACACCGCTGGCAAACGCACTGCCCTTCAAGACGAAGCACAGAAGCACAGTCAACAGCGGGGGGATTATCTTGTTCATTATATTCGCGGAAGGCTCGCTGCTTTCATCAGGCTGGGTTGTCATATGCGCTGGCCGATAGTAGCACAGAACGTGGGAGAAGACAGAGTTCATGGTGGGTTTTTCGAGGAGTGGGCTGTCGACAAAATGTCGGGTGCATAATCGCTCCCCTCCAGGCGCGAACGCAAATAATAGTCGATCAATTCCTTCTTGCCCAACGACTCACCCTTGCCCGGAAATCCAGGCTGCCATGCCTTATCCACAAATTCCCAGCCAAGCTTCTCATGTCCGCTATACATGAGCGCGATGGCGTTGGTCCATAATTCTTGCGGCACCGGCGCAAACTCTGCATTCCATGCCGGGCTGGAGCGGATCACTGCCGCCGTCGCTTCAAGTTCTTTGGTTGCCGGGGCGGGTTTATACATCAAGTCCTTTGCCGCGACATACTTTCCGTTCCGCCAGCGCAGGATCACTTCAGGCATGGTGTCGCCGTCATGACCACCCCAGTGGTAAAAGGCGTTGTCGGAGACAATGAGTTCGGGAATGCCGTCCCCGTCCAAATCCTGCAGCTTTGGATACGTCCCCCACGACATCATCTCCGCGATCTTCCGAAATGACGCGCCGCACTCGAAGACGACCAAGGAGCCACCGTCCCGCATGTTTTCGTCGGTCAAGGCGATCTTTGGAATCCCATCACCGGTGATGTCCAGTCCCGCGACGTTATTCGAACCAAACTCGGCAATCCAGGGGCTGTTGCCGTAAGCGCAATAAACCCGGCGGTGATCTCTGAGGATTTCGACGCCCGCCCATTCCGTGAGGCCGGGGATACGGTGACCGAGGTCTGAAAGGAAAGACGGGAGTTTGTCACATATTTCCTCCAGTAAATTCTCCTCATGCCGCTGGTAAATCCTGACCTCGTAGTCTCCGAACTGTTTTGATTCCACCAACGGTCCTGGCCGCCAGAATCGCGGTTGACTTGGTCGCAGGGTCATCATCAAAAGCAGAAGCACGGCGGCGCCAGCTACGGTTGCCAATTTTTTCATATCCCATTTGTTCTGGTTAAAGAGTCCATTCAGGGTCGTTGCAACAAAACTTTCCGCAAATCAACGCGCCAAAGATTGTGCGAGGTGGCCAGACGATTTCTTGTCAATGCTCCGAACGGAGCCGTTCACGACCCGTCCGCGTTCACCTACTTGCTCAGTCCAGCGCAACCAAACGTACACCACCACGCCAACACCAAATAATGAATGAGGGCAATCACAACTATTGTGACAACTCTCCAGTTTCGGCGCGACTGGCGCAACTGTTGAAACCAATGCCAAGTCGGCAATCCCGCGCCCAGCAGCAGGAGCGCTTGAAACAACAAAGTCTGGCCAATGAAGGCAACGACGCCAAAGGCTTCACGAGCCGAGAAGATCGGAAGGAGGAGCATCGTCAGCCGACCGGCTTCGACGAGAGAAACAAAGCAGAAAAGCGGCATGACAATAAACAGCCCGTACGCCGCTCGAAAGCTACGCAGTGGATTTATTGTGGCGAGCGTCATAATTGTTCAGCTAGGTGACGTCATTTCGATGCTTTCTCTTCAATAGCCTACCACACCAATCTGCCACTCGAATCATGGCGTGTGCTCAGTATGCCGTCGGGCAAATCGAGGTGATCAGTCATGCCACTGAAATACGCCGGCTCGATAATGCCGACAAGTCTAGCAAACTCGTCACCAGACATCCCAACTCGCAGCCCGCGCTCAAGGACAGCGACAGATGGCGGAGCGTGCCAATACTCGGCTGACAAGACCAAACGTGACGCTGCGGTGCGCTGCGGACTGGTGCTGCAAGCCGTCAGTGCAAGAAGAAGGATGAAGATAGATAAGGCAGTGTTCATTCTCGCTTAGCGATCTTACTCATCTCATCAAGGGGCTGCAAAAGTTCCTCCATTGTCTTTGGTGCATTGGGAATCATTTTCTCTGGTACGCCGAAGCCGATACAAATACCTCGAACGTGAGGCGTCAGGTATATCACAAGGCGCGCCTCTCGCTCTGCAACAACTCTTTGAGCGATGGCTTCGGCTTGGTGATGAACCCACGCCGCATAAGTTAGTGATGCGATGCTAACAACGAGGGCAATAAAACTGATGCGAGTATTCATGATTTTAGTGATATTGGGGAGACGGCAATTGGGCAAGGGTTGCCTTTGTCCTCGAAGCTCAGTTCATTTTGTGGGTTTCTCAATCTGTATTTCCTCAAGTTTCTCTTTCGGGTCAATGCGGTTTGGGTCGGTCTCCTTGCTGGTACGCCGAAACACTTTGAAGCTCCCATCTGGCTGCTGCACCGTCAACTTGTCACCCTTTACGGTAAGTGTACCATTCGCGTCGTATCGTCCACCGGGCGAAGTGACCATCAAAATGCCGTTTGGGTCCAAGAAGAAAAACCTTTGTCCGAAATCCATGTCCTTCTGGACTGGTAAATAAAAAAGGCGGCCATCTTCTGCGAAAACGGTGTAGAAACACTTGATGCTCTTTCCAGCGTCGCCCTCGGAAACAGCTTGTTCCAACTTCCAAGTGCCGATGTGGGGAGCCAAGCTACTCGCTGCCGGGGTTGCACCGTCAGACGCCCATCCAGAGATTTGAATGAGAAATCCATAGGCCCGGCACTGGAACATCACCTCTTGAGCACCGGCCTGACGCAAGGTTCCGTCCATCTGAGACAGAAACCGGTCTATTGTGCTGTCGTTGGATTCGACAATGCGCGTCTTTGGCACTTCCATGACGACAAGTCGGACTCCCGATAACGAACCGATGGGAAACAACTGTCGCATTTCACTGACGGAAAACGAGTTGCTGGAACGGCTGGCTTTCGATCGGACAATTTCAATGTGGACCCAGTCTTCTGTCGTCAGGAGCAGGTCGGCACTCTCACGCATTTGGATGAGCTTGGGATATTCGTGAGCCAACGCGCCACTCCCGGCAGATCCACCGTCTGCGCCAGCCACACCGGATCCGTCATGTTGAACATTCACACCCTGACGCGCGGTCGTACCACAACCGCATAAAGACAAGACCCCCGCAGCCAAGGCCAAGCCCCAACCGTGCGAGTTTGT
>JANXWY010000341.1 GCA_025350905.1 Verrucomicrobiota bacterium
TTCTTGCGACCCCAGTTGTAAATGTCCTCCAGCGTCGTGGTGAAGACGCCCTGCTTCTGCAATTCGTTTTTGAGTCCTTCGTCCATCCTCGAGTCTTGATCGCGACCTTAATTTTAGTCTTGCCCGTCATCACCCTTACGAAAAACCGATTTGAACCAGGCGGAGCAAGTCACTTCCACGTCAGCACACCTTTCATCCACGCCCAAGCCAGCCCTTCGACCAGCAAGAGTATAAAAACGGCCATGGCGACAAACGCGCCTGCGCCCAGCCCAGTGAACGCCACCGCGAACGGCAAGAGGAAAATGGTCTCGACGTCAAAAATTAGAAAGATGATGCCGTAGAGATAATATTCCGCCTTGAACTGGATCCAGGCATCGCCCTTCGATTCCAAACCACACTCGTAGGTGGCGTTTTTGTCCGGCCCCGGTTTGTTGGGCGAATATTTCTTCGCCCACAACCAGGCGAGCAGGAGCGGCGTGGCCGCGAACGCAACTGCGGCGATCACCATGGTGACCACGAAGAGATAGGGACTGTATTCGCCCGGCATAGGTCAGTTCGGTTTCGGTTTCGTGTCGCCTCGTTGCAAGCCGAATTCGTGGGCGATGTCGTCAAATTCATCGTAGCTGACTTCGTGGAGTTGTTTGCCCTTGGCCTTGAGCTTCTCATTGATCTTGATGGCCTTCTCGGTCATCTGCTCATGCGTCTCCTGCGTGCCGCCGACCAGGGCGAAATTCGGGCCGGTGGTGACCCGCTTGTGACCGTCGGAATCGAGGCCGACGCCGAGGAGCATTGCCCTGCGCTTTTTCTTTGAACCGGCTTTCGCCATGCGGGCAGGCTAGAGCGAAGCGCCGAAACGGTCAAAGGATTTCACTCGCTCGCCGCGGGCAAAGCCACGGTCAGTGGCTTGCCGTTATCGCCCGGCCCGAGTTGTAGGAGCAACGGGGCGGCGACCCGGGCCCATGCCTCGGCGGAAGGATAGTTCGCCGCCGAAACGCCAAAACAGCTGCGCAGCATGTCCGTGTTGATGATCCCGGGGTTCAAGGCGAGCGCCGCCATGCTGGAGGGCAGCTCCTGCGCGAACGCTTGCGTCAAGCCTTCGATCGCCCATTTGGTCGCACAATACGGCGCCACCTCCGCCTCCGTGACCCGGCCCCAACCCGAACTAAAATTCACGAACACGCCCTGCTTACGCCGCACCATCTCCGGGGCGAAATGCCGGATTATATTGGCCACGCCTTTGAGGTTGGTGTCCACCACTTCGGAGAATTCGCGCGCGCTGATTTCCCAGAGCCGGGCATTGGCATTGATGACGCCGGCGTTGTTCAACACCAAATCCGGCACGCCCTGCGAACTCAGCACCACACTGGCCCACGTCTTCACCGCATCGTCGTCCGCCACGTTGACCGCGTAGAACGCGTGCGGCTTCCCGATGACCGAGCGCAGCTTTTCGATCTCCCGGGTCGAACGACCGCAACCCGCCACGATATGATCGAGCCGCGCGAATTCGTCCACCAAAGCGCGGCCCAAGCCGCGCGTGACGCCGGTGATCAAAATGAGTTTTCCGCTGGGCACTTTCGGATTCTGTTCCACCAACGCAGCGATTCAAAGCCTTTTTTCCGCCCGCCTATTCGCGAGGCTTGAACTTTGATTCGTGCGCCAGCTTTTCCCAGAGCGCCCGTTCACCGTCCGCCACCTGCACCGGCACCTCCACCCGCGCCACGACGAGCAGGTCGCCGGGGCCCGCGTCCCGTTGCGGCAAGCCGCGGCCCCGCACACGCAACTTCTGGCCATTCTGGGTGCCGGGGGGAATCTTGATGTTGACGCGCCCGGCGAGCGTCGGCACGGAGAGGTTTGTGCCCAACACCGCTTCCCACGGCGCGAGCGCGGCTTCATAAATCAAATTGGAATCCTCGACCTCGAAGTCCGGATGCCGGGCGAGGCGCACGCGCAAGATCAAATCGCCAGCCGCGCCACCCCGCGCGCCCGCTTCGCCGCGCCCGGCGACCCGCAGCCGCTGGCCTTCTGCAACCCCCGCCGGAATTTTCACCTGATACGTTTCAGACTTGGCCACCCGCCCTCCGCCGGCGCACGCCGGGCAAACGCGTTGTCCCTGGCGGCCCGTGCCGGCACACTCAACGCAGGCAACCGCATGCCGCACATTCACCGCGCGTTGCGATCCTTGCATCGCTTCTTCGAGCGCCACCATCAAATCGCCCTCGACGTCGCGGCCCCGCTCACTCAAATCGTCCTCCGCAAAACGGCCAGTCCCGCCCGCGTGGCGCGCCCCGAACATTTCCTCAAAAAAATCGCTAAAGCCCGTGCCGCCGAATTGAAATTCAAAATCGGCCTTGCCCGGCCCGCCGTGGGTGCGGGTCCGGCCCCCATTGGCCCCGGCCCAACCCGGCGGCGGACGAAACTCCGAACCGGATTTCCAATTCGCCCCCAATTGGTCGTAACGTTTGCGCTTCGCGGCGTCGCCCAGAACTTCGTACGCCTCGTTGATCTCCTTGAATTTTTCCTCAGCCTTCTTCTTATCTTTCGCGACATCGGGATGATATTCGCGCGCGAGTTTGCGAAACGCCTTTTTGAGCTCCGCCTCACTGGCCGTGCGCGGCACGCCCAACGTCGCGTAATAGTCTTTGAATTGCAGGGCCATTTTAGTTTTGAGACCGCCCGCAGGCGGCGCAAGTAAAAATCATGCCCGCTGGCGGCGGATTGTCAAAGCCGCGTTGAAAGGCTCGGGGGAGTCCGCTTCGTGGCCAGCGCAATTCGCGAACATCGAAATTTCCAGCGCGACCGTCCCGGCCTCGTGTCGAATTCGCTTGGCGGCGCGGGATTCAGCGCTATTCACCAGATAGGAATGGAAACCCGCTGTCAAGGAAGCCAAGGCGGGAACTACCGCTTCCAAGGCTAAATTGAAAATCCGGTCGAGCCGTGGCTTCCTCGACCGGATCGTGCGAGGGGTATTGCAGATTATTTCTTTTTTGGGCTCGTCGCCACGGAAAGATAGCGCGAACCGCCGCTGGCCGAACTGTAAACGCGGAGCCAGATTCGATCGCCTTTTACATTGTGGGTCAGTTCCACGGCTTCGTCCGCACTCCGCACCGGATGACGATTGATCTCCACGATCACGTCACCCACTCGCAGCCGGGCTTCCGCGGCGGGCGAATCGGCTTCCACTTTTTTCACCAGCGCCCCCCGGATGCGCGGGGGAATTTCGTACTGCTGCCGCGCGCTGGCGTCCAGATCGGCGACTTCCACGCCTTCGAGCGCGTCCGTTTCGGGATCGGCTCGATCCGGGTTTAGCTCCGGCCTGCCATTGCGCCCGAAGTTTTCAGGCTGGGTTGCCATACTCACATTAAAACTCTGTTCCTTGCCATCCCGGAGAATCTTAATCGTCGCTTTTGCATCCGGCGAAACTTGGGAAACCATCAAACGGAGATGCGGACGGTCGGTAACCTTCTTCCCGTTAAACTCGATGATGACGTCGTCGCGCTGAATCCCGGCCCGTTCCGCCGGGGTGTTGGGCAAGACCTCCGTGATGAGAACGCCGGTGGTATCCGGGAGATGAAATTCCCGGGCGATCTCCGGGGTGATCTCGGGTTGCATGGCCACGCCGAGATAGCCACGCGTCACTTTGCCATCCGCCACGATGCGCTCCAAAACTGAGCGCGCGAGATTGACGGGCACGGCAAAACCCACGCCCGCGTTGCCGCCGCTTGGGCTGGCGATGGATTGGTTGATGCCAATCAGCCGGCCTTCCGCATCCACCAAGGCGCCGCCCGAATTGCCGGGGTTGATGGCGGCGTCGGTCTGGATGAAATCTTCGTACTCCGCCATATTGCCAAACGGCATATCCGCCCGGCCCACCGCACTGATGATGCCCATCGAGACGCTTTGCCCGAGCCCAAATGGATTGCCGATCGCCAGCACCACATCACCCACTTCCAGTTGGTCACTATCCGCCAACGTCACGGCCGGGAGTTTCTTGGCCTCGATGCGCAACACTGCCAGATCGGTCCGCGGATCCGTGCCGATGATTTTCGCATCGTACTTGGTTTTCCCGTCGGCGAGCGCGATTTTTAAACTGTCGGCGTCCGCGCCTTCGATCACGTGATTGTTCGTGAGGATGTAGCCGTCTTCCGAGACAATGACGCCCGAGCCCTGGCTTTCTTCCCGGCGCCCACGCGATCCGCGGGGGCTGGCGTCCGGGTCTTCCCCGAAGAACCGGCGAAAGGCCGGATCTTCCATAAACGAGTTCCGCGATTGCCGGGTGTGGGTGGAATAAATCGTCACGACGCTGGGAGTGACGCGTTTGATCACCGGCGCGTAGCTAACGCCCCGGGCGGAGCGATCCACGGGCCGGTCGGACACCGTCGTTTTCAAGGGCTCGCGCGCCGCCAGCGTCAGCGCGGTCAGACAACTGAGACCCAGCACTCGGATCAAACTGGCTGGATACGGCATGGCAACAAAAACATTTTTCATTTTAAAAAACCACATTCCTCGGTTCAGGATTCAACTTAACACCAATTTTCCAGACTGGTGGCGAACCGTTCACGGGAATTGACATCGGGGATCGGGAATTTGTTCAACCGAGCTCCCAGGTCAGGAAGTGGTTGCGTGCCCCGGCGGAGACCGTCACCCGCTGCGACCGGCGGAGCGGTTCCTTTTTAAACCCTCATGGTTGACACCGTCTGGTGATTTCGTTCAGCTAATCCGCACATGGCAAAATGCAAAATGCTTCAACTCATCCTGGCCGCGCTGGGCTGGGCCCTCCTGACGTTGGGCGCGGAGGTCTGTGCCGCGAGTTTCCCCGTGATTCCCAAGTGGCACCGGTTTGAGCTCACCCTCACGAGCCGCCACGCCTACACCAATGCGCTGCAGGAGGCCGAGGTGCGCGTGCTATTCGTCTCGCCGCTGGGGGAAACGAATCGCACGTACGGCTTTTGGGATGGCGGCAAAACCTGGCGCGTACGCTTCGCGCCGAATTTTCCCGGTCGTTGGCGCTATTACACCATGTGCTCGGACCCAGCCAATCCGGGGTTGAACGGACAGGCGGGCGAGTTTTTGTGCATCGCGGCGACCGGCGATTCGCGATTCGACGAACATGGTCCGATCCAGGTGGCACGGGATCAGGAACATTTTGAGCAGGCGGACCGCACGCCCTTTCTGTGGCTGGGGGACGCCGCGTGGGACGCGCCCCCCCGCGCGACGGATTCTGATTGGAAGCAGTACGCGCAGACCCGCGCCGCACAGAAGTTCAATACCGTGCAATGGCGATTGGCGCCCGCCGCGGCCACCGCCGCCGCGCGGCCAACCCCGGAGCCGTACACGGGTCGGGAATGCATCACGCTTAATCTTGGTTTCTTCCAACATCTCGACGCCAAAGTGGATGGCCTCACCCGCGCTGGATTACTCAACGCCATTGCGCCGCTTTGGGAAATTGGCGCGCGGGCGGACCAAAGTTTACCCGAGGATCAAGCCATCATCCTGTTGCGCTATGCCGTCGCGCGCTGGGGGGGCAACCCGGTCGCGTGGATCGTCGCATTTGAAAGCGACAGCACCGGCGAGCAAGCGGCGCGCTGGCAACGCATCGGGCGGGCGGTGTTCAACCCCGTGACGCACGGGCCGGTGATCGTGTTGCCGGGCGAAGCGCCCTGGGTGCTGCCCGCTTTCCGAAAGGAATCCTGGGCGGATGCCTTGGGCTTCCAGACAACGCAGGTCACGGACGAAGACGCTTTGCCATGGCTGATCCAGGGCCCCCTTTCGCTCGAGCGACAAAAGCTCCCGGTTCGTCCGTTGATCACGCTGTCACCTGCCGTTGAATTACTGCCGGCGGAGGCGCGCGAGCAGCCTGACGCTACCAATTTTGTTCGCCGAGTCCTGTGGTGGAGTCTGTTGATTAACACGCCCGCCGGGGTGAGCTATTCCACCAGGGACGTTGCGGATTGGACTCGGGCGAAAACCGACGCTGCCGAGCCACCGTGGCGTACGGCACTCTCAATGCCGGGCGCGGAAGCGATGGCGCCGCTGGCGGAATGTTTTGGCGCGATCGATTTCTGGCGATTGAAGCCAGTCGCCCAAGGGGGAATGGTTCGGTCGGGAACCAGTTCCCTCAGCAACCCTGTGGCGGCCAGCAGCACAGACGGCGGCAACTTGCTTTTGATTTACATGCCGGCCGAACGCGCGTTCCAGTTACCGCCGGGATCCTGGGCCGTCTCGGAAAACGCAACATGGCTGGACCCGAGTACGGGGCAACGTCGCCCTGCCGCGGCCGTCGTCGCAAGTCCGGCGGGCTGGGAATTCACCAAGCCGGATGGGAAAGATTGGGTGCTGGTAGTTCGCGCTCGGCGTTGATCCGGCGAGCGGGCCCGACGCAAAAAATTCGATGGCGTTATTGACAACCCAAGACGGGGTTGGGATGTTGTGCGGCCTTTGCTGGTTGCCTCGGTAGCTCAGTTGGTAGAGCAGTTGACTCTTAATCAATTGGTCGTGGGTTCGAATCCCCCCCGGGGCACCACTTTTTCCCTGTGTGGCTTTGCACCGTGACCGCGGTAGCGGAATAAAAGTTTAACAAAGTCTGGCGTCGCCATCGGCTTTGTGTAAACGTCCCGCAACGGTTCGCGACAACGCGACGGAATGGCAGTGGATTATGAGCAAGCCTGAAATTGTGCCCCGCAAAATTCTCGTGGTGGACGATGAACCCTACGTCTGCGATGCCGTTCGAATGATGTTGGCGTTCGACGGACATCTGGTGGAGACCGCCGCCAGCGGCAAGGACGCGCTCGCCATGTTTACCCCGGGCAAGTACGACCTCGTCATCACCGATTACGCCATGCCCGCGATGAAAGGGGATGAACTAGCGGTGGCCATCAAATCTCGGGCGCCCAGCCAACCGGTCGTTTTGATCACAGCCTACGCCGAGATGCTCAAAGCCTCGGACGATCCACTCCCCGGCGTGGATTTTATCGTCAGCAAACCGTTCCTGCTGGAAAACCTCCGCGAGGCGGTCGAGAAAACGACCGCCGTCGTCAAAGACGTTGTAAAACACTGAGCCGAATCATTCCGGTGCCGCAGCCACCACGGTCAACCGAACGGCTTACTCCTCAGGTCCTCAATCCATCTCGCAGCACCGGCGGCCGGGTTCCGAGTGCGGCCGATAGGGAAAATGTGCGTGCCCCTTCTGACTCGGGAAACCTGGGTCTGCTGAAACACCGGTCCGGAGCCGGGTGGTCGGACCCGCTCAAAACGCCCAGCGCCACGGTCACCGGCTGACGCGCGAGGCGGACCAGGCTCCAGAAATCGGACCCGAGCAGCCGAAAGATAATTTCTCCGCAATTGAAAGTCTGCTTGACCGCAAAGGAAACGATCGCGGGAAACCTTTGAACGGAGAACCACCACCGCGGTCGAACCACCACTGGAACACTTGGCGGCGCAACTGGACTGGCTCAAAAAGCAATTCTGGTAACCGAACGAATGTTTTTGCGCACAGCGCAGGTAGAATTGGCGCTTTCGTTCCGCGCCTGTGTGGGCAATGCGAGTTGCTCAAAACTAGGGGCAGCCCTTACCAAGGCGAACCAAGAAGCGAAACAGCAGAGAACTTGAAATCGATGAAGCGGGTCAAAGCGCTCCAGCGCGAGGGCCGGCGGAGCGACGACCGCACCTGACCTGACCTGAGATCTGTTTTGGGAGGTCAAAGGAAGTAGCACGAAAAGGCTCATTGCGAAACAAACGAAACAAGAAGAGCGGGAAGCAGTAACTGCCATGGCCGTTGCGCTCCCCGGACCACAAATCCAATCCGGCGTGCAGGTGAAGTGAAAAAGCCAGTGACCCACGAACTCAAGAAAACGCACTTAGTTTGCTGCGCGCACGGTTCCAGCTTGAGGCCCCGTACGGCTCCCGAACTCCTCGAAGGTATCGAGTCCGTATTTTTCCATGGCATTTACGTAATCAATCCCATTGCTAACCGAGGCCGGTTCGGATGAAACTCGCATATCACAACAGTGCGGTGACGTTGGGTATGGATGTAGAAGCCAAGGGAAATGCGGAGGTAAGTACCAGTGCGAGCTCGCCGAACAGGAATGAACGCAAACGGGATTATTTCGGCTTGGGGCGAAACATTATCCACCAAGTTCTCAGCTGTCTGTTGGTGGCGACGGCCGCGTACGGCTGCTTTCAATTCATCACGCATTTCGTACTGCAATCCGTCCAGGTCGTTGGCGGCAGTATGTCGCCCACATTGCACGACTCCGAGCGGTATCTTCTAAATCGCTGGGTTTATCATATTCGCGCACCCCAACCCAAGGACATCGTGGTTTTGCTTGACCCGGAAGACAAAGGCTACGCGGTCAAACGGATTGTCGCCCAGTCAGGGGATATGGTTTATGTCAACAAAGCCGGGCAAATTTTCGTAAACGGAAAGCTGTTGACCGAACCGTACCTTCCGCCCGGCACGAAGACCTATGCCAGCGCGCGCGTGCGAGAGGAAATGTGGATTTGTGGCGTAAACCAATACTTTGTACTGGGGGATAACCGCAATAACAGCGCCGATAGCCGGATGTACGGCGCCGTCGCGCGGCAGGATATTTTGGGGCTGGTGCTACCTTGAGCCAGCGGTCACCGGGCTTGCAAGCCAGTCGCTGGTAGTTATTCCGATGTCCCGTGGGGAATTGCCAGCGGCTGACCAGCTACCTCAATTTCCGGACCACGCCAGCTACATCCAGCAGCGCCACCAGTTCGCACTCGTTCCGCCGCAAACAAAATTCCACGTCGTCCCGCAAGTTCTCGTTGGCCATCAAGCGCCGCCCATTCTGCGAACGACTGATCGCGCCGCGCACGTCTCCGCGCACTTCCCCATGAACGCCGCGGGCGACTTCCGCCGAATCCAGCAATTCGGCACCCGCACACCGGTGCACCAACATCTCGCACAACGCCCCCGCGCCAACGATATCCTCCCACGCCGGCAACGCCGCGGTGCCGGCACAAACCAAAAGGATCCGTTCCGTGGCTTGCTGCGCCAGCCAGTCCGCGGTCGCATCGAGATTTAGAAAGGAAGCCACGACCACGCTCCGCGCCCGGGCGCAGGCTCGCAACGCCCGCGTCCCGTTCGTGGTGGTCGAGATGAGGGTCCGGCCGGCGACCCGCTGGCGGGTGTATTCACGCGGTGAATTGCCCAGATCGAATTCCACTCCCCCGCTTTGCTCCGCGGTAATCCGCAAGCCGTCGCGCTCGCCCGCAAGCAGCGCGTCCGGATGCCGGGCCCGCAACGCCAGCGCCTCGGAGATTTCGAGCGCCGGCACGAAGCCCGCCGCCCCATTTGCCAGTCCCGCGACCATTACGCTCGTCGCGCGCAACACATCCAACACTCCACAAACGGCATCCTCAAAACCAGTTGCCGCCCGCGCCTGATAGTCAGCTGGACCTAAACACACTTCGATGGTTACCGCCATGCCGCATTGTAGGGTCGGCCGCTCGGCCCCAAAAGATTTATCCGCGCCGCGTCCGGATGTGATGAAAAAGATATTGCTGGGCGTAACCCGCGTTGGGCCCAAAATGCTTGGCCGCGAATTGACGCAATCGCTCCGGTGGCATGGTGCGGCCGCGAAAATAGAATGTGCTCAGTGCGCGGGCGACCCAGACATCGATCGGAAACGCGGTTGGAAACCCATACGCAAAGAGCAACACACAGTCGGCAATTTTTTCTCCGACGCCGGGTAGCGCCAGCAACCGGGTGCGGGCCTCCGCCACCGGACACTGCTGGAGCTGTTCCGGCGCGAACTCGCCCGCCACGATCCGCCGGGCCGTGCCCAGCAGATACGGCGCGCGAAAGCCCATTTTGCATTCGCGCAACTCCGCCTCGCTCAAAGCGGCCACGCGCCGGGCGGTCGGAAAAGCAAACGCTAGCGAGCACCCGTCCGGCAGCGGGACGCGTTCGCCAAAACGCTCACTCAACGTCCGGACAATTTGCCGGATCTGCACAATCTGCTTGGTTGAGGACAAAATAAATGATGCCAGACACTCCCATGGGTCCTGCCGCAAAAGCCGCAAACCGCGACAGGCGGCAACGGCAGCCTGCAAGTGTGGATCGTCCTGGGGAAAAGTAGCCAGCACTCCATTCAGTTCCACGTCGGCTTGCAGAAATGCGGTGAGCCAGGACCAATCGCGCTGCGGCTCGGCGGTTCGGCCCACGATGGTCTCTGCCGATTGTCGCAGATGTACCCCCCGCCCCTGCACCACGCCCACCCAGGCGTCGGCCACTCGCTCCCAGGCGAACACCTGACCCGAAGTCATTGTGGCGGTCAGATCGTAATTGCGCGCGGGCAGGCTGATTTCGGTCGTGGCCGCCATCGGGTCAGTGCAGATTTCGGCAGGTGAAGATCTCGAGGGTGTGCAACACCCGTCCCTGGTAGAGCACGACGTGGCGCCCAGTATTCGTCACGGAATCGAATTGCTTCACCAGCCAGGTGGGTGCGGGCGCAGCTTCATCCGGCGGCAAACAGAGATTGGTTTCGCCCTTTGCCCATTTCGTTAACCAGTCGGCCACCAGCTTCGTACTCTCGGCTTGACGAACGAACAGTGCGTTCTGACCCCGGCGCGCCTCCCCGTATCCGGGCCAAAAATAGTACTGGTTTTCCGGGAGTTCGGTGGGCGGGCAAAAAACCATCGGCGACTCCTTCACCTGCGACCGGGCAGCGGGCAAATAAAACGTGAGCAAACTCGTAATCCCGTAGTGGGCGCCGATGAGGAAAACGGGTTGGCCTTCCTGGGCGAGTCGCCGCTCCGCCTGGCCCACCACGCGCGCCATTTCTTCGTAACCGCGCACACGCCGCAAGGGATCCAAGTTTGCGGGTAACGGGTGACCGGCGACCTTCCCGACCAGGTCCGTATTCAACATCACGGTCACCACTGCGGCGCCCACCACCAGACCGGTCGCCAGCCAAGGCTTGACGCCCCGGTCACTCGACCGCAGTCGACGATCCCAGTAAATCACCATCACGCAGAAAATAGGCAGCACGGCGGGCGCAATCCAGTTGGGTTGCACGCGAGAATTGAAGGCGAGCAAGACGTACAGTAGGAAAACTGGCGCGCCCATGCTGAAGAAATAAACCAGCCGTCCATCGCGCTGGGCGGTCCGCCACAGCGCCACGAGGGCAATCGTCGCCGCCACGAAGTAGACCGGATTTAGCAGCGCGAACTCGGTGCCGAGAAATTCGAGCAGCCACGAAAGGTGCTTAGCCAGGGGCTCGGCGGCTCGGCCCACACCTCCGTGGGCGGCGACATGCTTCAAGCTGATCCAGTCGTGCTGCCAGTTCCAAATGAGCACCGGCAGCGTACACAGCAGGTTGATCAACAAGGCGAGATATGGGCCGGGTCGGCGAAGCTGTCGCCGCGCGGGGGGCCATACTACGAAAAACACTCCCCAACACAGCCACATCAATGGCGAACTGTATTTACTTAGAAAACCCAGGCCCAACCACAACCCGGTCCACAGCCACGAACTGAGTGGCGCGTCTTCCTGAACGGCCCGCCAGCCCGTCAACATCGCCGCGGTCCAGAATAATACCGTCAGCGGATCCACCGTCAGTAGCGTTGACCCTACTGCCAGCAACGGTGTGGTTGTGACAATGAGCATCAGAAAAAAACCGGCCCGCGCACTGACTTCGCGGGCAAAGAAACGCAGGAGCAGCCAGCCGACGGTCGCCCCGATCAAGGGCGAGAAAAACCGCACCCCGAAGGCCGTGTCGCCCCAGAGGGACGTGCCGAGGAACTGGGTCACGGCAATCAACGGCGGTTTGCTGTAGTACGACAGGGCGAGGTGTTTCGACCAGACCCATTGATAAGCTTCGTCTTCGGATAACTCGATCGTGCCACTCGCCAGGTAAATCCATCGGCCCAAGGTCACGAGGCCGAGGAACAGGTAACCGGCGCGCAACCAATGTTGTTCGAGAATGGGGCGCAGAGCGGGGAACGTGGTCTCCGTGGCCCCTGTAGGTTCTGGGAGCTTAGCCGGACCGGGTAGTAGTGACGGCACCTGTTCGTGCCACAGCGGAAACCACTTTCTCCCGACGCTCTGCCACAGCGCATTGAGCGCAAACAAGACTCCGAGTGCCGATCCCGCGCCGAGAATTGCGCCCACGAGCACATCGCTGGGATAATGCACGCCGTTGTACACGCGGGAGAAACTGATTGCGATGGCCAGCGGCACCATCACTCGCCAACTTCGGCGTCGGAAGAGAAAGGCCACCATCGCCACGGCAAACCAGTTCGCTGCATGACTGGAGGGCATACTGCCGCTGCCGCTGCAGCCGACCAGCAAACGGACATCCGCCAACGCCGAGCACGGACGCACCCGCCCGATGGCGTGCTTAAGCGTGTTGCTGACCAGCCCATCCGTGACGCCGACGGCCAAGGCGAGGAGCAGGAGAAACCAGGCGGCTTTGCTGCCTCCGCGCCAGAGCAAGCCCGCGATCACCACCAAAACCAGCGGAAGAAACAGCCGGTTCCCGCTCAGCCACGGCATCACGACGTCGAACAAAGGATTGCTCAACGTCAGATTGATGAACCGGAACAGGCTGACATCCAGCGTTTGCAGCCAATGCATGATGGCAGTGTGCGTCGCGACCAGCTAATTTGCGAGAACGAAGCGTGCCGCGCGTTGCTGATCCCCGCGGTGTCGATCAATCGCCGCGTCGAATGGAAATCCGGCGAACCGATAAGCCTAGAAAAACCGAGTCTGGGATCTAGTTTGTCACCGCGGCCGGAAGCGACTTTGCCGTCCGGCTACGGTGGGTGCGCGGGATTGGGTATAGTGCTTTTGGCTTCTCAAGGCTGGGTGATTTCAGGCAAATTCCTCCCTAGTTCAATTCCAAAATGCGAATCCTCATTGCCACAGTCACCGCCGGCGGCGGACACCTCGCGGCCGCCGCGGCCCTGGATGAAGCCTGGCGGGCTGTGCGGCCCTGCGACGTCGTCGAGCGGGTTGATCTGGTGAAATTCTTTTCGCCCTTACATCGGAAGCTGCACGTGGAAGGCTACGTGAAACTCGTCGAACGCGCCCCAGAACTATGGGGAATGATTTTCGCCAAGACCGACAATCCCGCCGTGGCGCGACGGCTGAACCGGATTCAGCAATTGTTCCCCGGCCGATCACGTGCCCGTTTTGCGCGCTTCGTAAAGCAGTTCTGGCCGGACGTTGTGCTCTGTACACACTACGCGCCGGTGGAAGCCTTGGGCGAGATGCGCCAGCAGCAGAAGGACAAGCCGCCCTTCGTGGCCAGTATCGTCACCGATTTCGAGGCGCACGCGCTGTGGATGGACGCCGGCGTGGCTTTGTATTGCGTCGCGGCCGAGGCCACCAAGGCGCGATTGGTGGCCCGCGGGGCCGCCGCGGCGAGCGTGGTCGCCACGGGCATTCCCATCGCTGCAAAATTTTCCGCGAAGCTCGACGCTCAGGCCGTGCGTCGGACCCTTGGCCTGCGGGATGACTTGCCCGTGTTGCTCGTCTTGAGCGGCGGCTTCGGCATGGGGCCGGTCGGAAAAATTCTCCGCGAGCTCGACCGGGTGGCCTCCGCGTTTCAAACGCTCGTCGTCTGCGGCCGAAACGAAGCGCTGCGTCGCGGGCTGGCGGCGGAAGACCGCCAGCATCCAACGCACGTGCTGGGTTTCGCCACGAACATGCACGAATTGATGGCGGTGGCGGATTTGATCATCACGAAACCCGGCGGGCTGACCGCGTCCGAAGCGCTGGCCCTAGGCAAACCCCTGTTCATTCTCGATCCAATTCCCGGTCAGGAGGCGGCCAACAGTGATTTTCTGCTCGAACGCGGCGCAGCGGTAAAGGTGAATCGAGTAGAGGACTTGCCCTATCGCGTGACGCAATTACTCGGTTCAAAAAAGTTAGGAGACATGGCGAAGGCAGCCAAATCGCTGGGGCGAATGAAGGCAGCAGCAGCAATCTGTCGAGAGGTTTTGAGCCGGCTCGGTAGCTCCGGCAAAAAGGAATGAACGATGTCCGCCCTCACCCTGCCCTGCTCCCCCGAGGCGAGGGAACGGCAACGTTCGTCTGCCAAAATTCCAGCGACTTAGCTTTCGCCGACCGACGGAAGATAAATTTCCCTCGCCCAACGGGGGAGAGTTGGGGTGGATGGATTCGGCGGGTCTGGCTCCTATTTAGCCTTTGGTTTTCGATCACAGCTTCGGCTCAGCACACGCAGCTTAAACGCGACGAACAGATCGTTTTCTATCCGAGCGTGGCCCAACGCGTCGCCGGCGACACAAACTTTTGGCGCGCGGAAATTCGTGGCTGCGTTTTCGAGGTGGAGCAGCGCACCGTCCTGCTGGCGGCGTTGCGCGCGGCACTGGATTTGAAAGACGTCACCATGACCGCGGCCGAAGCGAAAGTTTTCAACGAGCGCGCACGACTTTTTCTCGTGGACCACAAGCCCGGCAAAAAGGTATTCATCCGCTGCGGCACGAATGAATTCTTGGTAGGCAAGTCCGGGGTGGATGGGCGATTCGCGGGCTCGGTTCGATTGCGCGACATGGATTGGGGCCGCCGGCCGCCGAGCGGGCGCGAGGACGACCGCGCCGCAGTACCCGCCGGGTCGGAGACTGGCGCTCCGTTTACGGCCGTGCTCAGCGCTGGTGACCAGCGGATTTTCTCCGGCGAGGTGTTCTTCCTGGAGGACCAGGGGCTGAGCGTGATCTCGGATATTGACGACACCATCAAGGTCACCGAAGTACGGAACCGTCCCGCGACGTTGCGCAACACCTTCCTGCGTGAGTTCCAACCCGTGCCGGGCTTGGCAGAGCTTTACCAGTCGTGGGCGCATTCGAATCGCGCGGCGTTTCATTACGTTTCCGCGAGTCCCTGGCAGCTTTATGAACCGTTGAGCACGTTTATTCAGATGCACGGATTTCCCTCAGGAACTTTCGCCTTAAAGCAGTTTCGCTGGAAAGATGGCAGCTTCTTCAGCCTGTTTGCCGGCCCAGAGCAATACAAGCGGCGGGTCATTGAACCCTTGTTGCAAAAGTTTCCGAGTCGCCAGTTCATCCTGATTGGTGATTCGGGTGAGCGCGATCCGGAAATTTACGCGACGCTGGCGCGAAAGTATCCCCGGAGGATCGCGCGGATCTACCTTCGCGATGTGACAGGCGAAGCGGCGGACGCGGATCGATACGTCCAAGCGTTCCTCGGTGTGCCGCGCGGGCGCTGGCAGATTTTTCGCGAGCCGGGCGAATTGACGATCGCTTCCGAGTGAATTTCGGCTAACTTGGGCGCGTGGCCAAACCCACTTCCATCGAACTACCCGGCGTGCCGCCGATCCCGATTCTCTATGAAGACCGGTCGGTCCTGGCGATTGACAAGCCGCGGGGTTGGATGCTCGTGCCGTTTTCGTGGCAGAAGACGAACTGGAATTTGCAGGCGGCCATCGTGTCGTCCATCGGCGCGGGCGATTTCTGGGCGCGGTCGCGCGGATTGAAATTTCTCAAGTTCGTCCATCGGCTGGATGCGGAGACGACGGGAATTTTGCTCTTCGCCAAAAGCCCGGGCGCGGTGGAGTCATATTCGGACTTGTTCGAGGATCGGCGGATGGAGAAGACGTATCTGGCCGTTGTGGAAGGCGTGCCGAAGCAAACAACCTGGACGTGTCACCTGAAACTCGGTCCCGCCCCCGGCCAGATCGGACGGATGCGGGTGGACGAACGCGAAGGCAAGGACGCCGAGACGCACTTTCGTATGTTGCAGACGAATGACGGGCGTAGCCGCCGACGGGAGGCGGCGGAAGCGGACCCAAGGGCCATATCAAATGACCGCCTCGCTGCCACCGCCGTTTCGTCACTTGTCGAAGCCCGCCCGCTCACGGGACGTACGCACCAAATCCGCCTGCACCTGGCCGAGACCGCCGGGCCGGTGGTGGGCGACGACATTTACGGCCGCCGGACGATTCGTGGCCAACTGGGACTGCGAGCCGTGCGCCTGACGTTCGCGGATCCGTTCACGCGGCGCCGTATCGACATTCGCGCCCCGGTCGAGGAATTTTGTCGCGAATATGGATTCGACATTCCCACGCTTTAGGGCAAATTCCGCGCCCACATGGAAAATAGCGTTGCCTCTCCGCCGGCGGAAATCGGTGTTGTTATCTGCGAAACGGAACTGATTCAGTTCCGCCTTTCGCGGATTCACGGCACCGGTGGTTATGCCCGCCAAACCATTGCCGCCGGAACGCGGGTCATTGAATACCTCGGCGAGCGGATCTCCAAAGCCGAATCGCTCGTCCTGTGCGAGGCCGACAACGTGTATATTTTCGACATCGATGACGAGTTTGATCTGAATGGCAATGTGGCTTGGAACCCGGCGCGGTTTCTCAATCACGGCTGCGCGCCCAACTGTGAGGCGGAGCAGGACGAGGCGCGGATCTGGATCCTGGCGTTGCGTGATATCCCGGTCGGAGAGGAGTTGACCTTCAACTATGGCTACGGCCTGGAAGATCACCTTGACCATCCGTGTCGCTGCGGGGCGTCGGCGTGTGTCGGTTATATCGTGGCGGAGGAATTCTTCGACCAATTGCGCCCGCAAGCAGCACTACCGGCGTGAGGTGGCTATTTGGGACTGCGGTAGCTCGCATCCCCTCCTGGAATAGTCGCCGCGGGAAAGCTTGCAGTGGCCTGGGTCCAGCGGGAAACTAAACGGCGTGACGAGTGACCAATCATTTCGGCTCGGCGTGCTCGGTTCGGGCAGAGGCTCGAACTTCGTCGCCCTTGCGGACGCGATCACGGCCGGAAGCATTCCGGCGCAGATCGCGACCGTGCTGAGCGACGTGGCGGCCGCGGGAATTCTGGAACAGGCGCGCCAACGCCAGCTTCCGGCCCAATTCATCGCCCCGGGAAAATTCCGCACGAAACTGGATGAGGAAGCGGAGCGCGCTTATGTCCTGGCGTTGCAAGCCGCCCGCGTGGATTTAATCGTGTTGGCGGGTTTCATGCGCGTGCTCAAAGGTGATTTCCTTCGGGCCTTCGAGGGCCGGATTGTGAACATACATCCCTCTTTGCTGCCGTCGTTTCCTGGCCTGGAAGCGTGGAAACAGGCGTTGGATCAAGGCGTGAAGGTGACGGGTTGCACGGTGCATTTCGTGGATGCCGGCGTGGATGCCGGCGCGATCATCGACCAGCAAACGGTGGCGGTGCTGGACGACGACACGGCCGCGACATTGCACGCGCGGATTCATGCAGCGGAGCATGAGTTGTATCCCAAGTGCGTGGCCGCGATTGCGCGTGGGGAGATCTTGGTTCAGGGGCGTCGGGTGATCCGGAAAGTCGGTTGAAACCACTCGATACACCAAATACACGAAATGAATTCAGATTTCGTGCGGTTCGCGTATGCCGTAGTTAATCCATCAGCCGCACAAAGCACACAGCTTGGCCGCGATGGACTTGGCCAATAATTCCCGCTACGCTGGAAATAATTTATGAGCATTAAGCAGATACTCCGCTTCGGTTTGCCCAAGGGCAGCCTGCAGGAGGCCACCGTGCAAAAAATGGCCAAGGCCGGCTGGAACATCTCGGTCAGCAGCCGGTCCTACATCCCCTATGTGGACGATCCGGAGATGGAAATCCGCCTCATCCGCGCGCAGGAAATCAGCCGTTACGTCGAACACGGCTACCTGGATTGCGGCATCACCGGTTACGACTGGATCATGGAGAACGGCTCGAAGGTTCACGAGGTGGGCGAATTTCTGTTCAGCAAAGCCACTCGCAAACCCGCCCGCTGGGTGTTGTGCGTGCCGGAAGATTCGCCCATCAAATCGGTGAAGGACTTGAAGGGCAAACGTATCGCCACAGAGGTCGTCAACCTCACCAAGAAATATTTGAAAAAGCACGGCGTCAAGGCCGAGGTGGAATTTTCCTGGGGCGCCACCGAGGTGAAGGCGCACGAGCTGGTGGACGCCATCGTCGAAGTCACCGAAACCGGTTCCTCGCTGCGCGCGAACAAGCTGCGCATCGTGGACGAATTGCTCTGCTCCACGCCCCGACTGATCGCGAATCCGGCCGCGTGGAAGAACAAATGGAAGCGGAAAAAGATCGAGACGATCGCCCTTCTGCTCAAAGGCGCGCTCGAAGCTGAAACCAAAGTCGGTTTGAAAATGAACATCCGCGAAAAGGATTTGCCCCGGCTGCTCGCCAACCTGCCGGCGCTGCGTAATCCGACCATCTCCAACCTCAGCCTCAAGGGCTGGGTCGCGGTGGAGACAATCATTGACGAACACATCGTGCGCGAATTGATTCCCGCCCTCAAAGCCGCCGGCGCGGAAGGCGTCACCGAGTATCCGCTGAACAAGGTGGTTTACTGAAGCCGACCGGCGAGGTTGAAACCGCTAATCCTCGCTCATCACCGCTAATTCAAAGGAGTTCACCGTTGCGACGGCGTGCGTTTGCGGGCGGGCCGCCCGCGATTAGCGTTTATCAGCGCAAATTAGCGGTTCAACTTTGTGTATCGTCATTTCGGGACGGTCTACTTTGCAGCCAGCGTCATCTGATTCGTCAGGCCGGGAGCGACCGCGTAAACCTCAAGCCTGCCATCGGAATTCTCAATGAAATCAACCCGATCATGCTGCCTGAGTTGCAGCCCGTCGCCAGAATGCTTCGAGAAGGCAGAAAGCTCTTCTTAGTTCTTGGGCCATCGCAGGATTGCTTGCCGAAATTTGGCGACCTAAAGACTTAGCTCAAGTGGCAGAGTGATTGCCTGACTGACCGCCGCGGTAACCACGGCGTTTCCGAAATCGTGAGCAATGCATCCCGTGAAGAAGGCGACGCAGGCTCCGACCAAACCAAGCAACCCGTATTTCGTAAAGCAGCGCACAACTGTCTGGAGGATAATACAGCAAACTACGCCTAACTTCACACCGGGCGGAGAGCACCATTCGCACGGCGAACGATTCATTTAGGGAAACATAATTGTGGCGGCGTTAGAGCGCATTGGTGTCAGTGTTTCTCCTCCTCTTTATGAAGTGCGGCGCGAAGTAGCCAGCCTCCAGCAATCGCGCAAGCAACCGGAACTATGAGGGCCAACGCGCCAGACAATCTGCCGGGAACCTGAGTCTGCCCGCCTCCGCGGTCCAAGAAAACAGGAACTCCATCTACGAGGATCTCCCGCAACATCTCGAAGCCCGTGACCCAACAAATCACCCCACCCACTGCCAAGAGCAGGAGCACGCTGCCACCAAATATCGAGAAAGCTCTCATGGGTCGAATGTAACCGTTGTCATAGAGTTCTGACCATGTGTTTGGATGTTCTGCGTCATGCGTCCCTTCTGATTGGTTGGCTTGCGGTTATTGGGCGGTTGGGTTCATCAAGACCTCGCCAAGGTTAGTGACCGACCCGGAATAGAATGGAATGGTCGCCGGTTCGTAGCCATCCCGCCGTAACACCAGCGTCCCACCTTGCGGAGACTCGCCAAATTTCATCAACGGCCACCAAAGCAATGTGAAACCGAAAACCAATGACCGCTCCGCTGGCACGGAAAATCGCCCAGCCTCATCAGTGTGTATCGTCGGCGAGCGTAACGCAGCCAGCACATTAGCAAGGGAGAGCGAAGGGTCAGATGTTTGGGAGACGGCCACTTCCGCGCCCTGAATGGGAGAACGTGACTGTGAATCCAGCACGACTCCCTTCGCTCCGGGACTCTCTGTCTGATGAAATATGACGCAGCCGGAACAAAGCAGTCCAGCCATCAGGAACAAAGTGAGATTCTGTACGAAGCTTTTCATAATTCGTGTTGTTTACGCCGGCTAGACGGCCTTGTTTTTGTGCGCTGCATGGGATCTCAAGTCTTCGGATTCAAGCGTTTGGAAATCAAATCCCAAATCCGCCGCCACCGGCGACTCCAACCTCGAAACCACCTGCGTTTCGGGCCGCGACTGTTCCGGTCCAGCTTGTGAAGAACGGCGGGGTCGTAGAGTTCGGCCGTTTGATTGTCAGGGGTCAACGCCTCGGCGGCGGGTTTGCCATAAATTCCGCCGAGGCTTTCGCCCGCGTCGTGCGCCGCTTGATCAAGTTCCTTCGCCACGAAACCCAGACTCCGGCGGAACTCGGAAAACCCTTCTCCCAGCCCCCGCAACAACTCGGGAAGTTTCCTGGCTCCGATGAGGATCAGGATCACGGCTAGAATCAACATGATCTCCCAGCCGCCAACGATGTCGGCGAGGATTGGAGGATTTGTTAGCAGCGATTTGTTCGGCATCAGCTCTGTCTCCGAAAAGTCCCTTCCCCATTGGGTTGCTCTTCCGGCTGCAGAACCAATTCTCGATCGTCCAGCCGGACTATGCGTGTCCGCTCGACGAATGGTAGTCGGGCGTTGGTATCGCTGTGGCTCGTCGTAGTATCGGTCAGAACCCCGCCCCGGAACAGGATTGTCCCCGACTCGCTGTCCCTCCGCGTTTCATTGGACTTCACAGTTGTCATCTCCGCGAGGTAACTGCCATCCGCCGCAATAGTAACGACGTCTCTGTGTTCGCCGTCGATATTCGTTTTCTCCATTAACCAAGTACCCGCAAGCTTCGCCTGTATCTCCGCGTCACCCTCCACCGGGGATGCGTGGCGCTGCCCACAAGCTGTCAGCAGCATGCTCAACATGATCATCGAAACAAATCTCATGGGAACTGCCGAAGGGCCAAACGATCAGAGCACGCGAGGGCAAACCACGTGAACCGCGAAGCGGAACTGGACCGGCCATCCCGCGTTGCCTGCAGCGATTTGTGTGCGCCTGACATGGGTGTGAGCTGATGGGGTGAAAGGCCAATCCTCCCGCCTACCCGATTAGCTGCCTTTGTCACGACCATCTTTTCGTCTCCTCTCTTTCAGTGTCTCCTCTGCTTTCAGACAGGCTGCTTCTGACCAAGCCTGAAATCCAGTGTCGCTAGAAAAGGATAAAAAGGAACTCGTCGCTTCGCTTCGCTGTAAAAGGTCAGGGCGCTCGGCTACGACCAAATCCGAGAGAACGCGCATGAGCTCACGACCACAATCGAAGCACCAATTGGTCGCTCTACCGTTCGCGCCAATCTCTCCAGAGTCCGCGTCCTTGCCACAAAACTCGCACTTCTTCCCGAGGACGGACAATGCCTCAATCTCCTTCCAGTCCAACTTGTGGCGATCGAATCCGGTGGGTGGAGCGCAGTCCGGGCAAAGGGGAACGGTCTCCTCCTCCGCACCATCCACCACCATCCTGAAGTGGATCGTCGCCTCCTTCTGATGACACTTGGCACAACGCATGGGCGATAGCAGCTAACAGAAATATTCACCGAAAGTCAGCGCTCGCGGATTAGGGGTGGTTTGAGGCGGCTTCATGGGGCGACTTTAGGCCGCGACCCGCAGGGCGTCAACTTACGTTTCGGGGGGAATGAAAAACTCAAAATGCAGAAGGTAAACTGGGGGCGTAGGGCGGAGGCGGGTTGAGCGGCGGGGCGGCAGGAGCAGGTCAGAATCGGTGAGCGTCCCAACGGCATCTTGACCCGTGCCGCGCATCGGGCCATCCTTACGGCGTGACGACGACCATTTCCAGCAAAGGCCAGGTGGTTATTCCGCGCCCGATCCGCGAGCGACACAAATTTCGCGCGGGCGATGATTTTCTGCTCTTCGAGCTTGCCAATGGCGACATTATGCTGCGCCGGGTGCGTTCACCGAAGCAATCGCTCGCGTGGCATTTTCGCCGTCTGCGCGGCCTCACCCTGGAGCGCCGCCGCGAGCGGGTCCGGGAGGTCGCCTTTTGAACTGGCTACTCGATACCAACACGCTTTCCGAACTGACCAAGCCTTCACCCCACGCTGGTCTGCTCACCGGGCTGGAGGCGAACGAAGCGGAAGCCGCCATCAGCGCGATCAGCATTGGCGAAATCGTGGCCGGCATCGAACATCTGCCGGCCAGCAAGCGGCAGCGTTCACTCGAACGCACCTTCAAGTTCCTCCGCGAAGATTATGCGGGCCGGATTCTGGATTTCAACGAAGGCGTGGCGGTGGAATGGGGACGGCTCGTGGCCGAGGCCAAAAGGCAAGGACGCATCCTGTCAGTCCGCGACAGCCAGATTGAAGCCACAGCCATTCACTTCGGCCTGACGGTGGTAACCCGCAACGGCGACGACTTCTATTATCCGGTCTTCAACCCGTGGTCACCGTCGGCATCTTGAAGTCAAACCTCGCGCTCACCCGGCCCAAACTCATGCTCTCGACGCTGATTCAGTCTTTAACTTTTACAATCCGATAGCCACCCGCGTCTTCTGGCAGCTTTGCGATCTGGGACAGCGACAAATTATGAACGACTCGCTGCCTGCGGCACAACTCGACAATGCCAGTGTTCGCCGGCGTTGCGTCGGCAATCTTGATGACGCCGAAGAGATACTTGGTGCAGCCCCGGCGGAACGGCGGCACCGTGAAAGTCACACGACCATCTGGCGTGAATGGGTAATCTGAGGGTGGCTCGGTTGCCGTCACGCGGATGGCATAGCCTTCGAACCGTGCCGCCTGTAATTGGAGTCTTACCTCCGTACGTAGGCTGAAAGGCTGAAGCGAATAAGCACACCCCGTGAGCAGGGTGACCAGCAAGAGCTTAAGGAATGAAAGGTGGCGTATCACGTGCCTGGCACTAACGCGACGGGGGCGTCACGGTGGATGGCAGTCCCCGCAAATGTTCGTGGAGGACACGTCGCACTTCCTCGATCGCCGCCGGTTTGTCCTGGCAGGAATGGCCGCTGCGCACGATGAGCTCCGACTCCGCGTAGTCCACATGCGCGCTGGTGTATTTCACCACGCCGTCGTCGCCCGCAGGGGGTTGGTCGTCGCCCTTGATCGCAATGATGGAATTGGCTTTGATCGGCGGCGCGACCGGGAGCTCGGCCAGCTTCAGGAGAAACGGATTCTTGGGTGACATGCCATCCACACTGGTGGGCATCTTGCCACGAAAAGAGGCGGGCAGTTTTACGTCCTGGCTGTGCAGCAAGAAATCCGTGCTCTTTTGCACCATGGCCTCGGGCAAAGAAACCAGTTTGCGAACGAGATTGCGCACAAAGTCGCCCGCCATATAGCTACCGCGATGGGGCGTGCTGATGAACACCACCCGCCGCACGAACGGCAACGGTTTCAGGAACAGGTAACTGCGAATCAGTTCGCGCTGGGCTTCAGTGAAGTTTGCCTCCGCCAGCGGCTTATCACTGAATACGCTCCAAAGCTGGTCGCCGGTGTCGGTGGCCGTGAGCTTGGTCAGCAACCCGCCCTGGCTATGACCGATGACGACCATTTGGCGCAGGGCCGGATCCTTCCCGTCGGGGTCCAGTTTTTGAATCGTGGCCGAGAGTTCCGCGCGGAGTTCGGAGGCGGACACCGGCAATGGGTTGCTGCTGCGATAGAGGAACTGCCAGATTTGAAAGCGCTCGCGCAGCACCGGGTCGGCATTCAGCGTGTTGACCATTTCCGCCCACCAGACGGGGCTGGAAAACGTTCCATGAACGAAGACCACCGGCACCCGGCCACGCTGATACGGCCGCGACAAGAGCAATTGACTTCGCAAGCCCTGCCCGGGATTAAAAAACTGCAGCCGCTCCAATTGCCAGACAAAGGACTGGTTCAGCAGGTAAGCCGACGGCGCGGTAATATCAGTTTCCAACGGCACCTTGACCTCGCCCACCTGGACACTGGTCTGGTCGAAGGGACAAAACAATTCCAGGGACGCAACACTTTTGCCCGCAGCCAGGTTGGCCAGCGAGTTCGTCACCCGAAGAAAGACGGTGGCGGGCGCGACCCCCTGAAAGCGCAGGTCCGGGTCCAATTTACGGACGGCGATCAACGGCGCGCCGACGCCGGCGTCACGATTGCGCACACTCGCTCCCCGCACTCGGAATTTGTCGGCCACCAGGAAATGTTCGAATTGGTCCAGCGGCCACGGAAAGCCCGGCGCGCTGAAACGCAATTCGATTTCACCCACGGGCAAGCGGCGATGACCTCCCACCAGCCGCACGACGGCATTAGTGCCGCCCCGCTCGCCAAGCGCCCAGCCCAACCCGAAATTGTAGAGATCGCAAGCGATGCGGAACCGCCGATCAAATGCAACGGGTTTGGCGTCGCGGCCTTCGCCAAACAAAAAGAGGTACGCATACACCGCCGAACCGAGATAGTAATCGCGCGGGTCCAAGGTTTCCCACGGCTTGACGTTGCGCCGCAACTTTTCGCCCGCCAGATAACTCACCTCGGCCAGCGCAAACAGCAGGTCGCGCTCGCCGGTAGCCAGCGCCTTCGCATGCAGCTGGCCGACGGCCGCAACCGGTTGCGCCGCCACCAGGGCATCCAGATCGTAGCGGTGCAGCAGCGAAACGGTGTCCGCGCTGGGTCGGCCAGTACTGAGCACGTTGGCCGACACTTGATTGTAGGCCGCTCGCGGCGAAACGCGATCCGCACCCATGCGCGTGGTGCAACCGGCCAGCAGCAAGAGCCACAAGTTGAGTGCGGTCATCGGAAGCCGAAGGATTTCGAACTGCCGCTTTGGATTTTGGCTGTTGGCTCCCGGCTTCATGGTTTGTTTCCGGGCGAAGCTTGACGCATCCGTCGCGAAAAATCCACCTCCTTGACCACCAGCTTTACTGGCGCTGATTGAAGGGGGTTGAGGAAAAGCGTTTGGCGTTGTTTGGGAGTCCTCCGCACCGGGCAGAAGTCGATTGGGCGACCACCGTCCGCACTAAAGGTATTGGCCCGCCCTCAAGCCGCCGCCTGATCCTGCTTGCGGCGGACGATCGGCTTGATCTCCCCCAACACGACGGACCGCGTCACTTTGATGTCCAGGATGTCGCCGTTTTCGGGCACATCGTACATCACGTCCAGCATCAACCGCTCGATCAGTCCGCGTAACGCCCGGGCCCCCGTGCCCTTCTTGTGGGCTTGGATCGCCAGTTCGCGCAGCGCATCCGGCGTGAAATGCAGGTCCACCCCCTCCATCGCCAGCAACTTCGCGTACTGTTTGATCAACGCGTTCTTCGGTTCGATGAGAATGGAAACCAGCTGATCTTCATTCAACTCCGCGAGGGTGGTCACGACCGGCAGGCGGCCGACGAATTCCGGAATGAAACCGTAATTCAGCAAATCCTCCGGCTCAACATGCGCGAGCATTTCGTCGCGCGGGATTTCCTTCGCGATGGCCGTCTTACCCGTCGCGTTGAAACCCATCGTGTGGCGACCGAGCCGCCGCTGGATGACCTTCTCCAGCCCCACGAACGCCCCGCCGCAGATGAACAGGATATTCGTGGTATCCACCTTGATGTATTCCTGCTGCGGATGTTTGCGTCCGCCCTGCGGCGGCACGTTGCAAACCGTGCTTTCCAGGATTTTGAGCAGCGCTTGTTGCACGCCCTCGCCGCTCACGTCGCGCGTGATGGATGGGCCTTCGGATTTGCGCGTAATCTTGTCAATTTCGTCGATGTAAATGATGCCGCGCTGGGCGCGCTTCACGTCGTAGTCGGCGCTTTGCAACAGCCGCAAAATAATGTTCTCGACGTCCTCGCCGACATAACCGGCTTCCGTGAGCGTGGTGGCGTCCGCAATGGCGAACGGCACATCCAGCACGCGCGCCAGCGTTCGCGCCAGCAGCGTCTTACCGGAACCGGTCGGTCCCACCATTAAAATATTGCTCTTTTCAATTTCAACTTCCGCGTGGAGCCGCGCCGGAGTTGGCTTGGGCGACTCCTCGCCTTCCGCCAGTGGCGGTTCGATTTGGATCCGTTTGAAGTGGTTGTGGACCGCCACGGCCAAAGTCTTTTTTGCCTGCCCCTGACCAATGCAATGCACATCCAGCTGGCGCTTGATGTCGGCGGGCTTGGGCACCGCGAACCGCGGCTGCCGCTTCTGCTCCAGCATCTGCGTCTCGCGGTCGAGCACGTTCTTGCAAAGGATGATGCAGTTGTCGCAGATATAGACGCCCGGTCCGGCGATGAGCTTCTTCACTTCCGCGTGCGATTTGCCGCAGAAGCTGCACATGGTAATGTTGGTCGGGCGGGCCATTTCAAATCCAGAAAGTTGAACGACGGAGGTCGAAGGGCAGGAGCCGATACGGTTTCATGCGTTTGTCCTCATGGGATCATCGACGGCTTCTCGGGCAAGCCGGGGATTTCCTTCCGCGATTGCACGACGTGGTCCACCAGGCCATAATGCATAGCTTCCTCGGCGCTCATGTAATTGTCGCGATCACAATCCTTCTCGACCTGCTCAATGGGTTTGCCCGTGTGTTTGGACAGGATGCCGTTCAACGTCAGCTTCAGCTTGAGCATGTGCTTGACGCGGATCTCCACGTCGCTGGCCTGCCCTTCGGCCCCGCCCAACACCTGGTGGATCATGATGTTCGCGTTCGGCAACGCGTAGCGTTTGCCTTTCGCCCCCGCCGCCAACAGCACCGCGCCCATGCTCGCGGCCTGACCGATGCAATACGTGTTCACATCGCAGGTCATGTATTGAATCGTGTCGTAGATGGCCAGCCCCGCCGTGACGCTGCCACCCGGTGAATTGATATAAAGGTGAATATCTTTCTTCGGATCGGACATCTGGAGGAACAAGAACTGCGCGATGATGATGTTGGCGACGTTGTCGTCCACCGGCGTGCCGAGGAAGAGAATGCGGTCCACCAGCAGCCGTGAATAAATGTCCCAGCTCCGTTCGCCCCGCCCGGTTTGTTCAACCACGATGGGAACGAGAAAATTTTGCATGTTCGATTCTTTACTCATCTGGTGCGCAAAGTAGCGGAGGCACCGGACAGCGTCAAGCCGCACACGGACCGCACACGGAGCGCCGAACACAGATTCGGCACGGTGGCCGGAGATTGATGCGGTGGGGCACCCGACACCAAACGTAATTTCATCCGGCCATTGCCTAGGGTAGGGTTTTGCTTGCGCAAGCCGTGACACCCACTAATTTCAATTCATGGCATTGAACAACCTCACGGTCGCGGAGGAGGTACTCGGCCTCTCGCAAGGAGAACGGGCCGAACTGGCAAAATTGCTGATCGCCAGCCTCGCCGACGACCCCCGCAGTGATGAAGAGATCAAAGCTGACCTGACTCGACGACTGAATGACATGATCGCCGGGAACGACTCTGGACTGACCTTCAAGGATGTTTTCGACGCCCCCTTGTGAAGGCGCTCTTCAGCCGACAATTTCGCAACGATCTGCGGCGGGAGGAAGCGAATTACCGCGACAGTTCGGATCGATTGGCGAGTGCCTTTCGGGAGCGCGTCGCCGGACAAACGCGTGAGGTTATTCGTTGGCAGGGCGGCGATCATGTCGGACCGCATGGTTTCCCTTGTCGGCGAACGCGGCCATTTCCCTTCTACATCTATTATTTCATCAAGGGCGATGTGATTTATTTTCTGGGCCTCGTGCATGAACGTCGCCACCCGGATTTTCTGAAAGGGCAACTGAAGAAACCCTGACCCTAGAACACAGTCAGAGTTGGCAATCGCTCGTCACCTCCGTAACTTTAAGCAGCATGACCATTTTGGACGAACTCAACTGGCGCGGCCTCGTCGCCGACTGCACGGACACGGCGGAACTGACCAAGCGGCTCGCCGCCCCCACCACGCTTTACGCGGGCTTTGACCCCACCGCCGACAGCCTGCATGTCGGCAACCTCGTGCCCCTGCTCGCGCTCCGGCGTTTTCAACTGCTTGGCCACTCGCCGATTGCCCTCGCCGGCGGCGCCACCGGCAGCATTGGGGATCCGAGCGGCAAGACGGCGGAACGACAGCTCCTCACCAGGGAAATTCTCGACCACAACATCGCCAGCGTGAAAGTCCAAATGGCCAGACTGCTCGACTTCGACACGAAGCAAAATCCCGCGCGCCTGCTCGACAACGCGACTTGGACTGCGCCGGTCAGTTATCTCGATTTCCTGCGCGACATCGGCAAGCATTTTTCCGTCAATCAGATGGTCGCCAAGGAAAGTGTGCGGGCACGCATGGAAGACCGCGAGGTCGGCATCAGCTACACCGAGTTCAGCTACATGCTGCTTCAGGCGTTTGATTTTTATCATTTGCGCAAAGAGTTCAATTGCGAGTTGCAGGTGGGCGCGACCGATCAATGGGGCAACATCACGGCGGGAACGGAGCTCTGCCGAAAAAAACTCGGGGCGACCGTGTTTGGACTCACCTTCCCTCTCATGACCAAGGCGGACGGGACGAAATACGGCAAGACCGCGAGCGGCACCGTGTGGCTTGCGGCCGAAAGAACCAGCCCCTATCGCTTCTACCAGTTCTTCATTCAGCTCGACGACACCGACGTGATCAAAATCCTGAAGATGCTCTCCTTCGCCAACCAGCCACAGATTTCGGAACTGGAGCAACAGCACGCCGCCAATGCCGGCGCGCGCGCGCCACACAAATTCCTTGCCGCCGAACTCACGGAGCTCCTTCACGGGAAAACGGCGGCGGACGACGCCCGGCGCGCGAGTGAAATTCTTTTTGGCGGCAATCTCGACGGCATTTCCGAAGCCACCTTCCGCGAGATCGTGGGCGAAGTTCCCACCAAAGACATCGAGAAAGCCACACTTGACGGAACGGGCATCTTGCTCGTGGAATTACTGGTCCACTCAGGATTATGCCCGTCCAAAGGCCAAGCTCGCAAAGACCTCGAAGGTGGGGGCGTGAACCTCAACAACGTCCGCGAGGCCAACGCTGCCCGCGCCGTAACCACGAACGATTTGCTTTTCGGCAAACACGTCCTGCTGCGGAAAGGGAAGAAGAATTACGTCGTGGTGACGGCGAAGTGAACTTCGCAGAAGAGCGGGCTTCAGCCAGCCAGCGCCGTAGGCGCGGAATCTTCGTAGCCTGCACGGTCCGTTTTTCGCAAGCTCCGTCAGGAGCGGCATATTCCCCGACGATATCGCTCCTAAGGAGCTTGGGATTGTTTTAGGGCGGAGGTTCTACAAATATGCCGCGCCGCTGGCGCTGGTAAATGGCGTAGCGGCGACTCGGCAGAGCGCGGCCCTTTGGAATTCCGTCAGGGGCAGTCTGCTGACACACCGCTATGGGGAGAATGTGAATTACGCCGTGAAGACCAGTTAGCGCCCGTGCTTTCGGGAATCAGGGCCCGGAGTGGCCGCCAGACTGAAAGAGCCGAACACGAAAGAGATGAAGTTGGAGGAGGTCGTCAAATTGGTCGAACAAGCGGCCGTGCTTGTGCTCGTGTACTGACCCTGTAGCAGCCGACGTGAGGAGGCTCATTTCAAACGCAGGAAGTCAGAGCCTCGTCACCTCGGCTGCTACGATTTTGGAGGTGGTGGTGAAGGAGGCGGCGCAAGCGGCGGTGCTGGTGTTGGTTTACTAATGTTCAACCACGAAATACACCAAACACACGAAAGGAACACTGCCCAGAATCGCCCGCCAGGTTTTTCGTGTGGTTCGTGTATTTCGTGGTTAAAAACCCCTTGAAACCGGCGGAGCGCGCGGCGGGGTTGGGGTTGGTTCACCAGCAAAATCTGGTAATAAAACGCCAACAATCAATTGGCCCAACCGCCAGAATCCCCTACCCTCCTCCGCGTGAACGAGTGTCGGCTTTCCGGATATCCGGAACGACCTCTCCCCGCCTGCGGGAATATTTTGGCAGGTAAACGCAATCGACATTGAAATATGAACCACAAGATCACGCAACTCCTCGGCGATTCCGCCCCGGCGCTCCTCGAACATCAATGCAAAACCGTGCCCAAGGAAAACCTGCACCTTCCCGGCCCCGACTTCGTTGACCGCGTCATGGCCTGCACGGACCGCACTCCCCAGGTGCTGCGCAGCCTCCAGCAAATGTTCAACACCGGCCGTCTCGGCGGCACCGGTTATTTGTCCATCCTGCCGGTGGACCAGGGCATCGAACATTCGGCAGGCGCCAGCTTCGCCCCGAACCCGGATTACTTTGATCCGGAAAACATCGTGAAACTCGCCCTCGAAGGCGGCTGTAACGCCGTCGCATCCACGCTCGGCGTGCTCGGCATGGTTTCGCGCAAATACGCGCACCGCATTCCGTTTATGGTGAAGCTGAATCACAACGAGCTGATGACCTGCCCGAACAAATTCGACCAGATTTATTTCGCGCAAGTCGAACAGGCCTGGAACCTCGGGGCGACCGCGGTGGGGGCGACCATTTACTTCGGTTCGGCGGAATCGGCGCGGCAGATTGTCGAGACCAGCCTAGCGTTCAAGCGGGCGCATGAACTCGGGCTGGCCACCGTGCTTTGGTGTTACCTCCGGAACAATGCATTCAAGACGAAGGAAAAGGATTATCACGTCAGCGCCGATCTCACCGGCCAGGCGAATCATCTCGGCGTAACGATCCAAGCCGACATCATCAAGCAGAAGCTGCCGGAGAACAACGGCGGCTATAAGGCCGTCCCGAATTACGGCAAAACCCATGAGAGGGTTTACACGGAATTGACAACCGATCATCCGATTGATCTGTGTCGGTATCAGGTATTGAACTGTTATTCCGGTCGCGCCGGCTTGATTAATTCCGGAGGCGAATCCAAGGGCAAGGGCGACCTCGAAGCCGCGGTGAAAACGGCCGTGATCAACAAACGCGCGGGCGGCACCGGCTTGATTTCCGGCCGCAAGGCGTTTCAACGGCCCCTGGTGGAGGGCGTCGAATTGCTCAATGCGATTCAGGACGTCTATCTGGACAAGGATATCACGGTGGCCTGACCTGCATAGCGTAGCCGCCGACGTGAGGAGGCGGATTCTGGAGATTCGAGCCGCCCGCCGACTTCTAAGGCGGCGGCGACAGTGCTTGCTCCGGCTATCACTTGGAGACTAAAAGGGCCGTGGTGCAGCACGCACGACGGTCGTTTGAAATTTTGCGACCCGCATCAACTCTTCCAGTCAAACGCCTTCTTCTTCACTGCGTAGATGTAGCCGATAAAAAGAATGCCGAGGAAGGAAACCATCGAGCCGAGAATCAGGTTCCGCGTGGCCGGGTCTTGCAGCATGGACTTGTAGATCACCGCCCACGGATACATGAACACGACTTCAATATCGAACAGGATAAACAGCATCGCCACGAGGTAGAATTTCACCGACATCCGGGTGCTGCCTTCGCCAATTGGCAGCATGCCGCACTCGTACGCGGTGTCCTTGATCTTGCTGGTCCGCCCGCGTTTGCCGAGCACCATCGAAAGGCCAATCATGCCGCCGGTGGCCGCCACAGCGAGCACGAACAGGATCAGCACGGCGAGGTATTGGGGAAACTGCGACGATTCCATGGACTGAAGTTAAGAAAAGCACCGGGGCCTTGGCAAGTGTTACCGGGACGCCGTCGCGGTAGGGTCGTCGCGCTGCGATGACCCCGGCCCGGGCAGGACTCGAACACCTTTTTGCGTACGTCCGGGTTCAGAGTGCGACCCAGCGTCAACTGCCTTGCCGCCGTTGCGCCCCTGCACGGGGCGCTGGTCATCACAGCGCGATGACCCTAGCCGGGGGTCGCGACCTCAAGTTTTGTGAAACCTTCCTCGATGGTGGAAGTGTTTTGGATCCGGGCGAGTCGGGCATACAGCCCGTCCTGCGCCAGCAAATCCTCGTGCGCACCGCGCTCGATGATCTGCCCATGCCGCAGCACCAGGATTTGATCCGCCCGCCGAATCGTGCTGAGCCGATGCGCGATGACGAAGCTCGTGCGATTGGCCATGAGCCGCTCGAGCGCCTCCTGAATCAAGCGCTCCGTGGCGGTGTCCACGCTGGCGGTCGCTTCGTCGAGAATGAGGATGGGGGCGTTTTTGAGCAGCGCCCGGGCAATGCTCACGCGTTGCTTTTCGCCGACGCTCAACTTCACGCCGCGCTCGCCGACGCGGGTATCAAAACTCTGCGGCAGGTTCGCGATGAATTCGTAACAATTCGCCGCGCGGGCAGCGGCCAGCAACTCAGCTTCGGTCGCATCCAATTTGCCATAGAGAATGTTTTCTCGAATCGTGCCGTTGAAGAGGAACGGCTCCTGACTGACCACGCTGATGTGTTCGCGCAACGATTCGAGCGCAACGTTACTGATGTCCTGCCCGTCCACCAAAATGCGGCCGGAGGTGAGTTCGTAGAGCGCAGGCAGCAGGTTTACCACTGTGGATTTACCAGCGCCGGTTGGCCCGACCAGCGCAATCATTTCACCCGGTTGGGCGTGCAGCGAAATGTTGTTCAAGACTGTCCGCTCGACTTTCGGAGCGCCGAGCACCGTCTCGGCTTGATTCAGATCGGTTTCCCAAACTTGCCGAGTCGGCGCTCGGCGCTCCGGTTCGGAGGCGTAACTGAAACCGACATTTTCATAAACCACTTCGCCGCGCACCGGTCGGTGCAGAGCCTCGCGGCGCTTGTCGTCGTCGCGTTCTTTTGTCGCATCCAGAATATCCAGCACGCGCTCGCCCGCCGCCCGCCCGCTTTGCAGCAATTGATTCAGCCCGTGTAACTGGCCGATCGGGGTGTAAAACATGCCAAGGTAAAGCAGATACCCCACCAGCGCGCCCGGCTCCATCTGGTGTTGAATGACCTGCCGCCCGCCCACCCAGAGCACGAGCGCAAAACCGATCGCGCCGGCAAAACTCATCACCGGCGAGTAGATCGCCCACACCCGCATGATGCCCAGCGTTCCCCGCCGGAGCGCATCCGCCCGCTCACTGAAGCGCTGGTCCTCGTGGGCTTCCCGCCCAAAGGCCTTGATCTGCCGGACGCCTTGCAGATTGTCCATCAACAGCGCATTCATGGCACTCGATGCTTCGCGTTGCCGCCGATAACGTCGATGCGCCGTCAGCGTGTACCACAGCGCCCCCAGCGCCAGCACGGGGATGGGGGACATCGCGACCAACGCGAGCCACGGATTGGAATAAATCAGAATGGCGCCTACGCCCAGGACGCCGACCAACGCCACCACGCCCTGCTCCGTTCCGTCGATCAACACGCGCTCCACGGAGTTCACGTCTTCAATGACGCGGGTCATCAGATCGCCGGACGCGCGCTGGTCGAAATAGCCGACCGGCAGTCGTTGCAGCCGCGCATAAACCTCGCGGCGCATGTCGAAAATCACGTTTTGCTCGAAGTGATTGTTGACGAGAATGCGCAACCCGCTGAAAAGGTCGCGCAGCAAGAACGCACCGATCAAACCGAGCATCACCGCGGTCAATTGCTCGGTGCGCCCCTGCCGAATCACATCGTCAATGGCATAGGCCGTGAGTTTGGGAAACGCGAACGACGCCAGGAGCGAAAGGACGGTGCACGCGACTGTCGCCACCGAGGCCAGTTTGTACGGCCGCAGGTAAATGGCGACGCGTCGGACCACTTCCCAAGTCGAACGCGACTTCGCGGAGAAGGTGGGATCGGCTTCGGTTGAGGGAGCGCCATGGGCCATAAAACGAATCGGGCGGCGTGATTCAACCGCGCGCCAAGAAATCCACCATCGCCTTTGCAAACGGAGCCAGGTCCAGCGGCGTACGGCTGGAAATCAAATTGCCGTCCACCACCACCGGCTCGTTCACCCAGTAGGCGCCGGCGTTTTCCAAATCGTCCTTGATTCCAAGTGAACCGGTAACGCGTTTGCCGTTCAGGATGCGGGCCGAAATCGGAATCCAGCCCCCATGACAGATGAACGCGACCACTTTGCCCTGCTCAAAAAATTCGCGCGTAAGCGAAAGCACCTTGAGATCGCGCCGCAGTTTGTCCGGCATGAAACCACCCGGCACGAGCAACCCACAAAAGTCCGCACTCCGCGCGTCGCGCAACAGCAGATCCGCTTTGGCGGGATAACCGTGCTTGCCGGTGTAGATTTTCAACTCCGGACCCGCCAACCGCATCGCATAGCCGGCTTCTTCACAGCGCAATTTCGGATACCACAACTCCAAGTCTTCGTAGAGATCGTCCACGAACGTCAGCAACGTTTTCGACATGGCTGATGCTAGCGGACCCCACTGACTTTGGGCAAGCGGCGCAATATCGAGGTCGTGCCTTGATTCGACGAGGTAGGGACATTGCGCTGCGATGTCCCCGCCCGTAAAGCGGGCGGAACGTGTGAAATGGATGAGCATTTTTCCAGTTCCTTGCGCCGCTATTCCGCAGCGCGGGACGGCGCAGCGCGCCATCCCCACCAGATTAGGCCACCGCCTAATGCGGTCGCGTAAACGGACGAGGGCGAAGCTTGGAAACCTTCTGCGGGCGGACTAGACTGCGCCGCATGTCGCGCGACTACGTTTTGCAACCCTTCCAAGCTGCCGTCCACTTGCAGATTGATTATGCGCGCGAACTCAACCAGCAACAGTGCGCCGCCGTCACCGCGCCGCCCGGCCCGGCGCTGGTCATTGCCGGCGCCGGTTCGGGCAAGACCCGCACGCTCATTTATCGCGTTGCGTATTTGCTCGAACAGGGCATTCCGCCCGATCGCATCCTGCTGCTCACGTTCACCAACAAAGCCGCCGGCGAAATGATGCGGCGCGTCACGGATTTGCTCGGGCACGAACTGACCGCGTTGTGGGGCGGGACCTTTCATTCCATCGGCAATCGCATCCTCCGCCAGCACGCGGCCCTGCTGGGCTACGGGCGGGATTTCACCATCCTGGATCGCGACGACGCCAAGCATCACATCAGCAGCTGCGTCGCGGAGTCGGACATTGACGTCAAAGCCACCCGCTTCCCCAAGGCCGAGGTGCTCGGAGATATTTTCTCGCTCGCGGTCAATACCCATAAATCCATCCCGGAAATTCTCGGCACGGAATACGGTTACTTCGCCGACCTCGCGCCGCAGATCGAAGCCATGCAACAGAGCTACCGCGCCCGGAAGCTGGCCACTAACGCCGTCGACTTCGACGACCTGCTGGTCCTTTGGCTCAAGTTGCTTCAGACTCACGCCGACGTTTGCGAGCACTACCAGCGACGCTTCCAGTTCCTGCTCGTGGACGAATACCAGGACACGAACAAACTGCAGAGCGACCTCATTGATCTACTGGCCGCGCGCCATCGGAACGTGATGGTAGTGGGTGATGACGCGCAAAGCATCTACGCCTGGCGCGGCGCGAATTTTCAAAATATTCTCAAATTCCCGGAACGTTATCCGGGGGCCCAGACCTACAAGATCGAAACCAACTATCGCAGCACACCGGAAATCCTGACCGTGGCCAACGCCGCCATCGCCGCCAACGTCCAGCAATTTGCCAAGCAGCTCGCGCCCGCCCGCAAGTCCGGCGCGAAGCCCGTCCTGGTGACATGCAACGACGCCGCCGAGCAGGCCGCCTTCGTCGCTCAACGTGTGCTGGAACTGCGCGAGGAAGGCGGGGACATGAACCAGATGGCAGTGCTGTACCGCTCCCACTTTCACGCGCTCGAACTGCAGTTGGAACTCACGCGCCGCAACATCCCGTTCAGCATCACCAGCGGCATCCGTTTCTTTGAGCAGGCGCACATCAAGGACGTGACGGCGCATCTCAAACTGGTGACCAATCCGCGCGACGAACTTTCGTTCAAGCGGATCGCCCAGCTCCTCCCCGGGGTCGGCGGCAAGGGGGCGGACAAATTGTGGCGGACTTTCAACGGTGAACACGCAAACAGTCCCCTCACCCGTCCTGCAGACACCCTCTCCCCATCCGATGAGGAGAGGGACGGGGTGGGGGGTGCTCCAGTTGCAAACCGCAAGCACATCGCCACCGCTCTCCAAGCTTGCGCCAAGCATGTCCCCAAAAAAGCCTTGTTGGCTTGGGCGCAGTTGACGGCGACCGTCGCCCAGCTCGAAGCGCCTGACGTTCGCACCAGCGCCGCCCGGATGATTCCACTCGTAATCGAAGCGGGGTACGACGATCACCTGAAGGAAAACTTTGCCAACTACCGCTCCCGCTTGGAGGACTTGAAACAACTGGCGGTCTTCGCGCAACAATTTCCGACGGTGGATGAATTCCTCACCCAGCTGGCGCTGCTCACGAACGTTGAGGCCGAGGCGGAGCAGCAGCCCGCCAACCGCGATGACGAGAAACTGCGCCTGTCCACGATCCACCAAGCCAAGGGCCTGGAGTTCGACGTGGTGTTCATCCTCATGCTCTGCGATGGGCTCTTTCCCTCCGCCCGCTCGATGGAATCCACCGAAGGCGAAGAAGAAGAACGGCGGTTGTTTTACGTCGCGGTGACCCGCGCCCGCAACGAACTTTACCTCAGCTACCCGCTCCTGCGCGCCGGCTACGGCAACACGGGCGCTACGATGCAACAACCGTCGAGATTTTTGGAAGAAATCCCGAAGGCGCTGTTGGACGAGTGGAATCTGCGGTCGTACGGGTGAGCGGGAGTCGTAATGGTTGCCATTGTGATTCTCACAGCCAAGGCATCGACACACAGCTAGGGCTCATGGTCGAACGCAATGTATTTGTCGCGGTGGCATACCAGTCGATCAAGAAGGATCATGGGCGAAAAGATGGCTCCAGCCCAATTGAAGCCAGAACGATCAAAACGGGCGTGATATGGTTCCAAAATGTAGGAATCGCGAAGCGCCCAGCCACTATTTTTCAAGCGGGTTTTTCCTGCGACATACGGCCCGTAATAATCACCGTGTAGCGTCAAAAGCAAATAGGTGACAAAATATACGGCCCAAAAGGCGACAAGACTGCGCCTCATCCACTTACCCGCACAAAAGTCACGGAATTGCTTCGTTACTTTCATTGAATTTCTGATTGGCGACGCTCGCTTGATTTCACGCAGGCCGCCAGTCCAAAATTTTCAACTGTACGGTGCGTCTGCCATTGTAGTCATTGACCTGCGGAGCAAAGGCCACGTCGAATTTCCCTTCCGGCACCGATTCCTTGCCCGCGTTCCACCACACGGCCTCATGGCTCGTTTGGCCGTCGGTCAACCACAGTTTGATGTGTTGCTTCTCCGCGCCCATCCGCAGGAGCGGCCGTTGCTGCGTGAGGCCACGGGCGAAGAATTGCACCATCGGATTCCCCATCCCGGTCGGTTTGAACTGATCGAGTTCCGCCAGTGCGGCCAGCGAAATGTCTCCCAGGCGGATTTCGGCGTCGAGCCGGAGGGGCGGTTGCAAATCTTCCGGTTTGAGGGTCCGCCGGGCGAGATCGTTGAGGCGCGCGCGAAAGGCAGTGAGTTGGTCAGGGCGAATCGTGATGCCGGCCGCCATCGCATGCCCTCCGTGTCGCACGAGCAAGTCATCGCATTCCCGCAGGGCGGCCGCGAGATCAAAGCCGGCGATGCTCCGACCGGAGCCGCGCCATTGATCGCCGTCCCCGCCCACGATGAAAGTGGGCCGATAAAATTCCTGCACCACGCGCGACGCGACAATGCCCACCACGCCGATGTGCCAGAGCAATTGCCCCTGGACGATGACGAAGTCAGTCTCCGGATGGAAGTTGGCCCGCACCGCGCCCAAGACCTCGTCCACGATGCTGCGCTCGATCTTTTGCCGCTCGCGATTCTGGGCATCGAGCTGCTGCGCGATTGGCAGGGCCGCCGACAAATCCCGCGCCCGCAGCAACTGCAAGGCTGCCTCCGCCGTTTCCAACCGCCCGGCCGCATTCAAGCGCGGGCCCAGTTGAAAGCCAACTTCGTAGGTGCCGAGCGTCGGTGGGCATTGGGCGACTTGTTTTAACGCGACCAGACCGGGCCGCTTCGTGTCGCTCAGTCGTTCGAGTCCGGCGGCAACCAGGATGCGGTTTTCGCCCACGAGCGGCACGAGATCGGCAATCGTTCCCAGTGCCACCAGATCGAGCAGCGGTCGCAAATCATATTCCGCCGCGTCCGGCAGGCCGATTTCGCGTCCGCGCTTGACCAGGGCGTGCGCGAGTTTGAAGGCGAGGCCGGCGGAACAAAGTTCGGTGAAAGCGGTTGAGGGTTGAGCGTTGAGCGTTGAGAGCTGCGGGTTGACCAACGCCACCGCGGCGGGCGCCGGGGACGAAACCTGATGGTGATCGAGCACGATCACGTCCACCCCACGCGCTTGCAACCACGCAATGGTCGCGACGGCGGTGGAGCCACAGTCCACGGCCAGCAGGAGCTGGGTCGGAAATTTTTTCAGACAATTTTCCACACCGTCCTGACTCAGGCCGTAACCTTCCTCCAGCCGATGCGGCAGATACGCATTCACCGACCAGCCCAGCGCGCCGAACACTTCGGCCAGCAGCGTGGTGGCGGTGACGCCATCCACATCGTAATCGCCAAAAATAACCAGGGCTTCCCCGGCTTCGCGGGCGCGCAGCAAACGCTCGACGGCGGCGGGCATGTTCGGCAGGAGGAACGGGTCGGCGAGTTGCTTGAGCCGGGGGTGGAGAAAGTGTTCGATTGCGTCCGGCTCGCTCAGACCCCGATTGATCAGGCATTGCGCGAACAGCGGGGAAAGTTTGAGGTCCGCCGCCAGTTTGAGGGCCAGCAAGGGTTGGGGCGGCGCGGGCAACCAGCGGTGTTTCATCCCGGAGAGCTTCGCCGGAAACGGCGAGCGGCGTCAATGCGCGTAGCGTCGGGCGCCTCGCCTGACGTAAAGCGTGGCACCTTGCCACCCAGAAAGGACGCTCGCACTTGCCCACCGCTCACGAAATCTTGCAGCAATGGCTATCCCCGGGCGTTTTCCGCCGGGCGGGACGCCCGGCTCTACGGCAGGCGGGACGCCCACCGCCACGCCGTCAGGATTTGCGCGCTGCCTGCTGGTCGCGGCGGCCCGCAACCACGGAGAGCGCAATCGAGGTGACAATGATCGCGGCCACGACCAGTAACGATACGCTGCTGGTGATCTCCACCTGAAACCAGGCGGATGGGTGGCCGTGCGGGTCGAGCAGCATCTTGCCGCCGATGAACACGAGAACAAAAGAAAGGCCGATTTTGAGGTAGCGGAAGTACTCAATTGCCCCGGCCAGCACGAAGTAAAGCGAGCGCAGGCCGAGAATGGCGAAGACATTGGACGTGAAAACAATGAACGGTTTTTGGGTCACGGCAAAAATCGCCGGAATGGAATCCACGGCAAAAATCAAGTCGGTGGTCTCCACCACCAAAAGCACCAAGGCCAACGGGGTCAAGGTGAGCTGGCCCGTTCCGCGGACCGTGAAGTTCTGGCCGTGATAATCGGGCGTGACCCGGAAAAGTCTTTTTGCCAGGCGGAGCAGGAGGTTCTTTTCCGGATGAACGTCAACCTCACTCACGAAGAGCATCTTTAGGCCGGTGAAAACCAGGAAGGCCCCGAACAGGTAAAGCGTCCACATGAACCGACTGATGAGCGCGGTGCCGGCCCCGATCATCGCCCCGCGCATCAGGAGCGCGCCGAGGATCCCCCAGAACAACACGCGATGCTGGTACTGCGGGGGCACCCGGAAATAGGTGAAGATCAGCGCCATCACGAAGACATTGTCCATCGAAAGCGACAGTTCGATGATGTAGCCGGTCACGAATTCCACCGAGTCCTGCTTGCCCCAGCCCGTGACCAAGGCCGGCGCGAGGAGCAAACCAAAACCGAAAGAAAGCGTCACCCAGATCGTCGTCCAGGTCAGGGCCTCCCGGAATTTGACCACGTGGGCGGCCCGATGAAACACGCCCAGATCCAGCGCGAGAAAGAAGATCACGCACAGGATGAAGCCCGCCCAATGCCAGGCGGTGATTTCGATCAAGGCAACCATAGTTCAAAGATTAGGGTTCAATCCTAATCTTTCGGTTAAGCTTAATCCCGCCCAAAGATTAAGCTTCAGGGTAGGCTTCAGAGTAAGAATAATCGCCGATCAGGACTTTGCCGCGAGCTTCTCCGGGACCGCACTTTCCAACACGACCCCCGAGCCCAGATTGGGTCGGTGGCCCTTGTGCCACCACAGGACGATGACGCTGGCGATGTAGATCGAGGAATACGTGCCGGTCAAAATGCCGACCAGGAACGTAAAGGCGAAATCGTTCACCGGTCCGCCACCAAACAGATACAGCGAAAGCGTCGCCAGGAACACCGTGCCCGACGTAATTATCGTGCGGCTCAGGGTTTGATTGAGCGCCTGGTTGATCACTTCGCGGAACGTCCCACGGACCCCCAGTTTCAGGTCTTCGCGAATGCGGTCGAAGATCACAATCGTATCGTTGATCGAAAAGCCAATGATGGTCAAGAGCGCTGCAACCGTAGTCGCATTCATCTGTCGGCCAACCAGGAAATACCAACCCGTCGTCATGAGCAAGTCATGGATGATCGCGATGACTGCGCCGAGAGCGAATGAGAATTCGTAACGAAAAGCCACATACACCAGGATCATGAACAAAGCGGCCACGGACGCGAGAATCGCCGTGTCCCGGATTTCTCCACCCACGGTCGGACCAACATTTCGAGCGGCGCCGGCCGTAAATTTCGCGGCGGGAAAATCCCCCTGGATCTGGCTGATCACCTTCTGGCTGGCGGCCGCGCCCTCTTTTTCGTCCACGGCGCGCACCGTCACCATCAAGGTGCGCGTGCCGGTCACGAGTTCCTTTTGGTAAGCAATCAAGGCATCGCCGACGCCGGTTTTCGTGACGGACTTGCGAATTTCATCCACGCCGACGGTCTGGCTCTGATCAAAGGTCAAGGTGGTCTGTGTTCCGCCGGTAAACTCGACCCCCATCACGTCCTTGCCGCGATAAATACCATAGCCGTTGCCGATGAGGATCAGCAACCAGGTGGCAATGAATGCCGGCTTGGCCCAGCGCATAAAGTCGATCTTGGTGTTGCGGATGATGTGCAACATGTTTAGCTGCTTAATCAGATTACGACCGAGCAGCCAGTCGAAGATCAGCCGCGTCACAACCAAAGCCGTAAACAAACTGGCCGCGACGCCGATGGTCAGCGTAACGCCGAAGCCTTTGACGGGACCGGTACCCATGAAAATCAAGATGATCGACGAGATGAGCGTGGTCACGTGGGAATCGAAAATGGTACTGAACGCGCGATCATAACCCGCAGCGATGGCGCCGCGAAGTGATTTGCCTTTGGCCATTTCCTCCCGGATCCGTTCAAAGATCAGCACATTGGCATCCACCGCCATGCCGATGGTCAGCACGATGCCTGCGATGCCCGGAAGCGTCAGCGTGGTGTTGATGGAACACATCACGCCCATGAGGATGATGATGTTGAGCATCAAAGCCACATTCGCCACCACGCCCGCCAGCATGTAATACACGAGCATGAAGCCCGCGACGGCAATAACACCGTAAATGGCCGCGCGCATGCCGCTGTTGATGGAATCCTTGCCCAGCGTGGGGTCCACATCGGTGGAGTCGAGGATGTGCAACGGCGCGCGCAACGGATTCTCCAGCACCCCCGCCAGCTCGCGCGCCTCCACTTCGGAAAAATCGCCGGTGATCTGGCCATTGCCGGTTTCGATCGGGACCTTGATGTTCGGCGCCGAGTACAGTTCGCCGTCCAATACGATCGCCAGCTTGCGGCCGACAAACTCCCGGGTGATCTCCGCAAAGCGCGCGGCGCCCGCGTCATTCAGCTGAAAATTGATTTCGGGCTCCCCAAAATTGCCGGGCACGGCCATCGCCCGTTTGACAATGCTGCCGGTCAGACCGGGTTCGCCCTTCTTCTTGACGATTACTTGTTCGAGGCGTTCGCCGCCACTGCGCGGGCGGGATTTACGTTGGAGCAATTGATAGCCGGGCGGAACTTCGCCCAATTTCACCAACTCATCGGTCTGCTCATGGGCCAGGCGGAATTCGAGGAATGCGGGTTTCTGAATAGTGACCTTCGCACGCACGCGGTCATCTTCGGACAAACCGGGCAACTGAATCTCAATGCGGTTGTTGCCCGACGGACGAATCACCGGCTCCTTGACGCCATCCGGATCCAAGCGCTTGCGCAACACCTCGACCGCCTGCGACAGGGCGCCGCTGATTTCGTTGGTGTCGGACAACTTCGTCATGTCCATCTCGACGAGGAAGGATGTGCCTCCCTGGAGGTCGATGCCTAGCAGGATCCTGCCCGCCGCCTCGCGTTGAAGCCGATTCAAAATATAGGTCGTCGGCGCGGGCTCATTCCGCGCATCAAACTCGAAGTAGGGCCGAATATCATTCGTCCCGATGGCGATCCGAAGGTTGGCAAACGCGTGGTCGGCATTCGACTTTTGCAGGGCGCGCGCGGTGAAGACAATGTTGGAAAAGGTTGTCTCCGTCGGCGCCACTCGGGCGCGTTCCGCGAAGTGTTCCACGAGATCCAGGCCTTTCGGCGGAACGAAGCGATAATCGCGGAAAAAAATCTCGTAACACGAGAACAGCAGGACCAGGATGACAATGCTCAACCGCCAGAAATTGTTTCGACTCATGGGATGTGCAGGACGGGTTTAACTCTCGCTCTTTTCATTGCCGCGTTCGGTGATTTCAGCCACGGCAGCTTTGGTGATTTCCAACTTGGCATCGGCCGACCGGATCGTAACGGTTTTTTCCTTCACGCTGAGGACCACGCCGAGGATGCCGCTGGTCGTGGTGACTTTGTCGCCCGTCTTGACGGTCTTGAGCAAGGCCGCATGCTCTTTGGCCCGCTTCTGTTGCGGCCGCAGGGCGACGAAATAGAACATCACGCCCATCAAGCCGAGCATGCCCACCAGCTTGATCATTTCGCCCTTGGGATCGGGCTGCATGGCCGGTGCTTGGGCCAGCAAAAGGTTGCCGAGATTCATTTCCATATTTCGATAAACGGGCGCTTAATCTATGGCAGGAAATGCGTTTGGCAAGCGTTATGAATGGCCCGGTAGCGACGCATCGCATGCGGACACCGCTACGGAAGCTCACCTGCGGTGGCATCGAAACACCCTTTGCCGCGCCTGCCGCGGGGTTGGACTGGTGGTGGCCGCCTCAGGTCGGCGGCGTCCCGGGGGCCCGGCCGGGATTCGCCCCGGCGACTCAAACCTCAATTCGCCCGGTAAAAACGAAATCCGCCGGCCCGGTCAAGCGCACGTTTTCAAACGCCGCGCCGCCCTCCTGAAAGCTCACCGCGAGCTGGTCGCCGCCCTGGACTTGAACCTTGACAGGCGACGTGAAACCATGAAGGCGCGCAGAAATGAGCGCCGCCGCGCTGACGCCCGTGCCGCACGCGAGCGTTTCACCTTCCACGCCGCGTTCGTACGTGCGCACGCGAATGTGGTTCGCCCCCAGCACTTGAACGAAGTTCACGTTCGTCCCGCGGGGCCCGAAATGGGCATGCCCGCGAATCTCAGGCCCGAGTTGCATGACCATCGCCTGGTTCGCGTCCGCCACGTAAACGACGGCATGCGGCACGCCGGTGTTGAGCGAGTGGATCGTGGCCGGTCCCGCCGCGAGCAGCACGGTTTCATCCAAGCGCAATTCTTTGGGCGGCGTGAGATTCACGGTCACCTGCTCGCCCTGAAAACTGGCGGTGATGATTCCCGCCGTCGTCTCAAAACGGAAATCGCGATTCGCGCCGGTCAACCGCTGCACATAACGGCCAAAGCACCGCGCGCCGTTGCCGCACATTTCCGCGGCGCTGCCGTCGCTGTTGTAAAAGTCCCACGCCCAGTCCGCTGCGGGGGTGCGCGCCGGCACCAACAACATCACCCCATCCGCGCCGACGCCGCGATGGCGGTCACACAGGCGAATCACCTGCGCGGGTGTGAGGTTGATTTTTTGGGCGCGATTATCCACGAGCACGAAGTCGTTCCCCGCGCCGTTCATCTTGGTGAATTCCAAAATCATGAACCGACACTATATATTCGCTGCGCGAACGAGGAAAATGAAAATCTAGCGGCTCGGAATGGTCTGGGCGCATGCCGCGCGTTGCACTCGAGGTCGCGGGTCGCGCCGCGAAGACCAGCGGCGCGTCATGGCGGCGCAATTGCGTTCCGAGCATGACACCCAAAGTCAGCCACGCCACGTTCGGTTTGCCCGCGCTCGCGGGCGGGCGCGTCGCTGCGCAACGAACCCCACCATTCGCGAAAGCGCCTGTTTCGTTCCAAAGGCCCGAGGAGATTGTAGGTGCCGGGCGCGATGATTTGCCGTTTGATGCTCGCAGAGTATGAATGGCAACTGGTTCAAGCTGACACCCAACGACCGGCCGAACCTTAGTACGTCAGCCGGCGAAGGGTGGCTCGAGGCCGGCGACGCAATCGATCTCGTTTCCTGCTTGCTAGAGTGCGCCCTTGAGCTTTTACTCTGACCGGAGCAACCGAACGAAACCTATGACCATGCTCATTTACATTATTTGTCTCGGGGTCGGACTTGCCTTCACCCTCATCAGCGCATTCTTTGGCCACATCTTTGGCGGCGGTCATGAAGGGCACGTGGATGGCAGCGGCGGACACGCGGAAGCGGGCGTGGACAGCAGCGACATGCCGGGCGTCTCCGTCCTGAGTCCAACCATCATCGCCTCCTTCGTCACGGCATTCGGCGGTTTCGGCATCATTTTGTCCCAATTCCACCTTACCAAAGCGCCGATCATCAGCGCGCCGCTGTCGGTGCTGGGCGGGTTTGTGATTGCCGGGTGCGTGCTCCTGCTGTTGCGTTCACTCTTCAGCCACACCCAGAGTTCCAGCGAGTCCAAGGTCGCGAGCCTGGCGGGCATGACGGCGACCATCATTACGCCGATTCCGACCAATGGGGTTGGGGAAATTGCCTACGTGCAGGCGGGTTCGCGCTACACCGCGCCGGCCCGCCTGGAAAACGGGGACACCTCGCTGGCCAATGGCAAACTCGTCCGCATCACCCGCGTGGTCGGCTCCCAGTTCTACGTCACCCCAACCGATTGATCTACTCAGGTTCCACCAAAACAAAACCCAAACCCTATGAATCCAATACCCCTGCTCGCCGAAATCGGCTCCATTTTTTCTGGCGGGATCATTCTCATCGCCATCGTGGTGATTGCGCTGGTCGTGTTCATCGGCATCGCCGTGGTGCTGAGCCGTTACACCAAAGTCGGACCGAATGAAGTGCTCGTCGTTTCCGGACGCAAGCACCGCTTCACCGACCCGGACGGCACGGACCGCACGCGTGGGTTCCGCATCGTCAAGGGCGGCGGCACGTTCGTGTATCCGGTCGTGGAAAAGGTGGACATTCTCTCCCTCGAACTGCTCACGATTGATGTGCAGACGCCGGAAGTTTATACCAGCAAAGGCGTGCCGGTGAAGGTGGACGGCGTCGCGCAGATCAAGGTGAAAGGGGACGACATTTCCATCGCGACCGCGGCCGAGCAGTTCCTGAGCAAGGACACCGCCGCCATCATGAACATCGCGATGCAGACCATGGAAGGCCATCTGCGCGCGATTCTCGGCACCATGACGGTCGAGGAGATTTACCAAAACCGCGATGCCTTTGCCGCCAAGGTGCAGGAAGTGGCCGCCGGCGACATGGCAAACATGGGCCTCGGCATCGTCAGCTTCACCATCCGCGACATCCGCGATACGCAAGGCTACCTCGACGCGCTCGGCAAACCACGCATTGCCCAAGTCAAACGCGACGCGCAGATCGCGCAAGCCGAAGCCGACCGCGATGCGATGATCAAGTCCTCGCAAGCCACACAAGCGGGCCAGGAGGCCAAGTTCCAAGCCGACTCAAAAATTGCCGAAGCGCAGCGGGATTACCAATCCAACGTCGCCGGTTATCAAGCCACGGTAAATCAGAAGAAAGCCGAGGCCGACCTGGCTTACGATTTGCAGAAATACAAGACCGGGCAGCTGGTGAAGGCCGAGGAAGTTCAGGTCGAAATCGTCGCCAAGCAAAAGCAGATCGAGCTGCAGCAACAGGAAATTCTCCGCAAGCAACGTCAGCTCGAAGCCGACGTCCAGAAACCGGCCGACGCCGAGCGGTACCGGGTGGAAACCCTCGCCAACGCCACCAAGTTCCAACTGGAAACGGAAGCGGCCGGGGCCGCTTCGGCCGCCAAGGCCAAAGGCTTCGCCGCCGCGGACGTCGCCAAAGCCACGGGTGTGGCCGAAGCCGAAGCGAACAAGGCACGCGGTCTGGCCGAAGCCTCCGTCATCGAAGCTCAAGGCAAGGCGACCGCGTCCGCCATGCACGCCAAGGCGGAATCGTTCAAGCAATACAACGAAGCCGCGGTCATCGAAATGATCGTGCGCGTGCTGCCGGAAGTCGCGGGCCGGATCAGCGAGCCGCTGTCCAAGATGGAGAAGATGGTCATCATCAATTCCGGCAATGGGCCCGGTGGCGGCGCGAGTAAACTGACCGGTGATGTGACCCAGATCATCGCGCAATTGCCGCCGGTGCTGGAAAGCTTGACGGGCGTGAAGTTTGAGAAGTTGCTGGAACAAGTCCCAGCACTGCGGAACGCGATGGGAAAAGGGGAAACCGAAAAGTAGGAGAATCGTCCTCCCTATGGTTGAAGGATCCATGAATGCGCAACCAAAATGTCCCAAGTGCGGCAAAAAAATGGAAGAGGGTTGTACGTTAGGGCGGGCGGAATTTCCAGCTTATGCGTATGTGACCGTATGGACGTCTGGAGTGCCGAAGCGAGGTAAAAACGGGTTGGTGGATATAGACGGTAAGAATGTTATTGAAACCCGCACTTTCCGATGCTCTTGGTGCGGTTATTTGGAATCGTACGCCATCAAGCCGAATTGAAGACATGGAGTAGAACGGCCCCGCCTGAACCCGATGCCGATGTGATGAACTCCGAAGCAATCAAAGCGTGGCTGAAGCGGAAGAAGACTTCCGGCACCCTCTCGCGCAAGGTGATGGCCATCGGCGCGGCGCTGGCGGGAATGGCGGTTCTGTTGCTCACTTTCTGGTTCACTTACGCGATTATCTGGGTCGGCTTTCAGGGAGTTGCTGCGTTCGCCAGTTTGGTTTTCGCCAAGCGATTGCACCTGGCGCACGAATGGCGGCTTCTCGGCAGTGGGATCTTTATTTTGCTCCTGTTCCTCCAACACTTTCGTACGAATCCCTGGTATTGGGGCGATTACCCGGAGCGCGATTACGCCACGTCCCGATCGTTGCCGGCCTCGGCGGGGGTTATGGGCGGATTGGGGCTCATGCTCGCGTATCCCGGCGCCTCGGCCAACATGATTGCCGACATTCTATTGAGTGGCCCCCGGTTGCTGACGGGCGCATGGAATCTGTGGCAGGAATCGCGGCGCCTGGCGCAGCTCGACGAGGAAGTCTGCGGCCAGTTACTGGAATTTCTGGCTCGTCGCCCAGCCGTCGTGCCCTACGAAGAATTGCGGGCCGCCGGGTGGGAGGCATGGTTCGGTCAGCTCCGCAACATTGACGGGATCGTGTTTTTGGAAAAAGGTCTCAACTTATCGTCCGAATTGAGGCAGGAGTTTAGCAAATTGAAGCCAGGTTAATTCCCATGCGCCTGTTCGAAGCCATCATTGAAGCAAACCACCGCGCGGTGGCGGGCGACCCGGATGCCGGTCTGCATCCCGCGGACTTTGCCGATTCACTGCCCATCGCGGCGCTGACGTGCATTGACGTGCGGTTGAATCCGCTCATGCCGTCCGTGCTGGGCGTGCCGGAGGATCAGTTCATCTGGCTGCGCAACGCCGGCAACATCGTCACCAGCCCGCTCTCCAGCACGATGCGGTCGTTGTCGCTGGCCTGTGCGGTCAAGGGTGCGGAGGAGGTGGCCGTCATCGGCCACACGGACTGCCAGGTGTGCAAGACGACAACGACCCAATTGCTCGAGCGGCTCAAGAATCTCGGCATCCAGCGACAGATGTTGCCCGACAATGTGAACGAGTTTTTTGGGATGTTCGGCAGCGAGCGGCAGAATGTCATCAAGGCGTGTGAAATCGTGCGGGCCAGTCCGCTCATCGGGCCGAAGATTCCGGTGCACGGGCTGTTGCTCGACATCCAAACGGGCAAACTGGAATGGTTGGTCAATGGCTACGAGGCGTGGGCCACGATGAGCAGCAAATGGAACGACGTCGTCCGATCGGCCGGGGAGACCGTGGACAAATTGAAGCCGCTCATGGATTTCAGTATTGGTGAGATGAAATTTCCCGAGACGAAAATCGGCGAGACGGTCACGCAGGCCACCGACTGGCTGTCGCAGAAAGTCGGCAGTCTGCAAGTGCCGCCAGCGGAAGCGCCCCCGACCGAATTGGCCCCCGCGCCGAAAGCGATGAATATTGCCGCACGGATTGTGGACGTCGCGCAGCAACATTGGCCGAAGCCCCCGATCGCACCGGCACGGCCCTTCCAGAAGCCCCCGATCCCGCCGCCGATTCGCGTGCGCCCGCCCTTTCCCAAGGGCGGCAAGAAGTGAAGCCCTGACTCCGCATCGCCCAACGCATCCAACTCCCGCTGAACCATGATCGAGCCCAACGCAGTCACCCCCGCCGCCAAACCGCGCGGCTGTTTATTTTACGGCTGCCTCACCGCCGTCGTGCTGCTGTTAATTGCGGGTTTGCTGGGGTTCCTGGCCGTCCGGTTTGTGCGGAACAAAATTAATTCCTACACGGAGGCGCAACCGCTGAAGATGCCCACGACGAAAATGACCGACGCCGATTTCCAAATTCTCCAACAAAGGGTGAAAGCCTTCGCTGGCGGACTGGAACAAGGAAAGGGACTCGAGCCTTTGATCCTCACCGAGGACGACCTCAATGCGCTGCTCGCCCGGTCCGCGGACACGAAGGCCCTGGCCGATAAAGTTTATGTTTCGTTGAGCGGGAACGAAGTCAAAGGGTTGGTGAGCATCCCGCTTTCCGGCCTTGGCTGGTTAGGCAAGGGTCGCTATCTCAACGGCAATGCCACCTTCAAGGTTTCCCTGGAAAATGGCGTGTTGATTGTCACGGCCGAGCAAATTCAGGTCAAAGGCCTGGCCGTTCCCGAAACGGTCATGAGTCAAATCCGCCGCGAAAACCTGGCCAAGGAGGCGTACCAGGATCCGAAAAATGCCGCCGCCATTCGAAAGGTTGAGAGCATTCGCGTGGAGAACAGTCAGGTGACCATCAAGGCGCGCGCGGGGAACTGACACTGGCCATCGCCTCCGGGAAGCGGCGGATGGTGGCTCGGCCATCGCCAGCGGCCAATCCACCGACGCACCTCGGCCACAGGCTACTCACCCGTTCGTCCCGAGCCACCGTTGATGCTCTTGCATCACGTAACGGTCCGTCATGCCGGCAAGGTAATCGCAGACGGCACGCGGGAGTCCTTCCCGCCGAATCCGTTTGCGGGCGAGTTCACCCAGCGCGCGCGGATGGGCGAGGTAGAAATTGAAAAGTTCGGCGAGAATGCGGACCGCCCGCGTGTTGGCCTCATCCACCTGCCGGCTGAAGTAGAGATTTTGGTGCAGATACTTCCGCATTTCCTGGTTCCATTTGCGGCGCGGCGGGCTGTATTGCACCAACGGACGCGGATGCAGACGCACCGCATCGGCGCTTTGCACCCCGGCGCGGGTGATCAATTTCTCGGTCGTCAGCACCACATCGCGCACCTGTTCGTCAATCATGGTGCGAATTATGAAATAGCGACGACACTCATCCGGCAGTTCGCCCTGCTCTCGTTTCACCTTGCCCGCCGCCTCGCGCCACACGGACACTCGCTCATTCAATTCGCTCTCGCGCAACAAGCCGGCGTCGAGGCCGTCGTCGAGGTCGTGGCTGTAATATGTGATTTCATCGGCGAGGTTGGCCACCTGCGCTTCGAGCGAGGAATGCTTGGCCGCAAAACCAGCCCGCCGGCTGGGATGTGCGTCGGCGTCAAAATGTTTCACCAAACCTTCACGCACTTCCCAGGTCAGGTTCAGGCCGGAGAAGCCGGGATATTTTTGCTCCAGTTCTTCCACGACGCGCAAGCTCTGCCGATTATGCTCGAAGCCACCGTAAGCTTTCATCAAGCGGTCCAGGACATGTTCCCCGCGGTGACCAAACGGCGAATGACCGAGGTCATGGGCCAGCGCGATCGTCTCGGTCAAATCCTCATTGAGCTTGAGGGCCCGGGCAATGCCGCGGGCAATGGCGGCGACTTCCATCGTGTGGGTGAGCCGCGTGCGCAAATGGTCGCCGGTGCCGTTGAGGAAGACCTGCGTCTTGTATTCCAGCCGGCGAAAGGCGCGCGAGTGGATGACGCGGTCGCGATCGCGCTGGTACTCCGTGCGCCAGTCGGCGGCCAGTTCCGGATGCTGCCGCCCCCGGGACGCCCCACTCAACTGCGCGTAGGGGGCGAGGCACTGCCGTTCGAGTTGTTCCAGCTCCTGACGCGTACGAGGCATGGGGGCGGTCGCAAAATAAAAATGAACCGGACCAAAACCAAAACGGAATGCCGGCCCGATCAATTCGCCAGCAACGACTGCACCGAGATGCCGCGCAACTCGAACAACCGGCGAATGGTGTCTTCGATCAAATTGTTCGGGCAGCTCGCGCCGGCCGTAATACCGACGGTGATCTTTCCGGCGGGCAGCCAGTTGCGGGTTTCCACCTCCTGATGCTGGTGCTGGTTGTAATGCACGATCAGGCTATCCGAGACCATCTTGCCCGCATTCTTGATAAAAAAGGTCGGCAGCTTGGCTTCGCCCATTTCCGCGAGATGCGAGGTGTTCGAGGAATTGTAGCCCCCGATGACGATGAGCAGGTTGAGCGGGTCGTTAAACAGCTTTTGCAGTGCGTCCTGCCGGTCCTGCGTCGCGCCGCAAATCGTATCAAAAAAGCGGAAATGCTTGTCGATGTCCGGCTCGCCATATTTCTCAATCATCGCCTGCTTGATGCGGTGTTGCACTTCCATCGTCTCGCCGCGCAACATGGTCGTTTGATTCGCCACCCCGACGGTTTTCAAGTGGAGATCCGGCTCGAACCCCTCGGAATGGGCGCCTCGGAACTTCTCCAGAAATTCCGCCTTGTTGCCCCCGTGCAGGATGTACTCACAAACGTAGTCGGTCTCCGCGAGCGTAAAGACGACGAGATAATGGCCGCTGCCGTAGGCCCGGGCCTGCGAGGTGGTGGCTTTGGTTTCCTCGTGCTTCGCCTTGCCGTGGATGATGCTCGTGACATTTTCCTTTGAATATTGCCGCACGCGTTTCCAGACGCTCATCACGTCGCCGCACGTGGTATCCACCAGCTCGCAGCCCTTGGCCGCGAGCTTCTGCCGGGTGGCCACCTCGGTGCCGAAGGCCGGAATGATGACGGCGTCGCCGGCTTGGAGGCGCGCCATTTCGGCTTCGGTGGGATTGGGAGAAATGATCTGGATGCCAAGATTGCGAATCTGGTCGTTGACTTCCGGATTGTGAATGATTTCCCCGAGCAGATAGATCGGCGTGTTCGGGGAAACCTCGGAAAAATGTTTTTGTGCGGCGTACGCCAGATCAATCGCCCGCTCGACGCCGTAGCAGAAGCCGAATTCCTTGGCGAGCTTGATGGTCAGATCCCCGGCGGAAAGCACGTTGCCGTGGGCCCGAATGCGTTCGACCAGTTCGCTCCGATAATGCGAGAGCACCTGGGCCTGGACCGCTTCCATAATGTCGGGACGGCGGAGGTTGATTTTTTGGGGGGCGGCAGGAGCGTGCGTTGACATGGCAACCCTATTCTAATGGTCGCCGTCCCGGCGTCGAGCAGAAAGCCACGGAGGTGGCGCAATCGCGGCCGGCTAGATTCCCTTAACCCTTTGACTCCGTCCGGGTGGCGCACGAGGCCGGTTCACTGCCCGCAAAAAATAATTGCACACCGCCGATTTCATGGGATGATGCGCGCGGTGACGGAGCGTAGCTCAGCCCGGCTAGAGCGCGTGGTTTGGGTCCACGAAGTCGCAGGTTCAAATCCTGTCGCTCCGACCAATTTCCTCCCAGCAAATTATCTTCCAAATCTTATTGGGGTTTCCCGCTTGCTCAGTTTGCTTGGCTTCAGGCAGGACCGTACAATAGCCCAAACCGCGATGGCATCCTCACTGCTCAACGAAATGGCGACCAGCGCTCAGGCTTGGCAGCCTCGGGGTTTGGCGATCTAAGGAAACGCTGATTTAATCCGCATGGATTTCTTTTGAACGAGGAGGCTGATTTTCTCGTCTGTGTTGCATGACCCACCAGACCAGTTTCACGCACGCCGAGTTTGCCGCCAAAAAGAAGACCACACGCCGCGAGAAGT
>JANXWY010000346.1 GCA_025350905.1 Verrucomicrobiota bacterium
CCCAATTTCGCCGAGGGTTTGCGGCGGGCCTTGCGGCAGGACCCGGACGTGGTGCTGGTCGGCGAAATGCGCGACTTGGAAACCATTGAAGCCGCCGTCACCGCCGCGGAAACCGGTCACTTGGTCTTCGGCACCCTGCACACCACCGGCGCGGCCAAGACAATCGACCGGTTGGTGAACGCCTTTCCGGCGAATCAGCAGGAGACGATTCGCATTCAGCTTTCCACGGTGTTGCAGGCGGTGATTTCGCAATTATTGGTGCCCCGCGTGGACAAGCCGGGGCGCGTGGCCATTTTTGAGATCATGGTGAACACGCCCTCGATTGCCGCTCTCATTCGCGATAACAAGACGTTCCGCCTCCAATCGGACATCCAGACCGGGGCCAAGTACGGCATGGTGACGCTCGACAGTTTTCTCCTGGAAAAGTACATGGCCGGCTTGATCGCGCGCGAAGAAGTCATCACCAAGGCGCAAGATGCGGTCACCATCCAGCAGAAACTGCAGGAATTGGAACTGGCTCAGGCGGTGGGCGCAGATGGCCCCAAGGCTTGACGCGCAACGATTGATTATGTCCGAAGAAATTTCCAACCCGCTGTTGTCGCTCGTCAAGGAGCAGGGGCTAATCGACGATCTGCAATACGAGGAGGTCGCCGGCGAGGTCAAACGAAGCGGCACCCCCGTGTTCCAGGCGTTGCAGAACTTCGGGATCATGGACGCGGATGCCATTTTGCAAGCGATGGCGAATCATCTGGGCACGGAAGTTGTGTCGCTGCGCGAAGGTGAGCTGCCGAAGGACGCCTTGGCCGCCGTGCCGGCGAGCACGGCCAAGATGTATCGGTGTCTGCCGGTGGGCTTCCGCGACGGCATGTTGCGGGTGGCCTTTGAGGATCCGCTCGATCCGCAGCGCGTGGATGAACTCGCCTTTGTCGCCAAGAAGGAAATTCAGGTGGTCGTCGCCCATCCGACGGAAATCCAGGCGGGCTTGGACAAATATTACGGCGAGGAGATGGGGGGCGATGTCTCCGAAATCCTGCGGGAGCTGGGAGGGGACGAAAAAATCGCCGAAGAATCCATGGTGGCCACCGAAACGGACGACGAGACGCTCATCGCTGGCCTGGCGAACGAAGCGCCGATTGTGCGTTTCGTCAATCTGGTCTTGTTTCAGGCGGTCAAGGATCGCGCGAGCGACATTCACTTTGAGCCCTTTGAGACGGAGTTTCGCATCCGTTATCGCGTGGACGGCGCGTTGTATGAAATGTCGCCCCCGCCGAAACACCTGGCGTTGCCCGTCGTGTCGCGCATCAAGGTCATGGCGAATCTAAACATCTCCGAGCGACGTTTGCCGCAAGACGGGCGCATCAATCACAAGCTGGGCAACAAGGAGATCGATCTGCGCGTGTCCACCTTGCCCACCCAATTTGGCGAGTCGGTGGTGCTCCGCGTGCTGGACCGCAGCTCGGTCAATCTGGAACTGGAGTCGCTGGGCTTTCCGAAATACGTGCACGATTTCGTGTCGGAAGTCATCCTGCGCCCCAACGGCATTTTTGTCGTGACCGGTCCGACCGGGTGCGGCAAGACCACCACGCTTTATTCCTGTTTGCGCCGGGTCAACACAATCGATTCGAAACTGTTGACGGCGGAGGATCCGGTTGAGTTCGACATCGAAGGCATCATGCAGGTGGCGATCAACGAAGGTTTGGGTATGACATTCGGCAAGGCGCTGCGTTCCTTCCTGCGGCAGGACCCGGACATCATCATGGTCGGCGAAATGCGCGACTTGGAAACAGCACAAATTGCGATCCAGGCTTCGCTTACGGGGCATTTGGTGTTGAGCACGCTGCACACGAATGACGCGCCCGGCGCCGTGACGCGGTTGGTGGACATGGGCACCGAGCCGTTTCTGGTTTCTTCGACGTTAATGGCGGTGCTGGGACAACGGCTGGTGCGGAAGGTGTGCAAAGATTGCCGGACACCGTTCGAGCCCACGGAAGCGCAACTGGCCCTTCTGAACCTTTCGCCTCATGACTTGGGGGACAAGGTGTTTTATTACGGACGCGGTTGCTCCACCTGCAACGACACCGGCTACAAAGGCCGCAAGGGCATTTATGAATTGCTCGTCTGTAGCGACACGATCCGTTCGATGATCACCGAGCGGGCGCCGACCATTGTCTTGCGCCAGAAAGCCGTTGAACTCGGCATGGTCACGCTGCGGGAGGACGGCTTGCGCAGCATCTTCGATGGTGATACAACCATCGAGGAAGTCATCAAATACACTTAAGGCGAAACCGATATGCCAAAATACAGTTACGTGGCGATGGACCAAAAGGGGAAGGAGCAGAAAGGTACCATCGAAGCGGCCAGCCAGAATGAGGCGATCGGACGGGTGAAGGAGATGCAATTGTTCCCGACGAAGATCGTCGAGATGGACAAGGTGCAGGAGAAGTCGGGAAAAAAAGCCCCCACGGGTGGTAAGCCGGCCGGTAAAAAGAAAAAGGGCATCAACCTTAATATCAAAATCCCCGGTCTCGGGGGCGGCGTTAAGTCCAAGGTCCTCACCACCTTTACCCGGCAATTGGCCACGCTGGTCGACGCCGGGTTGCCCCTGTTGCGCGGCATGCGGGTACTCCAAAAACAGGAGCGTAGCCCGGTGCTTAAATCCATCCTCGACGACCTCTCGCTCGCCATTGAAGGCGGCAGCACTTTCTCGGAGGCGTTGGCCCAGCATCCCAAAGTTTTTAACCGGCTCTATGTCAACATGGTAAAAGCGGGCGAACTCGGCGGTGTTCTGGAAGTGGTGCTGAACCGGCTTTCCGAGTTTCAGGAAAAGGCCCAGAAGATCAAGGGAAAGGTCGTTGCCGCCATGTTTTATCCCGTCGCCGTAATGGTGGTGGCGGTGGCCATCATGGGCGTCCTCGTCGTGATCGTCATTCCAAAATTCAAGGAGGTGTTCGCGGGCTTGGGCGAAGGGCGACCGTTGCCGGCGTTCACCCGGTTCGTTATGGCGATCAGTGACGCGGTCCGAAACAATATTATTGTGACTGCGATCTCGATTGTGGCGGTAGTGATCGTCTTCCTCCTCTTCATCAAAACCAAATTTGGGCGGCACGTTTGGGACAAATTCAAACTAAAAGTGCCCGTGCTGGGTCCGGTGGTCAGCAAAGTGGCCATCTCCCGCTTCACGCGCACACTGGGCACGCTCGTCAGCAGCGGCGTTCCGATTTTGCAGGCCTTGACCATCGTTCGCGAAACGGCCGGTAATGTCATCATCGCCAATGCTGTCAATGCCGTTCACGAAAGCGTGAAAGAAGGCGAAACGATTACCGCGCCGTTGGAAGCCTCCGGGGTGTTCCCGCCGATGGTGATTTCCATGGTGGACGTCGGCGAGCAGACCGGCGCGCTCCCCGAAATGATGATGAAGATTGCCGACAACTTCGATGAAGAGGTGGACAACGCGGTGGCGGCCATGACGTCACTCCTGGAACCGATCATGATCGTGTTCCTCGCCGTCATCGTCGGCAGCATCGTTATCGCGATGTTTCTACCGTTGATTGACCTGATGAATGGGATGGGTGGTGATGGCGGCGGCGAGAAGGAATAGCGCTTTGTCACCAGGTTGTTCACCGTGAGGCTGCGAACACCACTTTTGGCCAATTCGTAGGCTCATGCAGAATTTTCAAGAAACCGGTTGACACTCAACCATGCCAAAGTGTAAATACATTGTAGTTACATTGCATGGGCGAATTATTTACAACTGACTCGAAATGGAGTTCGATTGGAACAATCCGCCCTTTGAACTGGGCAGTTCTTTGACTCAGCGGGAAATAGAAGAGTCTTTTGAAGATCCGTTTGCGATTCGGTTGTTACCGGACTCACAAAGGTTTGCGGTTCAGGCGCGGTTCTTCAATCTTGGCGCGGCGGCGGGCGGTGACGGCTTTTTCAGCGTTTACCGCACGAATGGGAAGCAAATCCGGGTGATTCACTCCCGACCATTCCAGCCCGAGGAGCGGTACTTCTATCAGCGGAAGATGGATCAAACCCTTTCGCCTTAGGCAGCTCGTGGGGCGGCGATTGAGTCAAGTGGTCAAACGGAAACCGGAAGATGCGCACCATCGCAAATTGGGAAGAAGTGCCGATCTTCGACAGCGAAGCATCGGAAGCAGATTTTTGGTCGGAAAACCGTCCGGATTTGCGGCTCATGGAAGCGGCGATCGCGAGCGGGAGCGAAGTCTCCGAGTCGGTGACCATTACGCTGCGGATTGATCCCCGCATGTTGGCGCGTATCAAACGCCTGGCCCGGGCCCGGTATCTGAATTATCAGAGCATGATTAAGCAGTGGTTGAGCGAACGCATGGAACAAGAAGTCCGCGAACGCTGACCGGCCGGAAAAATGAAAACAGCAAACCCTAATTCTCTTGCTCATCGGCGGGCCTTCACGCTCGTGGAAATGCTCGTGGTCATAGCTGTCATCGCCACACTCGCGGCAATGATTTTTCCCGCCGCGCACAAACTCAAGGACAACGCCACCAAGCAAAAGGCGCAGACAGAGTTGAAGCTGGTCGCCTCGGCGATTCAGAGCTACAAGTCACAATATGGCCATTACCCGCCGGATCATCCGGGCAATCCGATCACCAACGGCCTCTATTTTGAACTGCTGGGCACCGTCCAGAAGGGGTTGAACTTTGAAACCCAAAACGGCGATGCAAAAATACTTGCCACCTCCGTTGCCGGGACCTTTGGGCAGGGTGGATTTGTGAACTGCACGAAGGGCGGGAGTGATGACAATGGCCAGGCCGCGAAGAAATTCTTGGTGGAGTTAAAGCCCACGCAGTACGGTGAGATCGCTCCGGGTTCGAATGTTCGCGTGCTGGCCTGCTCCGTGAAATGGGCGGACATCAATACCTCACCCATTCCGACCAGCCCCGGCCTAAATCCCTGGCGCTACGTCTCGTCCAATCCCACCAACAACAGCGGCGAATTCGATCTCTGGGTGGACATCATCAGCGGGGGCAAGACCATCCGCGTCAGCAACTGGAGCGACAAACCCCTCATTGTGCCATGACTAGCAAACGTCCAATCCACTCCGAAAACTTGAAACAATTGACCGTCACCTGGGAGGATAGCGCTTGGATTCCGGCCGTGAGCCGGTTTCAGTCACCGCTGAAACCACAGTTTGGGTGGCCGCTTCAAATCCTCACTGATTCCACTTTTTGTCTTGGTCCGGCCCCGATCCCGAATCGAATTATGAAAAGCTCCCTTTCCCGAACTCGTCGTCTGCATCGGGCGTTCACCTTGATTGAACTGCTCGTCGTGATTGCCATCATTGCCATTTTAGCGGCGATGTTGTTCCCCGCGCTGGCTAAAGTGAAGGAAAAAGCCCTCAAGGCCAAGGCCAAGCAGGAGATGAGCAACATCGTTACCGCCATCACCCAGTTCGAGGCCCATTACGGCCGATTGCCGACCTTGCCTGGCGTGCCGACGGGGGCCAAGGATGTGACCTTTGGTCTCGGCCCAGCTACGAACTCACTCGCGAACCACACCATCATCGCGACCAATGCCGGTATCATTGCGATCCTCATGGACAAGGAATCGTACGGCAACGGACTCGACACGCCGAATAAGGGACATGTGCTGAATCCGCAGCGCCATGCTTTGCTGAATCCAAAACTTACCGACGATCCAAAATCGGCGGGCGTCGGGCCGGACGGCGAATATCGGGATCCTTGGGGTGTGCCGTATGTCTTTTCGTTGGACTACAGCTTCAACGATCACTGTCGCGATGCTGTGTATTCAAAAACTGCCGTTTCGAAACAAAATGGCCCGACCGGATTTAACGGGTTGTTTAATCCCAAGACTCCGCCCGGTGACGGCAGCACCGATGACTTTGAGCATACCGGTCAGTTTATGATCTGGTCGCTGGGGCCGGACAAGAAATCCTCCGACACCGATAAAGCCAACCAAGGCGTCAACAAGGACAACGTCCTCAGCTGGCAGTAATCTCGTGAAAACTTTGGCGCGCAAATCAGCCTTCACCTTGCTCGAACTGCTCGTGGTCATCGCGATCATCGGCATTCTCGCCGCTATCTCGATGCCAGTGTTCAAAAACTTGCGGGCCACCGACGCCATGTCCGCCTCCACCCGCCAGTTGCTCGATGATGTGGCGCGGGCCCGACAATACGCCATCAGTCAGCGCACCACGGTTTACATGATTTTTTGCCCGACCAATTTCTGGAACGATGCCGCCTACCTCACTCTGCCCCAAACGGAGAAGGACAAGGCGGTCAAGCTCCTCGGCAAGCAACTCACCGCCTATACTTTTGTGACCTTGCGGAGCGTGGGGGATCAGCCCGGACGAATTTCGCCGCGGTATCTTTCGCCCTGGCACACGCTGCCGGACGGCGCGGTCGTTCCGCTTTTCAAATTCTCGCCGCGGAATTTTTTCACACCCATTCAGGACCCGCCGTTGCCGACCGTGGCCAATCGCGTGTTTCGCGTTCCGGGCTTCAGCGTCACTAACACCATCCCGTTCCCTTCCCAAGAAGCCTACGCACCCGGGAAAACGTATGTCTCCGTTCCCTATCTGGCCTTCGATTTCCAGGGCAAGCTGGTCTCCGGGGTGGATGAATACATCCCCTTGGCGCGCGGCAGCGTGACCTACCCGCGCAACCCGGACAAATCCGCCGCGCAGGCGCTGCCCACCGTGGCGGAATCGCCCGCGGGCAATAGCACCAACGCCTTCTCGCTCGTTCACATTGACTGGCTGACCGGTCGGGCGCGGATGGAGAAGCAGGAGTTTCCATGAGATTACCCTCGTCATGCCACCAGGTGGGGCGGGAGCTTCAGCCGCCCGCCAATAGTTGGGCGTTGTCCGACGGCGCGTCCGGGGCGACGGGTTCTACCCGCCGAATCGCTGCCTTCACACTCGTCGAGATTGCGCTCAGCTTGGCGATCATCGGTTTCGCGCTCGTGGCCATCATTGGGGTATTGCCCACCGGTTTGAATGTGCAGCGCGACAATCGCGAGGAAACCATCATTGTCCACGAGGCGAATTATTTCCTGGATGCCATCCGCAACGGCGCCAAAGGACTGGATGAACTGACCAATTCCATTATCCGCATCCGCAACGATTGGACCACTTACAACGCCAACAATCCGGCGGCTTGGAGCAAAGTGACGAGCGACTATGACGAGTATGACCGGACGAGTTTCCGAGTCACCTCCAGCACGCCACCGCCGGCGGAGTTCAAGCTCACCGATGGTTATCGTATTCTCGGGCTTTTGGTGCGGCCCAAGTTCCAATATCTCGGGGCGGCCAATATTCGCAGCAACCATGTCGTCGCTTATATGCACGCCCTGAGCGGCGCGGCCTCGGAAAAGTTTCCGGTGGCGGACACAAACGTCCTCGACCTCGCCTTCAATTACCGGATGATCGTGGAAGTTTATCCGGTGCCGTACGCGGAGACCAATACCGCTTTTGCCCGGGAACTCGGGCCCAACTTGCGGGAGCTGCGCCTGATCTTCCGTTGGCCGCTGCGGGCGGATGGCACCACCGGCGAAGGCCGCCAGGTATTCCGGACCATGACGGGCGGGCAATTGATGAAGACAAATTTTTTAACCCAGCCGCTTTTTTTCTTCAAACCCACCACGTTCGTAAACCTCAAAGCGCCATGAAGACGAACGGTTTTAATCCGGTGGCGGTTCGCCCGACGAGTTCGCCCGGTCCCCGCGGTGCGTTCTCGCTGATTGAAATCCTGGTCGTGATCGGGTTGCTCTCCATCATTATTCTGGGATTGGTGGCGATGTTTTCGCAGACCCAACGGGCGTTTCGGTTGGGCTTGTCGCAAGTGGACGTCCTGGAAAGCGGTCGGGCCGTGACGGACATCATGAACCGCGAGTTGTCGCAGCTGACGCCCTCGCTTGTCAGTACGGGCGTTAACTTCTATGCCAGCCTCGAATCGGTGGCCCCGCTGGTGCAGGAGTTGCCGGGCAATCCTGCGCCGGGCCGCACCAATCTGATCGAGGAGCTATTTTTCCTGACCAAAGAAAACCAGACTTGGACTGGCATCGGCTATTACGTATTCCCAACCAACGGCGGCGTGGGCACTTTATATCGGTACCTCAGCAATAGTCCCTTTGGGCAAAATCCGGCACTGCTTTACAACAGCTTCCACCGCACCGTTGCGGACGCGATCAACCGGAATGTCTTTACCAACTTCAACCGCATCCTGGATGGCGTGGTGCATTTAAAGGTGCGCGCCTTCAACCCGGACGGCCAATGGATCACGACTAACAATCTGCGTAACGTTTTTGTGCGGGAGCCTAGGAATGCGCTTTATGCGGCCGGCGAATCCGAGCTGTACCGTTTTACAAATAACATCGTGCCCGGCTCCGTGGAACTTGAGTTGGGCGTGCTTGAAGACCGTGCCATCGCCCGAGTGAAAGCCATCCGGGGCGGGACGGTGGCGGAGGACACGCAATCGCGTTCCAATTATCTCGCGCACGAGTCCGGCAAGGTTCATCTGTTCCGCTTGCGTGTGCCGGTCCGCAACGTGGATCGCACGGCTTATCCATGAGGTTTAATTTGAAAACCCCCAACCGCCAACCGCCCACCGCCGAGTCCCCAGGCGGCGACCTTCGGCCTCCGCTGGGAAGTGCAAAGTTCGAAGTTCTGCCGTGGGTGTTCACCGGCCCGCACCGCCGCCAGCGCGGCGTGGCCCTCATCGTCACGGTCATCATGCTGTCCGTGATTACGTTCCTGGCGGTGGCGTTTCTGGCGCTGATGGGCCGGGAAAAAGGTTCCGTGAAGACCGCGACCGACCAGACCATCGCGAAGCTGGCGTCGGACACCGCGCTCGACCGGGCCAAAGCCGAACTGCTCGCGACCATTCTGGCTACCACCAACGTTGCGAATTTTGATCTGTTGGTTTCCACCAATTTCGTCAACTGGAATGGCTTTGATCCGGGCGCGGTGGATTTTCGTACCAACGTCAACTATGCCTACCAATCAGCCGGCGGCAATCCGGTGCTCACGCCCGCGCAGACGCTGCAAAATCTGGTCAACCTCTTTTACAATCCCCGCCCACCGGTTTTCATCACCAACCGGCTCACCGGTGGTTATGAATTCCGTTATTACAATGATTTGAATCGGAACGGTCGCTCCGACCGCACGGGCTTCGGGCGGGTGACCAATGAGCTCGGCCAGGCCGTGCTCACCAATTCCATTCCCGTCACCAATTATCTCGTGGGCGATCCCGAATGGCTCGGGGGGTTGGAGCGCGCTGATTTGCCGCACTCGCCCTCGAACCGGTTTGATTTCCGCTACTCGTATCTCGTCGTCCCGGCTGGCAAAACGATCGATGTCAATTTCGTTCACAATGCGGCGCAGGCGGCCCAACGGCAGCGGATGAATTTGAATGGCACGGATTTTTTCCGCAACCAGGGCGTGGGTTCCTGGGAGATCAACCTGGCGGCATTGCTCCACGATCTGAACACCAACGCGGTTTACGGCTGGGGAAATTTACCCGGCACGCATAGCGGTTATGATTACGACTCCATCAACCCGCTCAACCCGATCCTGCCGCCGATTGGCGGCAACGCTTTCAACGATGCCGCCGGGCTCCTCCGCTATCGGCTCAATGGAAATCCAACAAATAATCCCACCTACAGTCCGGAATCCATCAGCGCGCTGTACGGGTTCAACGGCACGACTGCGTTTCAAAATGATTTCATTGACGGTTACTCGGACAACGGGGTGTTGTTCTCCACCAACGGCGCTGGCCGACCTTCGTCCGGCTTGACGGTCGACAATGATCGCGCGGGTCGGCCGTGGGTCGGCGCGCCGCAGACCAACCATTTTTTCACGCCGCAGGATTTGTTCAACCCGGCCAAGACGGACGTGGCGGGCGGGGGTAACAAGTTTACCGATCGGCTGACCTGGGCGGGCACCAATGTCTCCACCTACGATCAAAACACCTTTTACCGTTTGCTCAGCGAACTCGGCACCGACTCCGCGCCGGAAGACCCGGACCGGCTGAACCTCAACTATGTAAATGTGGGCGGTCTTTCCGCCACCAATTTCATATCGTGGCATGATCCGGATTTGGTTGCGGGTAATGCGCGGCGCGGCATTCCCAGCTTTGGCGTGACGGGCGCCGTGCTCTTCTTCACCAACGCCGCCAATCGTCTCTTGTTGAACTACACCGAGCAGTGGCTCACGGAGAATCCAACGAACTACATTCTGACCTTCGGGACGAATCAGCCCTTCGGCGTGACGAACATCCCGGTGCTGGTCAGCAACCGCTTCGCCTACACCCCGGCCGTGCAGCGGGTCCTCCAACTGGCGGCAAACATCTTCGACGCCAGCACCAACCGGCTTTTTGGCGGTGTGGCTATGCCGAGCGTGTTCCGTCCAATTTTCCGGCGCGACGCGGCCGGCGTTTTTATCACGGGCTACGAGGAAGTTCCCCAGATCGGGCCGAAGAATTTCTATCTAGCAACGCCGGTGGATATCACCGCGCTGCCGCTGCTGCCGCTGGGAGTTGACCAGCGAATCAATGTTTATGGCGTTCCTTGGTTGATTGGGGCCAAGAAGGGGCTGCCAAATTTCAACGAAGTGGCCATGGATTCCACTTTTCAAATCACCCGCAAAATCCAGGTGACGCGCCCGCAAAATTATGCGCGAGGCACGCCCCGAGTTGGGTGGCAGACCAACATGATGTACGTCATTGGCGTCAGCAATGCCGTCGGCGTCGAAGCCTGGAATTCTTATCATTCCGACTATACGAATTCGGCGGTTTTAGTGAGGTTAAGCGGCGATGTCCGGATCGCGCTGACCAATGAATTCGGCGTGCTGCGTTATTACGGCTTTGCCTTGAGTAATAGCATTCCCCTTACGAGCGCATCCAACGTTGTGAACTGGCCCAAAGGTTGGGTCAGCACCACCTCGATTCAACCAAACGCGCGGTCGTTCATCCTTCCGCTGATGACCAACATCGCTTTCCTTCCGGATGCTGCCTACCGATTTGCCAGCCGGAGCTTCATCTCCAGTTCTAACGCGACGCCGGAGGTTGGTCAGGGTTTCCCCGAACCGCAATGGGGCTTGAGCAGTCAATTGCGAATGCGGGTGGTGTTGCAGCAAGGTGGTCCGGACGGACCCATCTTGGATTACGTCCAGCTGGGTGGCTTGGATTCCATTCGGAATGTGGCTGGCGAAATTCCGGAAAAGGCCGGGGAGCCGCTCTTTAGGCCAACCGACGCCGCTGAGTTTAAGCATTTATGGGGGACCAACCGCTTGGGCGGCGGGGGCGTTCTTAATCTTACCGAGGGGATGAACAATCAGTTCAATATCTCGAGCGGTCAAGTTAATGCCAACAATACGGCGTGGAAATCGTACGGCGCCTTTAGTCCCGGTGACAAGGATGCGGCCATTGCGGGATTCCAAAACTTTTTGACGGCGGCCTCCTTGCCCTTCGGTCAAACCACCATCCAAGTTCCCTTCACCCCAACCCGAACGCTCACGCGACGATATTCCTGGCAGGCGAACGATCCGCTCGTCCACTACGTCGTGGATGATTTGCAGGATCTCGTACGGAGCACAAAAATGCCGGACGCCGAGCCACGGCACCTAAAGAATATTGGGAAATTGAATCTTCGCTATGAGCCCTGGGGCGGCCGACCGATCAACTTCGATGCCGACGAAGATCCATCTGCCGTAGCCGGCAACAACAAATTCAACCTGGCCCTCAAGGACTCGTTGGTCCGTTCCCCGGATGATTGGGAATTTCCAACCAATGTCTATCCCACGGTCGGCTGGCTGGGTCGGGTCCACCGTGGCAGCCCCTGGCAGACCATTTATCTTAAGTCTTCAGATGTGGAGACGAACTTGCCGGCCGCCGACCTTAATCAATGGCAGGCGTGGGCGGGGAATCCCAATTACTTCGATGCCATGCGGACCCGACCAGTGCAGGATCGAACGTTGTTCGATCTATTCACCACGGCCTTTGACGAGAATGCCACGCGCGGACAACTTTCCATAAATCAGACGGGTCTGGCGGCGTGGTCGGCGGTACTCAGTGGCGTGGTGGCTCTAACCAACACTTCGTCCAGCCGGCCAGTTTATGCACCGTGGGTCATCCAGCCAGCGGGGTATTACGATTCGCTGAATCCGAACACCTGGCCGCCGCTGGTGAAAATTGTGGCCGGGATAAATCGCACCCGCGCCAACACCAATCTTTTCCCGCACGGGACCTTTCAACACCTAGGGGATATTTTGGCGGTGCCCGAGTTGAGCGTTGGTAACGCGGCGTTCGTTCCGTCGCCAACGGACCCTAAAAAGACCCAGGGCGATTGGTATTGGACCAACAAGTCTCCCTATTTGGAACTCGGTGGACCTGTCTCGGGCGCCATTTCGCCAGTTCCGTCGCCGACGGTCTGGCAGCAAGCTACACTTACCGACGCCGCGTACGAATGGCTGCCGCAACAAATCCTGTCGCTCTTGCGCTTGGGCGACGCGCGCTTTGTGATCTACGCCTACGGTCAGGCCTTGCATCCCGCCGCCAATTCCGTCCTCACGAGCGGACCATATTTCCAGTTGTGTACCAACTACCAGATCACGGCGGAAGTGGCGACGCGCGCCGTGGTGCGCGTCGAGGGCAGTCCGAATCCCGCGCATACGAACCTGTTTTTGCCCGTGGCGAAGCGCTACCCGCCGCACGTCGTGGTGGAGAGCTTTAACTATTTGGCTCCGGATTAAGATGAGCGCCATCCATCAAGATCCAAGACTTAGCAGCCGACGTACGGAGGCTCTGACCTTTGAAGGTAGCGCTCTGCAAAAACGGAGAGATTTGAGCCTCCTCACGTCGGCGGCTACGACCGAGGTTGGAGTTTTCAAACCGGCCCTGGGCGCCGCGTTCCATACCCGACTACCAGAGTTCGATTCGTTGCTGATGAATCGAGTTTAACCCGAAATCTTATGCGTGCCCGTCCGTTAATCTGGTTGTTGCTCTGCCTGCTGTTGCTGGCCGGCGGAATATTATTTTGGCAACTGCGGAATCCGTCATCGGTCACCAAGCCCAACCTTCCGCTGGTCACGACGGATCCCGCCACGCGCCCGCACCCGGCCGCTGCCCATTCGGCGGTCGTCTCCTTGGCCAACGCGCCGACTTTTTTGAGCGGTCAACCGGCGTCCGTAGCGGCAACCAAAACCAATCGGTTTGCGTACCGCCTCAGCAATACGCCCAAGTTGGTCGGTCAGTTATTGCGTGATGATCACGCCATCCTGCTGGAGAATGCCTTGATTGATACACGCGCCGCCCTGGGTTTTGCCATTCCGCAGCACCTTCGGGCCGCCGCCGAGCCGGGCAGTTATATCGTGCAAGCGCGCGGTCCGGTGGACGATGCTTTTCGCGCCGCGCTGACGGCCGCCGGCGGTACGATTGTTTCCTACATTCCGAACAACGCCTATCTGGTCCGTCTTTCCGCCCAGGGCGCGAGCCAGTTGTCGGCGGCGACCCTCGCGCAAGCCGTGTTGCCCTACGAACCGATTTATAAACTCAAATCCGACCTGCTCTCGCTCACTATGGAACAACGGCCCCTGCCGCCGGACGCGAAGTTGAACGTGATGATTTTTGCCGATCTGCGGGCGCAGGTGCTCCAGGAATTGCAACGAAACGGCGACGTAGTTCTAGGCGAATCGCCCTCTGCCTTCATCGGTCCGGTGTTGACGATTCAGCCGGGAGAAAATTGGACGGCCTTGGCCCAGTTGCCGGGCGTGGCGGTGATGGAGCAGGTTTATCTGCGCGTCGCCGCGAACGACCTCAGCCGCGTCCGCGTCGCCGTCGCCACTGACTCGGTGGTCACCAATAATTACCTGGATCTCACCGGCGCCGGCGTGCTCGTGAGCGTGAACGATACCGGGGTGGACCCTACGCATCCGGATCTGACCGGGCGAGTCATCGCTGACTCCGCCGCGAGCCTAGTGGATGACGACGGCCACGGCACTTTTGTCGCGGGGATTGTCGCGGGGAGCGGCGCGGTCTCGGAAACCGTTTCCAACGCCAGCGGCTCCATCAATCCCGGTGCGCTGGGGCAATATCGTGGCAAGGCGTCGGGCGCACGGGTCTTTTCCCAGTCGTTATCACTGGGCAGCGGCCCGGTGGCGGACGCCACCTTGCAGGAAACCGCTGCACTAACCAACGCGCTGATCTCGAACAATAGTTGGCATTACGGCAGTGATAACTCTTACAGCATCGGCGCGGCGAGCTATGACGCCGCGGTGCGCGACGCTTTGCCCCGCCGAACCGGTTCGCAGCCGGTGTTGTTCGTGTTTTCAGCGGGCAATGACGGCGGCGGCGACGATTCCGGTTCGGGCGGTGAATCGGAAACCATTCTATCTCCCGGCACGGCCAAGAACGTCATCACCGTCGGCGCGCTTGAACTCGCGCGGGACATCACCAACGCCGTCGTCATCAATTGCACATCCACGAACATTGGCGGCACCAATGTTACCGTGTGTGAGACCAATTACCCTTGGCAGGCCATGACGAGCTCGGGCAATCAGGTCGCCTCCTTTTCGAGTCGCGGCAACGTGGGCATCGGTACCGAAGGCGAGTTTGGCCGGTTTAAGCCGGATCTGGTCGCGCCCGGCACGTTCGTAGTTTCGACGCGCTCGGCTACTTGGGACGAGCGAGCCTACTACAACCCCACGGGCCATCTTGTGACCACGTTTAGAGCCCAAGTGGTCGCTCCCAATGCGTTGAACGACCATAGCCTTTACCTGCCGGCCAATGCTGTCGGTTTTACGCTCCAGTTGTTTCCCAATCAGGATTCGCCGTTGCCCTTCCCAGATTTGCCCATCTTCGTCCGCCGGGCCGATCTCCCGAATCCTCCAACCACGTATGATTTTGTGAGGACGAATTCAGTTTCCGTACCCCCGGACGGCGGGGGCGTGGGGGCCAGCGTCCGGCAAAACTGGTTTTATAGCATCGGCAATGCGACGACGCAGGACGTCAGTTTCTCCTTGGTGCAGGATGTCATCGTCACGAATGAACTCGGCAATTACCTCCAAGTCCTTAGCAATCTCAACAATTCCATCAGCGGTACGAATCCGTCGGCGCCGCAATACTATCGTTACGAATCCGGCACGAGCATGTCGGCCGCCGACGTGTCCGGTACGCTGGCGCTGATGCAGCAATTCTTCGAGCAGGGTTTTGGGCGCACCAACAGTCCGGCCATGATGAAGGCCTTGTTGATTAACGGCGCGCGTTCCGCCGGATCGCTTTATGATTTCGAGGTCCAAAACACGAAGAATTTTCAGGGCTGGGGTCTGCCGAAGCTCAACAACACGCTGCCGTCAGGCATTACTAACGCCATTAACAACCCGACGGGCGAATCTTCGATGGCCCTGTTCGACCAATCGCCCGCCCGTGCGCTCAGCACCGGCCAGCAGCAGACGCGGTTGCTGGCCGTGAACGAGGCCGGGACCAACGTGCCGCTCCGCATCACGTTGGTTTGGACCGATCCGCCCGGCAATCCGGTCGCCGGGGTTAAGTTGGTCAACGATCTCGACCTCGTCGTCACCAACCTCACCACGGGGGAGGTATTTTTCGGCAACGACATCCCGGTGAGCAGCACCTTTACGTTCCCCTGGGAGACCAACACGCCGCCCAACCTTGATTACATCAACAATGTTGAGAATGTTTACCTCGCGCCCGCCTTGGGCGCTAATTATTCCATCACCGTGGTCGGCCGCCGGGTGAATGTGAATGCCGTCACCGCGCAGACCAACAATGTCGTGCAGGATTACGCGCTCGTCATTTCGTCGGGCGACGGCGAAGTCACGAATTCCCTGATCGTCACCGAGCAACCCGTGACGGCCCTCAATGTTCCCTACGTCACCGCCGTGACGAACAGTTTTGCCGGCAACCCGAGCATCTCCGGTTCGATCTTATTGGATCAACATGTCGGCGCGAATACTCCTTTGTTGGGCACCACCAACGGCATGACGAATCAGTGGCATTTCTACATCGTCACCAACACGACCACGTTTACGAACGCCGCGTTCATCACGTTTCTGCCGCCGGAGTTGGCCGTGCCGCGCATGGCGGTGCGGAGCGCCGATGCTGAAAACGGCACGTTGCTCGAGGCGGACATTGACCTCTACGTATCCACGGATCCGCGGTTGCTCCTCCTGGACCCCGCCGTGGTTGCCGCGGCGGACCAATCCCGCAACCGGGGTGGTACCGAGTTCGTCGCCTACAGCAATGCGCCGCCCGGGCAGGTGTATTACGTTGGCGTGAAGTCCGAGGATCAGATGGCGGCGGAATACGCCTTCTTTGGCGGGTTCAGTTTGGATCCCTTCAGTTCTCAGGATGGGAACGGCAACGTGCTCGTCAACGGCTTTCCGCTCCCCAACGTCATTGCCGACGGTACGCCGAACCATCCGGGCGGAGCCCTCACGCTCGGGCTGGCGCTCCAACCCCTTACGGTTCGCAGCGTCATCGTGACCAATTCTATTTACCTCCAAAATCAGGGCGACATCGTGAGTACTTTAAGCCATGCCCGGACGTTCACCGTATTGAGCAACCATCGCGTTGTCGCCCCGGGTTTCCACACCTATGTCTATGAAGACAATGACGAGCAAGCCCTGCAACACCCGGATGGTCCTGGTCAATTGCGCGACTTCGTCGGCGAGAGCGGTTTGGGCGTCTGGCTGCTCACGACGGTGGACAACTCGGGCTCGCAGACCGGCAGCGTCACCGGGCTCAAACTTTTCCTCGCGCCGACGATTAATTCCGGCAGTGGCGATAGTTTCTTCACTGTCCAACCGGATCGATTTATTTTTAATGTCGTGGACGTACCGGTCGGCGCGACGAACCTCACCGTGTGCATTGGCAATCTCTCCCTCGTGCCGGCTCCCTTGGAGCTGTACGTGCGGCGAGACGATTTCCCGAGCCGCACGACCTACGATTACTTCAAGGTGATGAATCCGACGAACGACTGTCTCACCATCACGCGCTCCGACATACCGCCGCTCCAGCCCGGCCGGTACTACATCGGCGTATTCAACCCCAGCGGCACGCTGCAGAATATCCGGATGCACATCACGGTTGGCGTGGAACCGAGTTCGGTGTTGCCCCTCGTCTTGAACTCGGCGGGCGACCAGCCGTTGCGCGATGATGCGGTGACGGATTCCATCATTACGGTGACCAACGACGCCCGGATTCAGCAGGTGGAGGTCGGGCTGCGCATTGACCATCCGCGCGTATCGGATCTGGCCGTCACGCTGATCAGCCCGCGCGGGACACGGGTGTTGCTCGCGCAAAATCGCGGAGGCACCAGCACCGAAGGCTTTGGCAGCACAATTAGCGTCACCAACGTCATTCCGGTCTCCACGAACGGCGGTCCCACGGCCGTGACCAACGTCATCGATACCGGCGCCACGGCGGGCTTTTTGACAATTGACTATGATTTCTTTGACGTCGCCGACCAGATGACCGTTTATTATCAGGGCGCGCTGTTGCTGAACAGCGGCATGATTACCGGGCCGGGACGCTTCACCGTGAACTATGGTCCGGGCGCGTCTTCGTTGGTGACGATCATCATGAACGAGTTCGGCAACCCCAGCACGAATACCCTTTGGAATTACACCGTCAGTTCCATCAACAACAACTACAGTTACCTGCTATTTACCGAGAACACCAACCTCACGACCACACCGATCAAATTCGCCCCGCCGCCGTTGACGGCCGCGGCCACCGGACCCGCCGTGAACCTCAGTAATTTTGAGCCGCCGCAACTCCCGGGAAATTTTGTGGCCCCGGCGATTGTGAATACCTGGACCGTGCTGACGACGAATATGGTGACTGTGGTTACCGGCGGACCGCCGGTGACCGTTGGCGCCCAGTCGCTGGCGCTACGCGCCGGCCAGCTGAGCAACTCCGTGCCGACCACACCTGGCCGCAGCTACCGGTTGAACTATGATTATCGCTCCTTTGGAAATCTGGATGGCATCGTGGCTTGGTGGCCGGGAGAAAATAATGTAATCGACATCGTGGGCGCAAATAATGGTGCGCTACAGGGCGGATCCGGCTACGCGGTCGGAGAAGTCGGGCAAGCCTTCGTCTTTGGCGGGATCAATGGCGACGTCAAGGTGCCGGCGAGCGCCAGTCTGGATGTGGGCCTCGGAAATGGCTTCGCGATCGAAGGCTGGATCAACCCGTTCGATATTTCCGTCCCAGGTCCGGTCGTAGAATGGAACAGTGTGAACGGTAACAATTCGGGCATCGGAGTTCATCTAGCCATTACCGTTGCCGGCCCGGGGTCGCTTTACGCCAATATTGTTGATACGGCCACCTCCGGGCATTTCATCCAATCTCCGGTCGGGTTGGTCGTCGCCAATGTATTTCAGCACGTTGCGCTCACCTATGACAAGCCCAGCGGCCTGGCCAGGCTTTATTTGAATGGCGTGGTCGTGGCCCAGCAGAATTTGGGAACTTTTACCCCGGCGACCGCCTCCGATCTCTACATTGGCACCCGCCCGTCTCCTCCGCCCGTCTATTGGTGGAAAGGAATAATTGATGAAATGACCATTTATAACCGCGCGTTGCAGGCCACCGAAATCCAGGCGATTTACGCCGCCGGCGCCGCGGGCAAATGCGGCATGCTGGCGCCGCCGGCGGTTTGCGGCCCGGCGTTGGGCGCGCAAATATTTGTGCCTGGTCAAGTGACCAACACCATTGTCGGCGCCAACAACTGGAAGCCCGGCGGGTTGATTTTCACCGCGAGCACCAACAACACGACCATCGAGTTAACCCCGCTGAATCCCAATCAGGATTCTGGCATCCTCCTGGATTCCTTTACCCTCACCGAAGCTTCCGGCGACCGTTACGTCCTGGCGGAAGAATCGCTCAACGTTTTGCGGGGCGAGAACGCGCAAGGCGACTGGACGTTGGAATTGTGGGATTCCCGGACCGGTGCCACCAACCTGGTGTCGCTCGTCAGTTGGGAGTTGCAATTTATCTTCCAGGACGCCGTCGCGCTGCCGGAGTTGCTTATTCCCGCCGTAGCCTCCACGAACTCAGTGCCGCCCGGGCAGATCGCCTATTACGTCGTGGATGTACCGGCGTGGGCGCAGTTTGCCACCAACACGCTGGTCTTCGCCAGCGGGCCGTTGAACGTAATGTTCAACCAATTCACGCCGCCGCAGGATGCGTTACTGCCGAGCCGCATGCTCATTGGCCCCGGCGCTACGAGCGGCAGCGCAACGTTAAGCACCCTGGGCGTGCCGCCGCTCCTGCCCGGGCTGCGTTACTATTTGGGCGTCAGTAATCCGGGGCCGGCCACCGTCACTTATGCGTTGCAGGTGGATTTCGATCTCACGGCGTTGACGAATGGCGTGCCGGTGACCAGCACCCTCGCCGCCGGCCCGGGGCCACGTTATTTCTATTACGACGTTACACCGAGCGCCACGGCGGTTTCGTTCGAGCTGCTGGGCCTGAGCGGCGATGCGAATCTGGTCGCCCGTCGCGGCGCCCCGCTCCCCACGCTTACAAGCTATGATTACGGCAGTTTCAATTCGGGCACTCTCCCCGAAGCCATAATCGTGTTCACCAACTCGGCCCCGGTAGCGCTCAGCCCGGGTCGCTGGTATCTCGGCGTATACAATGCCGACCCGGTCCCGGGGACGTACAGCATCGTGGCGACCGAATTAACAAATCAATTTCCCAATATCATCACACTGACCAACGGCATCGCCTACGCCAACACCAACTCCAGCGCGGGCAACGCGACGGATTATTACCGGTACGTGGTCACGCCCAGCGCCGTGCGCGCACAGTTTGAGATCAACGGCCCGAGCGATAACGTCACGCTGGTAGCGAGCAAGGGCCTGCCGTTGCCCAGTCTGACAACCTATGACTATCTCAGCGCGAACGTGCTCACCAACGACGAATTGATTGTGGTGCTCACCAACTCCGCGCCCGTGGCCCTGACCCCGGGCGACTGGTTCCTCTCGGCGGTCAACCTGGCCGGCGTGCCGGTCACCTACTCGATCAAAGCCACCGAGTGGAACGCTTCCGAGGTCACCAATCTGGTCATTATCAGTTACTCCGTGGTGAGCAACCAACTTTGTTTTACTTGGACTTCCATCCCCGGGGTGCACTATTTCGTGGAAGGCAAACCCGACTTGAGCGTGACGAACTGGACGACGCTGTCGCCCACTCTCACGGCGGTGGATTTCACCACCACCTGGTGCCTGCCGTTGCCGTCGCCGTTCCATTTCTTTCGCGTGAGCGAAGGTCTGGCGTTGAGCACCTTCGTAACGCCGCCGGTCATCCGCACGATCACCGTGACCCCGGGTGGCGTACTGCTGGGTTGGAACGGCCCCCTCACCGCCACCTACAACGTTCAGTGGACGCCCACTCTCGTCCCGCCCGCTTGGACCAGTTTCACCAATATTGTTACCTCAGCGACCGGCCAGTTTCAGTTCCTTGACGACGGCTCGCAAACGGGCGGTCTGGGCAGCCCCCGGTACTACCGGCTGTTGTTGCTGCCTTGAATGACCGCGCTCATCCTCGCGCTCAATCCCTCCATTGACGCCGAGTGGCGCGTGGACGACGTGCTGTGGGAGGAGAAGAACAATGTCCATTCCGAACGTCGTTGGGCCGGAGGCAAGGGCATCAATGTGGCCCGCTGGTTGAAACAACTGGGGGGCCAGCCGCAACTGCTGCTGCCGCTGGGCGGCCAAACCGGTCGGGAATTGGGCGGCTATTTGCGCGCCGAAAAGCTTCCCGCCCGCATCATCCGGCTGCGGGAACCGACGCGCGTAAATGTGATCCTCACGACGCAGGGCGGGCGCCAGATGCGTTTCAATCCGTGGGGCCCGAAACTTTCGCGGTTGGAATGGAGGGCGGTTGCGGCCAGCGTCGAGCGAAATCTGGGACGGTTGCAAACCAACCCCCGCGCCCGGACAAAATCTCCGCAACCGGCCACCGGCCACCCTCTCCCCATTGGAAGAGGTGCGGGGTTGCTCATTCTTTCCGGCAGTCTCCCGCGCGGCGTGCCGATCACGGCGTATGCCCAACTCATCCGGCTCGCGCACCGTTGCGGCGTGAACACGCTGCTCGATTGCGACGGACCGGTTCTCGCGGCGGCGATTACAGCCCGACCGTTTCTGGTCAAGCCGAACGATCACGAGCTCGCCCAGTGGTGGGGAAAACCGCTCCGCACCGAAGCGGCCATCATCACTGCCGCCCGGGCGTTGTCTGGCGAAACGCGGGGCTGGGTTTTGGTTTCGCGCGGGAGCCGTCGTAGTCTGCTGGTCAACGTGACGGAAGGTTATCAAAGCTTCGCGGCGCCGGGGCGCGTCAAGCCCCGCAACACGGTCGGCGCCGGGGACGCGCTGCTGGCCGGGGTGGCCCGGGAAATTCAGCTGGGCCGCCCTCCGGAGGCTTGGTTGCGGCGGGGCGTGGCAGTTGGTACGCGGGCGACCCAGCGGCCACCCGGCCAGCTGCCCGGACGAAAAACCGGCGGCAAATCCACTTGAAGCCGGGTCGCCTCGTCGTTAGCTTGCGCGCCATGTACAAGCGATCAATTGTTATTTTGGCCCTGACTGCTCTGGCCATTTCCTGCTCGACTCCGGCGGTCAAATCTCCGGCGCACCAGCCTTCGCTCGCCGAGCTTCAACGCACCGGGACTAAATTTAAGAACGTCCTGCGCTTGCCGGAATTTGAAACCACGCCGGCGGCCCTCAAGACCACCGCGGATAAAACCATTGCCGAAGGCAATGCGCTGCTCGACGCCGTCGGCCAGCTGTCCGCGAGCCAGGTGAATTTTGACAACACGCTCGGCGCGCTGGACCGGCTTGGGCATCAGGTCGGCTGCACGATGAATCGGATCGGTTTAATCAAGGAAACCAGCCTCGGCGAACCCATGCGGGATGCCGCCACGGAAGCGATCAAGAAATTACAGGAATGGGCGGTGGGCCTCGATTATCGGGAGGACGTTTACCGCGCAGTCAAGGCCTACGCGGATACGAACCCCATGCTCGCCGGTGAAGATGCCAAGCTGCTGGCGGAAACGATGCGCGATTATCGCCGCGCCGGTCTGGCGTTGCCGAAGGCCGAACGCGACGAAGTGGAGCGGTTGCGCAAGGAACTGGCGGACGTGGGCACGGATTTTCAGAGCAACATCGCCAAAACGCAGCGACCCCTCAAGTTTACGAAGGCGGAACTCGAAGGCGTCTCCGACAGCCTGCTGGGGGCCAAGGGCGTCAAGACCGGCGACGACGAATACACCGTCCACATCAACGTGACCTGGCAATATCTCGCGATCATGGAGCACGCGAAACGCGAGGACGTCCGGAAGCGGGTCCTGACGGAGCAACATAGCCTGGCGCTGAAGGAGAACGTGCCGCTCGTGCAAAAATTGCTGCTGCTGCGCGAACAAATCGCGAAGCGGCTCGGTTATAAAAATTGGGCCGACTACCAGATTGAAGTGAAGATGGCGAAGAACGGGATCACGGCGCTGGAGTTTGAACAAAAGCTCCGGGACGGTTTGCAGCCGAAGTTCGAGGCCGAACTGGCTGAGTTTCGTCAGCTCAAGACGGCGGAGACCGGCGACGCCAACGCGCAGATTTATCTGTGGGATTGGCGGTACTATGCGGACCAGCTGAAGAAACAAAAATACACCGTAGACGCGGAACACTTGCGCGTTTACTTCCCGATGCAACGGGTGCTCGACGGCATGTTCGCGATTTATCAGCGGATCTTCGGGCTGAAGTTCGAGCGCGTGGCCGCGCCTTATAAATGGGTTGGCGACCTGCAACTGTGGGCGGTGAGCGATGCCCAAAGTGGCGAACCCCTGGGATTTTTCTACCTTGATCTGTTCCCACGGGAAGGGAAGTTCAATCACTTTGCCGTGTTCCCGATCATCGACGGCAAGCGGCTGGCGGATGGGAATTATCAGCGGCCCGTGTGCGCCCTGGTTTGCAACTTCCCGCCGCCGAGCGCGGACAAGCCGTCGCTCCTCACCCATCAGGACGTGGAGACCCTGTTTCACGAATTTGGCCATGCGATGCACGGGGTGCTCACGCGTGCAAAGTTTGCGCGCTTCGCCGGTTCGAGCGTGCCGGGGGATTTCGTGGAAGCGCCGTCGCAAATGCTGGAGGCTTGGGTTTGGGACAAAGGCGTGCTCGACAGTTTTGCCGCGGACTATCGCGATCCGAGCAGGAAAATCCCGCCGGAGATTCTCGGCCAGCTCAAGGCGTCCAAATACGCCATCTATGGGAATCATTATCGCCGCCAGCTTTCGTTTGGCCTGATGGACCTTATGCTGCATACGGAGATCACCGAGGCCAACCTTAATGATGCCCTCCCGCTGTCGAACAAAACGCTGAGTGAGACCTTTCTGCCGGTGCCCGAGGGCAGCGCGTTGATTGCGTATCTGGGGCATTTTGTTGGTTACGACGCGGGCTATTACGGTTATGCGTGGGCGGACGCCATCGCGGCGGACATGGCGACCGTGTTCCAAAATGCCCCCGACGGATTTCTTGACGTGCAGGCCGGCCGGCGGTTGCGGGACGAGATTTATGCCGTGGGCAATTCGCGAGATGTGAACGAATCGATCGAAAAATTCCTGGGCCGACCGCGTTCCATTGAGCCCTTCCTGAAAAAAATTGGCGTGCAGTCGCCGAAGTAGTCCCGGCGCGATCACCGCTCATGAAGGCGCTGCCGCACACTCATTCCTGTTTCGTCTGCGGCGAATCCAATCCGTTCGGACTGCGCTTGCGCTTTGAAACCGACGGGCATTTGGTGCAGACCCGCTTCGTGCCCCGCACGGAACACATCGGATTCAAAGGCGTCGTGCATGGGGGACTGATCGCGACGGTGCTGGACGAGATCATGGTTTGGGCCTGCGCGGTGCCTACCCGGAAATTCGCCTACTGTGCTGAATTGACCGTGCGGTTTCTCAAACCGCTGGCCCCCGGCGAGGAGGTTCTCGTCACGAGCGAGCTGGTAGTGAATCGCAAAGATCGCCTCTACGAAGCCAAAGCCGTCGCCCGTAATGCCGCAAACCTTACGCTGGCCGAAGCCACCGGAAAATATCGGCCGCTTAAAACCACCGATGCCTCCGAGATGGCGCGGGATTTTGTAGGTGACGTGGGCTGGCTACTGGCCAAACCGGAGTAGCGGAGCGTGCAAAACGGGGGCGGCAGCTTTTGGACCGCGGGGGCAAGCGAAGCGCGATCCCGCTTTTAGGCCGCAGGGCGAGGGTTGGATGCTCGAAGTCGATCGCCGGCGCGAAAGTTCTGTCGCCGATGCGGTCTGGCCTCGCCGCCCAAATTCGTGTTTGGGCTGATTCTCACATCATTGGCGCTGGTGTCGCCATTTGAGGGCGACTGACCGTCCTCCAAGTCAGAGCGACTGCCGGACGCCACGCCGCTGGTTTACTTGGTTACGTGCATCGTCATGTGCCGGCGGTCGAGGGTACTGCCTTCATTTTGGGCGAGACGGGCGAGGGCGATGTTGTAGTCGGCCAAGGCGCGAATTTCGGCCGAGCGCGCCGAGGTCAGGTCTTTCTGCAATTGCAGCACGACGAAGGTGGTACTCTTGCCTTTCTCCAGTTTGGTCTGCTCGGCTTCGAGTGCGGATTCGGAGTAGAGCCGGGCTTCCCGAGTGGCCGTGACGCGCTGGAGGCTCGTTTCTGCCACCGCCATGGCATTTTCGATCTTGATCAACGTCGCTTGCTGGAGCTGTTTCAATTGCAATCCAATCTGTTCCTTGGTCAGTTTGGCCGATTTGTAGCTGTTCCGGGCGCCAATGTTGCCTAGGGGAAACGTCAACTGCGCGCCGACGGAATAGAACGGATTGTCGGCACTGCTGATCTGGCTAAACGCCCCGCTGAATTCCGCCGAAGACGCCGCGTAGCCGTAGGAGCCGACCAGATCCAGCTGGGGATACAACTGATTCTTCTGGTACTTGACGACGTAGCCCTGCTTTTCCAGATTCAAACGAGCCTGCAATAAATCGGGTCGTTGCTCTAATCCCCTGCGCCAGCTTTCCTGCAGGCTGAACTGTTGGGGGACCGCCAGTAGCGCGTCCGTGGGCTGAACGATCACGTTTGCCCATTCGCTGTAATTGTCGCTCAACAGGTTCTTCAAGACGCGCTCCAGCGTCCCGCGGGCACTTTGGGCGGCCAGCAAGTCCGCCCGGCTGGAGGCCGCCTGGGATTCCGCCTGCTTCGAGTCGAGCGGAGCCAGGGCGCCCACTTCCACCCGCCGCCGGTTTTCCGCCACCAGCCGCTCGGCCAGTTCCATTGCCTGCTGTTGCACTTTGACGCTTTCCTGGGCGTGAATCAGGTCAAAGTACGCCGCCTCCACATCTGTGACGGTGTTGATGATCTGCAACCGCACGTCGAGCTCGGAGATCTTTACATTCTGCTTATTCAGGTAAATTTGCAGCCGCGTGGAATCAATCCAGAAATTCTTCAACAACGGCTGGCGCAACGTCAACGCCCCGGCTTCGCCGGAGGTCGTCTCGAAGGGGATTCGGCTGGCGTTGGTGCCGCTGCCAGGCAACGTGCCGAAGCGGTCGGCCATCGTTAAGCCGAGATCGTAGTTTAAACCCCACGGCAGCAGCCCGCTGATCCCGCTTCCGAAGCTGTTGATTTTGCTCTCCGTTCCTTCGAATACGCGGCCCTGTTGATCGAAACCTCCGGGCGCCAGATTGTAAGTATGCGCCCCCGAAAGCCGGAACAGCGGATCGTAGCTGCCATAAGTCCCGGATAAAGTGAATTGGGCAAGCTCGGGAGAGGTCCGAATGATCTGCACGTCGAGGTTGTGCTGCACCGCAATTTGAATGCAATCCTCCAAGGACAGCGCCCGCGTCTGCGGCGCTTCCGCCCGGGCGCCCAGCGTGATCGCAGCCCCGGCGAAAGCCGCTATAAATTCTATGAGTTTCATTGAGCGCAAAGCTTGGAGGAACGGGGGACGTTCGTCAACTCGCCGCCCGGTTCAGACGATCCGCGATGGCGCGCCATTCAATCGTATCTGGCAACGCTTCGATCACAATCCCGGCCGCGCCCGCTTCGTCGCAGCGATGGAGCTCGCCATAAAGCGCCCGGGCAAATGCCTCCGCATCGTGCGGAATCACCCCCACGCCGCCCCAGTCCGCGCCGGCGGGAATGTGGGTGTGGGTGATGACATGGGAATTTGCGAGTTTCCATCCTCGTTTTTCCAACTGCGCGCGCAAGTCCGCATCGCTGGCCCAATTTAGGATCACCAGCTTCGCTTTGGGCGCATAATGCTTCTGCAACAAACCGGGGCTGCGCAGCGGGGAAAGCGGGTGGTTGGCGATCGAAGTTGCGAGGTCACCGATGACCGCCGTGAGCGATTCGGCGTGAATCATTCCGGGGCGCAGAACCCGTGGCGGCGTGGTCGTGAGATCAATCACCGTGGACTCAATTCCCACCTGCGATTGTCCGCCATCCACAATCAGCGCGAGGTTGCGGCCGAGACTTTTTTGGACATGGCTGGCGTTCGTCGGCGAAATCTGGTTCGACAAATTCGCGCTGGGGGCCGCGAGCGGGAAGCCGCATTCACGAATCACGGCTTGAATGAAAGGATGACTTGGCCAGCGCACGCCCACGGTCGCTCCGCCCGCCGTGACGGGCGCGGGAATGGCGGGCGACTTCGGAAGCACCAGGGTGAGCGGGCCGGGCCAGAAACTCTTCGCCAGTTGTCCCGCCGCCGCGGGCCAGTCGGTGACACACTGCCGGGCCATTGCGAGGCTCGCCACATGGACGATGATGGGGTTGTGCGCGGGCCGGCCTTTGAGCGCAAAAATTTTGGCGACGGCCTTTGCCTCCAGGGCGTTGGCCGCGAGGCCATAGACGGTCTCGGTCGGCAGGGCCACCACTTCGCCCGCGCGCAACCACTCCGCCGCGCGCCGTACCGCGTCGTTGAACAGCGACGCGGTGTGGGTGGGAAGAATTTCGGCCATCATCAATCCAGCCGGCGGGCGCGGGCGGGTGGTTGATGGCGCTCGACGGGCAGAGCCTGGCGTTTCATTTCACTCGTACCGCAACGCGTCGATCGGATCCAGCTTCGAGGCTTTCCACGCGGGATAAAATCCACTCACCACGCCGACGAGGGCACTCGATATCGAAGCCACCACCACCCACCAGATCGGCGTGAGCGTTGGCCAGCCGGTCGCAGAGGCGACGATGCGGGAGGCCCCGAAACCCAGTCCGATGCCAATAATCCCACCCAGGGCGCTCAACGTCACGGCTTCGACGAGGAACTGAATGAGAATATCGTTGCCCCGGGCCCCCACCGCCATGCGGATGCCGATCTCGCGCGTCCGCTCGGTCACGCTGACGAGCATGATGTTCATGATCCCGATGCCGCCCACAATGAGCGAGACGCTGGCGATCGCGGCGAGCAGCACGGACATGATTTTTGCGGTGGCGGTGGCGGTCTGGGCGAGTTCCAATTGCGTGCGGACGGTAAAATCCGGCTCGCGGGTTTTGCGGCGTTGCATGAGCGCACTGCTGATGTCGGCCTGCACCTTGGTGATGACGTCCGCGCTGGTCGCCTGGACGAGGATGGAATTGATGAAGGTGCGCCGCGACACCCGCCGCATGTGGCTGGTGTAGGGAACGATCACCACGTCATCCTGATCCTGTCCAAACAAGTTGAAGCCCTTGGATTCAAGCACCCCGACAATCCGAAAGGGAATGTTGCGAATCCGGATCGTTTCGCCGACCGGGCTTTCGTTCGGGAACAGTTGGTCCACGACGGTTTTGCCGATCACGGCGATCTTCGCAATACTCCGCACGTCCTGTTCGCTGAACATGGAGCCGTCCGCCATTTTCCAACTGCGAATCTGCGGGAAATCCGGACCTTCGCCCAGCACCTGGGTGTTCCAGTTAAGTCCGTTGGCAAGGACCTGGTTGCGGTCCCGCACTTCCGGACTGACGGCGACCACATCCGCGACGGTATTCTTGAGGGCCTCGGCATCTTCGATGGTGAGCGTCGGGGCGCCGCCCCAACCGCCGCGGGCGCCACCGGTGGTGAAGTTACCGGAAAAGATGGTGATGACATTCTGGCCGAGGCTGGCCACTTTTTCCTCCACCTGGACGCGCGCGCCGGTGGTGATGCTCACCGCGGTGATCACCGACCCGACGCCGATGATAATGCCGAGCATCGTCAACACGGTGCGCAGTTTATTGCGCCGCAATGCCCGGAGCGCGAGCCGAATGGTGGCAAAGACTCTCACGCGAGTTGAACCGCTTTCTGTTCGGCTTTTAACCGGCTGAATTCCTTTTCCGCATTCAACCGGTTGGTCACCGGCGTGTCACCCACCACCAGGCCGTCCCGGAGCACAATCGTGCGCTTGGTGTAGGAGGCGATGTCGAGTTCGTGCGTGACCATGATGATGGTGATGCCGGCGTCGTTGAGTTTTTGGAAGACGCCCATGATTTCGATGCTCGTTTGGGTGTCCAGATTCCCGGTCGGTTCATCCGCCAGCAAGAGCGCCGGCTGATTCACCAGCGCGCGCGCGATGGCCACCCGCTGCTGCTGACCGCCGGAAAGCTGACTGGGAAAGTGCCCCGCCCGCTCGCCGAGCCCAACAGTATCCAGCGCTTGCAACGCCCGATTGTGCCGCTCTCGCCCACTGAGATTGCTGCGGCGGTAAAGCATCGGCAGTTCGACATTCTCCACCGCCGCCGTGCGCGCCAGCAGGTTGAAGCCTTGAAAAATGAAACCGATTTTCTGATTGCGGATATCGGCCAGTTCGTCACGGTTCAAACCGGAGACGTCCACGTTATCGAGCAGAAACCGCCCCGCCGTGGCCCGGTCCAGGCAGCCAATGATGTTCATCAAGGTGGATTTGCCCGAACCGCTCGCCCCCATGATGGCGACGAATTCGCCCGCCTCAATGGTCAGCGAGACTCCGCGCACCGCGCGCACATCCACCTCGCCCGTGTGGTAGGTTTTCTGGACGGCTTCAAGTTGGATGACGCGGTTCATGCGCAAAATTTTAGCGGCGCGGGAATCCGCCGCCGCCGAACGGATTGCTCGGATTATTTGCCGGCGCACTGTTGGTCGTGCTGGTCATGCTGAGGACCACGGCGTCGCCCTCGGTCAGCCCTTCGATGACTTCCGTCATCACACTGTCGGTAATGCCCAGCTTGACTTGAATAGGTTTCAATTCCGCGTTGACGCTGGTGGTCACGTTCGTCGTGGCGGACGTCAGTACGTATAGTGTCCGGCTGGTCCGCCCTTCGCCGCGCGGACGATTGCCGCCGCCGCCACCTCCGCCACCTCCGCCCGGCCCGCGTCGCCGCTCGCCGCCGCCGGGACCGCCGGGACCACCGCCGCCCGGTCGGCCGCCGGGATTGTTGCCCTCGGCGGGACTTGACGCGGCCGCCATGACCGCGGTCGGCGCATTCGTGCTCGTGCGCGATACACCGGCGACTCCTTCCGGCGGGCGAAAGCGAAGCACGCCGTTCGACACCTTCAAAACATTTTCCCGCCGCGCGACAATGATGGAAACATTGGCCGTCATCCCCGGTTTCAGTTTCAAATCCTCGTTCGCCACTTCGATCACGGTGTCGTACGTGACGACATTCTGCACGGTGAGCGGCGAGTTGCGCACCTGGATCACCTTGCCGTGAAACGTGCGATACGGAAACGCGTCCACGGTGAACTCCACGTCCTGCCCGACTTCCACACCGCCCACGTCAGCCTCCGCGACGTTGGCGTCGATCTGCATCTTGGCGAGATCATTGGCAATGACGAACAAGGTCGGCGCGCTCATGCTGGCGGCGACCGTCTGGCCCACGTCCACGTTCCGGGAAATCACGATGCCATCCACGGGCGAATAAATCGTGCAGCGCGCGAAGTCCACTCGGGCGCGTTCGAGGGCGGCGGTGCGGATTTTCACTTGCGCCTCGGCCTGGTGCAGGCTGGCGTTGGCTTGATCGAACTCGGACTGGGAGATCAATTTGTCCTGGATGAGTTCGGCCGCGCGGCGGGCGTTGATCTGGGCGAGTTCCAAACCGGCGTTGGCATTGGCCAGGTCGCCCTCGGCGGAACTCACGGTTGCCTGATATGAGGCGGCGTCCAACTGCGCGACGACTTGCCCGGCCTTCACCTGGGTATTGAAGTCCGCGTTCAGTTTCTGAATGATGCCCGAAATCTGGCTGCCGACCTGAACGTTTAGCACCGGCGCCAACTGGCCCGTGGCCGTAACGGCTTGCGTCAAGTCACCGCGCCCGACCTTCACGGTCTGAAATTCCGGCGCAACGACGGCCTTGTGCCGATTGTACCAAATCCCGCCGCCCACCGCGCCGCCCAGCACGAGGAAGAGGATCAACCACTTCATGCCACCTGATTTTTCATTGTTTGCCATAGCGTCAAAGACATATAGACGCAGAAAATTGTGGAATCGTCAAAATAACTTGTGGCGACGTGTGGGGGCGTTGGGGCCGGGCGCCACCGCCAACCCACCTGGAAATGGGCGGCGCTGTCGAACCCCAACCGTTTGGCTTCTTGTCATAAGGCCCGGGGGGCGCTCAGAGTTTAGGTTCAATTCTTCGCTTTTGCCAAGTTTGCGCAAAATTGCGCTTGTTCTTATTTTTTCGTTTTGTAGGTCAGAAGGCCACCTTGCCTCGGCGGCGGGCTTAACCGTCGGGGTGAAGATCGCTTGCGCTCCGCCAGGCCGAAAGCTGCATGTTTCCATCATAACCGTGGAATTGCTGCCTGGCGATACTCTATTGCCGCAGCGAGAATATTGATTAAGCTGCGGGCGTGAAGAAAATTTGCGCGTTTATTCTGCTCGCGTTGATGCTGTTCGCTGTGGCGGGATGTACGAGCAAACGGCCCCGCGGCTATCATTGGCGTTTCGGACCGCATGGGCACTAGCGGGGAGAAGTGCAGCTAAAGCGCGCGACGGTCTCGGGCGACCACAGGAAGGCCGGTTGTCGCGATTCTACGGGCGGTGGTTAAAATATCATCCGTTCCTGAAGTGTGTTCGCGTTGTGGTGGGATTGCCGGCTGTCCCGCATTTATGCCGCATTCGTTTCAAAGGCGGCGGCTTGCCTTGCGGCCAAGGCTTTGGAGTTTGTGGCCCGAACCGGCCAGGAATTGTCAGCGCAGCGGGCATTTACGTAAGGAATCTGACAGAAACTGCCTGGCAGACCGGAACAAAGATCGGCCTGGTCACGGCGAATTTGGGCAACAACTCGTGTTAGGTACCATTTGCCCCGGATTATATCCAAAAAATGCAGCAACGCGGCGTCATCGGGAAGAAGCGCAAAACGCCGAAATGCTGAACGACGGTCATGCTGGTCCAACGGTCTAACCCAATTTCGAAACCGGCGCTGGCGCGATGCACTGAGCGGATTAGCGTTTACGTGCATCTCGAAATTGAAATACCTTAACAGCTCTCGACCTTATGAAATACTTACTTTGTATTTTCCTCGCGGTTGGCGCTTCCCTGAATGCCTTCGCTGCCAGTTCGCCCGATCCTGACGCCAAAACACTTCAGGGAAATTGGATTCCGGCCAAAGCTGAGTTGGCCGGCCAACCCATGCCGGACGCGATCTTGAAGACCATCAGTCTTAAACTGGACCATGGTAAATATGAAGTTTATGTTGGAGGCAACCCGGACCAGGGAACCTACACGATCGATTCCACCAGCAAGCCCAAGGGCATGACCATTACCGGTACGGAAGGACCGAACCGCGGCAAGATTTTCCCCGCGATCTACGAACTCAAGGGGGACACGCTCCGCATTTGTTACGACCTTTCCGGTGCGAAACGCCCCATTGAGTTCAAGAGCCTTGCGGGTACGAAGCTCTATCTCGTGACTTATAGTCGCAAGAAGGAATAGCGCGATTTCCGAAAGGAAAAGGCCGCGGGTTCAAATGCTCCAACGCCGACGTCCGCAGGAAGGTTGCGGTCGAATTGAAATCGGTCTCGCCGGCAAGGGTGTCCGCGTATCAGGCTGCCCGGCACAATCTCCGAACCGAGATGAAGGCGGCTAGGGACAAGACGACGGTGCAAGTCAGGTAGGGCAGGATCGGGGAATAATGCAGCGTGGTCGTGGCAAAGATAGGACCGAGGATGCGCGCGAGGCTGCCGGCAGCTTGTGCGACGCCGAGCGTGGCGCCTTGTTCGCCGGGCGAAGTGAGGTTGGAGAGCAAGCCAAATAACGGCGGGCGCGTGAGGCTGGCCCCGATCGAGAGCACCGCCAGCGCGGCGAGCATCATCACCCATGGCAGCCCTTCGGGCTGAGTCAAAACTCGCCACGTGAGCGGCATAGGGCTGCCGACTTTGATAAACGGGAGGACGGCCATGCTTATTGCCGTCAGGGTAAGGCTTAAGGCGATTACTTTCGGTTCCCCCATTTTCTTCACGATGCGGCCGATCATGCCGCCTTGCACCAAGGCGCCAATGACACCGCAAAAGACGAAGAGGTAAGTGGCGGTGGTGGCGGTGGTGGTGTCGTTTTGAATGTCGAGGTGGAAATGGTCGCAGACGAGCAGTGCAAGGGTGGCTTCGAAACAACTAAAACAAAAGGTGGCGAGAAAGAAAACGTAGACAAGCGTGCCGATTCTTGGCTGGCCGAGGGTGTGGACCCATTGTTTCAAATGCGGTCGGGGGGCGGCCTGCTCGGAAGTAGGTTTGTGACTCTCCACAAGGACGAAAAGGGCGAGGATGAAATTCGCCGCACAAAGAATCGCGGCAATCCAGCCGGGGCCGCTGGCCCCAAGGTGTTTGAGACTGATGCCCCCGATGGCGGGGCCAAAAATAAATCCCAAGCCGAAGGCCATGCCGATGAGGCCCATTTTTTTGGAGCGCTGATCCGGCGGGGTGATGTCAGCAATGTAGGCTTGGGCGACGGTGATGTTGCCGCCGCAGACGCCGGCGAAGGAGCGGGCGAGAATCATCATCCAGATCGCGGTGGCGTGGTCGGCGATGCCGGCGCTGTAGGCGAACAGGACGTACGAGAGGGCCGCTCCGGCGGTGCTCATGAGCAATACGGGACGGCGACCGATGCGGTCAGAAAGGCGACCCCAAATTGGCGCAAAGACGAATTGCATGGCCGAAAAGGAGGCGATAATGACACCGATGAGAAATCCATCGGCGCCAAAGTGGCGGCTGTAAACGGGCACGAGCGGCACGACGATGCCAAAGCCGATGAGATCGATGAACACCGTCAGCCAGATGATCAGGAGGGAAGGTCTTTTCATCAGCGGGGGGCGCAGGGTTGCCAATTCATCGCCGGAGTTTAGTGACAGACACTGACGAGTCAAGGGAGTGACCAATTATAGCAGGGTTGGAATTGCGATCCGGCTGCGGGCCCCCGTGGCGGCCCGAGGCGGACCAGGGCTTCAGTTTCATCCTTAAATGTGCCGTTGCCACGAAACGGAAGGACCACGGCGCGGATGCGTCGTGCACCGATTTTGCTCCTGATCCGGCTTGTTGCGCGGGTCCGGCTTGTCTTGTTCTCCCACCGGAATTGTCCCGACGCTGGACAACCTGGAAATCGCGAACGGCTGCAACGTTGCTGGTTTTCGGAGAATACGAGGTTTGGCTTCCAACTTGCGATAATGGGGCTGCGAAGCGAAAGAGCAGAAGATAATTTCCGATACTATATTAATGCAAACCAAAGACACCGACATCAAAGACTGCCGGCGAAGAATTCTGTTGGTGGACGACCACGCCGTGGTGCGGTTCGGAATTTCACAGCTTATCAATCGCCAGAGCGATCTGGTGGTGTGCGGCGAAGCGGAGTCGGCGGCCAAGGCGCTGGATCTGATAAGCAAACTCAAGCCGGACTTGGTCGTTACCGACCTCTCGCTCAAGGATAGCAGCGGTTTGGAATTGATGCGCAACATCAAGGCCCAATTCCCCGGGTTACCGATCCTCGTGGTCAGCATTCATGACGAAACGATTTACGCGGAAATCGCGTTTCGCGCCGGCGCGCTCGGATATTTGATGAAGCAGGAAGCGCTGGAACGAATTCCTACCGCCATCCGGCGCGTCCTCGTTGGCAGTGTTTATGTCAGTGACGCGCTCGCCGGGAAGATGTTGCAAAACCAGGTTCGTGGCGGCCAGACAGACGTACAGGAATCACCTGTCAAATCTTTGAGTGATCGCGAGGTAGAGGTGTTTCATCTTATCGGCCAATGGAAAAAAACCAAGGAGATCGCCGGCGAATTGCACCTCAGCGTCAAAACGGTTGAGTATTACCGGGAGCAGATCAAACGGAAACTCAATCTCAAGGGCGCTTCCGAATTGACGCAATACGCCACGGCGTGGGTGCAACGCGAAGTGCCAGCCTAAGTTTCCAGTCCCCGTTTCTGTTTCCCCGTTCTGACTATGTCAGAACGGGGTTTTTTGTTCCTGAGCGGCTGGTGATACCCAATGCCCCGGGGGATTTCCCGGGGGGCCGTTCCCCGGCTTCACCGGACACAAGAAACTGGTGTGCCCTTGTTGTTCCAGTCAGTCCTTTGGCGTATGAGTTCCCCATGCAAATCACAGATGGCGTCGGGCCGCAATCACTGAACCTAGTAACCTTTCGGTTCTGGCTGATGGCCACGGCTACGATCCTATGGTTCGGGGCGGCGCTTATCGCAGGTTACGTCCAACGCTTGCCTTTGCCTTGTCAGGTCACCACGCGCAAATTGCGACCTTCCCGGAATGATTATCCCCCGCGACCTTAACGCAAAGTGGGTTTGTCTCAGTCCTTTGACGACGCCATGGACGATCCAATCCGACTCTTGATCGTGGATGATCATCCGATTGTGCGGCATGGCATCCGCATGTGTCTCGCCCGCCGCGAAAAAATTCAAGTTGTTGGCGAGGCGGGCGATGGGCGCGAAGCCTTGTCGCTGGTTCGAAAGTTAAGCCCGGATGTAGTGTTGATGGACATTGACATGCCGCAGATGAACGGTTTGGCGGTGACCGATTTGCTAGCTCGCGAAATGCCTCAAGTGAAAGTCCTGATTCTGTCGATCTATTCAAACTCAAAACACGTCCTGCACGCCATTCAATGCGGCGCGCGCGGGTTTGTGATAAAGGAATGCCCCGCGGAAGAAATTATCCAGGCTATTGAAACGGTGCATGCCGGGACCACATATTTCACCATGGACGTGGCGCGTGTGGCGCTTAACCAGGTCGTCCTGGGCAACGGCGAAGGGGTTGGACTTCTGCGCTTGTCGAATCGGGAAAGAGAAGTCCTCAGCCGCCTCGCCGAAGGCGAAAACAACCAGGAAATTGCCCGCCAACTTAATCTTGAAGTGCATACCGTGCAGACCTATCGCGAGCGCATCATGCTCAAACTTGACATCCACTCCATCGCCGGCTTGACCCGCTTTGCCATCGCCCACGGCATGGTTTCCCTCGTGCCGCCGCCGATGCCGCAGGCTCACGCGGCTGCTCGGCTGGGCGGGCCCCCCGAGACTTGATGGTGGTTGGGGCTTTTCCAACCCAAGTTAATCACTAGGGAAACGCTGATTTAATCCGCATGGATTTCTTTTGAACGAGGAGGCTGATTTTCTCGTCTGTGTTGCATGACCCACCAGACCAGTTTCACGCACGCCGAGTTTGCCGCCAAAAAGAAGACCACACGCCGCGAGAAGT
>JANXWY010000347.1 GCA_025350905.1 Verrucomicrobiota bacterium
ACTTCTCGCGGCGTGTGGTCTTCTTTTTGGCGGCAAACTCGGCGTGCGTGAAACTGGTCTGGTGGGTCATGCAACACAGACGAGAAAATCAGCCTCCTCGTTCAAAAGAAATCCATGCGGATTAAATCAGCGTTTCCCTAACACCGCGTTGATGAGCGCACATGAGTATCCCTCGATGAGTGCTAGCAATTCGCGCAGTTCCGGATGGTTGCCAGAGCCAAGTTCGCTACTCTTCAAGCTACATTGCCTCCGACAGGAGGGGGCGACCGCGTCGAAGATTTTCACTGCTTCGTCCACCGCGAGAGCATTTCCCAAGACCATCATCGTATCGGTCAACCGAGAGGTAAGAGTCGCCAAAGCAGCCGTATCCGCTCGCTCCGCGACCTCGCTACAGATGCGAGAGAGAATGCTCGCGATCTCACCTTCAAACCAGAGCGGGTCCGGTTCATTCTCCGGCTGCGGGATCGTTCCGGTCGCAAGAGCTATCTCGACTTCATGGTAGGAAGTCAGAAGCCACTCTTTGTGCCTGTGTCGCTTCCTAAACCAGAGACTTGCAGTTGGAATCTTGCGCTTTTCGACAGCGTAAACTTTTGTGAGGTTCAAAAGGCCGGTCGCTAATTCGACTAGCCCTTTGGTTGTCAAATTATCCTTTTGAGCAGCAATTGTCACCAGATCCGCATAGCTGGTTAAGAGGTTTTGGGCGTTTTGCTGGTGGTGGCGCTGAAATGAAGGATCGAGCCATTGATACCCGTCAGGCGTCACCGCGTGAACTGCTTTCAAGATTCGGCCATTTACATGAGGTGAGAGCGCAATCGGGTCAAAGTATTGAAACGTTCGGATTCCGAGCACCACGAAGCTATAAGCCGCGAAGAGGCAAAGACCCGACGCGAAAAATGTATTCAGGATGCCGATATGGATCTTTACGGAGATCGCTGTCAGGATCACTGTAACCACGCCTACGAACTGGGCGAGAGTTCTGAAATACAGGCTCCCTACTTGCTCCTGCATCACAAGATAACGAATTTGCCCAGGTGCGCGCGCATAGCCGGTGCTTGTCACCACACTAATCGCTGTAAAATAAAGAGCCAGGAATCCAGCTGAGACCTGTAAGAGGCTTGCAAAAAAATTGAGCTGCGCTTCCGCGCTAATTTCGAGCGAGATGATCGGCCAATGATGTATTTCCCCGAAACCCTCAACGGCATATAGAATCGCGACTGCAATTACTGCAAAGGCCAACTGCCAGAAGATGCCTTTAACAATCTGCGTGAAGATAGAACTGCTTTCGGCTGTTCCACGGATGAGGGACTTCGCTTGGAAGTTCCACTTGCGAGTGTGGAAAAACCAGTTTTGTGCGACACGGCGAAAATGCCAGTAGCGCGGCCAAAACTGCCACTCGTAAGAGCGGAGCGCCGGAGACGAGCGCCACGTCTTAGCAGTCTCAACAACAGTTTTGACCTTTTGAAATTTCATCTGCCTGATGCCGCGAATCGATTCAAATCACCCGGACCTGAACCTGCGGCGCGTGCCGGGGGCTCAGATGGTGGTGATGGCGCGACCGCTGTGCTCATGATGGTTGGTTAGTTCTCCTTGAGGTTGACCTGCCCCGACAGCAGACGCGGCAGCAGCAGGTCGCGCGTCCGGCGGAGGTTTTGGATTTGGCGTTGGAGCGTGGAGGCTTGTTGCTCGACCGTGTCGGCCAACTCGCAGAACTTTGCGAGCAACGGGGCGGGCGGAACAAGAACCTCCAAACCGTAGGCTTGGTTGCGGCTTAAGCCGGGCACGGCGGCGTCGCTGTTGATGAAATTCAGCGTCGGCAGCACGTAGAACAGGAATCGCAGCGGCAGCGACGATGTGACGAAGTAGGCGGTATCAATCACGAAGAAGTCATCGTCGCACCAGAACACGCTGCCGACATTTCCCTTTCGACCGACGATGATGCCTGGGCCTTTGACCAAGCTGGCGTCGTGCGTACCGACCATGCCGCTTGAACCATAGACCGGAAACGGACCTTCGCGGCGGTCTTCTTTCTTGAGCGCCTTGCCGTAGTTCAATTCGAGAACGTCGCCGAGCTTCTTCACCTCCCAGCCTTTGGGGATGTCGCCGAGGGGGGAGGCGACGCGCGGGAGTTTTTCGTGGCCGGGGAAGCGGAAGTGGACGAACCACTCGCGGTAGAGGGCGCGGGCCATCGCCTCCAAAATCCGGATGCGCCGCTGACTGTTCTCCATCAGCTCGTCGTAGGCCGACAGGATGCCCGCTATCCGCCGTTGCACCGGCAGCGGGGGAACGCTGACTTCAACTTGTTTCAGGACGGTTTGCGTCACCAGCGGTTGCGCTGCGCCGCCGGCATATCGGCTCAACTTGGCATCGGTGAGTAGGTAGAACAGAAACTTCGTGTCGGCCTGCTCCGACGCAGGAAATGCGACCAGCGTATTATCCGATGCCCAGAACTTGTCTGGACAGTAAGCTACCGAGCCGCAGTAAGCGCCCACCCGTCCGATGATGACTCCGTTCTCATAGCGGAACTCGTCGCTGCCGCCGATGATTCCGTTCGAGCCGTAAACTGGATAGCATCCTTCGCCGCCTGGCTTGATTGCTTTGCCGTTCCCAAAGCGAATCAGATCACCAAGCTGCATTCCTCGTGCGGTTGCGGCCATCGTCACGCCTCCAGAATCTCCGCCACATTCGGCACAGGCCGAACCCTCACCTCGGTCCTCTCCCAGCAGGAGAGGAAGGGGCGGGCGATGGTTTGTTCGAGGTCGCGGGCCTGGGCGTTCAAGGTTTTGCGCGTCATTTCTTCCCTCCCTTTTTCTTCGGCTTGGGCGGGGGCGGCAGTTGTTTGATGGCTTTTTCAAAGTCGCCGCCCGCCGCGTCGGCCTGCTGGATGCGCTGGCAGTTGAACTTGTCGTATTCCGCCTCGGCCAGTTCCTTGGCCATCTGGTGCGAGATTTTGCCGGCGTGGGTGAGGATGTCGCGGTCGTTGATGGTGAGGAAGCCGTGGAGCTTGGTGATCCAGTCCTTCATGTGCATGGGCACGCGCCGCATGGCCTGACCTTCGGCAAAGACGAGGTATTGTTCGACGAGATTGTTCAAGGCGGCGAGTTCGGGTTCGTTCAGGTAGTTCTTGGCGATGGCGACGTCTTCCTTGCGGACCTTCGCGCCGCGCCAGTTCGTCAGGCCCATGTTCGGCTTGCGGCTGTCGGCGCGGGCGTGGATGATTTCCGCTGCCGTATGGCCGGTGATGGCCCAGTGCATCTTGTTCTGCACGGTCTGGAAAAATTCGATGCTCTCCGGCTGGGTGGGGTCGTAATCAATGCTGGTGGCGTAGATGTCGGTGATCTTCTGGTAGAAGCGCCGCTCGGAGGTGCGGATGTCCTGAATCCGCCGGAGCAATTCGTCGAAGTAATCGAACGGCTGGTCGGGATTTTTCAGGCGTTCGTCGTCGAGGACGAAGCCTTTGACGATGAACTCGCGGAGCTGCTGCGTGGCCCAGACGCGGAAGCGCGTGGCCACGGCGCTTTTGACGCGGTAACCGACGGAGATGATGGCGTCGAGGTTGTAGAAATCCAGCGGACGTTTGACCTTGCGGCTGCCTTCCTCGCGAACTGACAAGTATTCCTTGTGAGTTGCCGCACGCTGCAATTCGCCCTCTTCGTAGATGTTTTGCAGATGCAGGCTGATGTTCTGCTGCGTGGTCTGAAACAAGTCGGCCATGTGCTGCTGGGTGAGCCAGACCGTCTCGTTTTCAAGGCGCACCTCGATTTTCACGCGACCGTCTTCGGCCGGATAAACAAGGAACTGGCCTTTGGCGGGCGGGTCGGGTCGTAGCTGATCGGCGTTCATGTTTCGAGGATTTCCGCGACGTTGCCGGCAATGGTTGTTTCCAACTCTCGCGCCTGGGCGTTCAAGGTTTCGAGTTCTTCGTTCAGGGTTTCGAGTTGTTCCTTGAAGTCCTCATCGCTCACGGCTTCGCCCGGCGTGACGCCCACGTAGCGACCGGGGTTGAGTGACCAGCCTTGCGCTTCGATTTCTTTCACCGTTGCTGCTTTGCAGAGCCCGGGAACATCGCGGTAAGCGCACCCCTCGCCCTGTCCCTCTCCCCGTTTGCGGGGCGAGGGGAATATCTCTTGGAGCTTCGCGCGTGCTTCGTCGCCACCGAGGGTGTAGTCGGGGGTTTCGCCGCGATAGAGGCGGACGAGGTTGGCGAGGAAACCGATTTGTGCGGGCGTCCATTCGCGGTGCGCGCGGTCCACCTGCCGGTAAATGTGGCGGGCATCAATGAAGAGGACGGTGTCCGAACGATCATACCCACCTGTAGCAGCGGACGTGAGTCCGCTCTGCTCTTTCCCTTTCCCGGAAGTTTGAGCCGACTCACGTCGGCTGCTACCCGTTTTGGATTTGTCGAAGAACCAAAGGGTGCAAGGGAGCGTGACGGTGTAGAACATGTTCGGGCCGACGGCGACCATCACGTCCACGGAGCGGCTTTCGATGAGTCTCTGCCGGATTTCCTGTTCGGAGGCGCGGGCGTCGGAGGCGGAGTTGGCCATGACGAACCCGGCTCTTCCCCCGGTGGCCTGGCCGGCAGAGGCCTTGAGCGCGGAGTGGAAGAGTTGAATCCAGAGGTAATTCGCGTTGTCGGTGCGCGGCAGGCCAAACGGGAAGCGGCGGCTCGGGCCGACCATGTCTTTCAACCGTTCCTTGTCCACGGCGTTGACGTTGAACGGCGGGTTGGCAAGGACGAAATCGAACTGGCCGGTCGCCTTGTGCGGGTCGTCGTAGTAGCTGTTGACCTGGCCGCCGTGACGGATGTCGCCTTCGAGTCCATGCACGGCGAGGTTCATGCGCGCGAGACGGCCGGTCTCGTCGGTCTTCTCAACGCCGTGGATGGATAACTCGCGGGCAGGATTGCCGGAGTATTCAGCCGCGAGACCCTCATCCCCGTCCCTTCTCCCACTGGGAGAAGGGTGGCTGCCAGGCCGGGTTGAGGGTGGCGAAGCCTTATGTTCGGCCACGAACCGGGCGGACGAGACGAACATGCCGCCCGAGCCGCATGCGGGGTCGAGGATGCGCCCGCGGTAGGGCTCGATGACTTCGGTAAGGAGGCGGACGATGCTGGTAGGGGTGTAGAACTCGCCGCCTTTCTGGCCCTCGGTGCGGGCGAACTCGCCGAGGAAGTATTCGTAGATGCGCCCGAAAGCGTCGTAGTCCACGGTGGCGGGTATCTCGGAGACTTTCTTCAGCAGTTCCTTGAGGAGGGTGCTGGTGAAGAGATTGTAGGTCTTGGGCAGGACGCCGGCGAGCTGCGGGTTGTGCTTCTCGATGTCGCGCATGGCGTCGTTGACCTTCGCGCCGATGTTCTGCGCCTCAGGGAGGTTGAGCAGGAAATCGAATCGGGCATTGGGCGCGAGGTAGAGGATGCCTTCGGCGTGGTAGGCGGTGGGTTCATCGACACGGCTACCGCGGCGGGACACGCGGGGCGTGGGCACATCACCCCTCACCCCGGCCCTCTCCCCTCCGAGGGGCGAGGGAGATTCTAGTATGGCGCGGTGCTTGGCAAAGCGGACTTCAGCGAACCGCAGGAAGATGATACCGAGGATCGGGCCGGAGTATTCCTGGGCCTTGAGGCCGGAGTTGGCGCGGAACTGGTCGGCGCTGTCCCAGAGCCGTTTTTCGAGCGCGGCGTTGTCGGTGTCTTTTTCCGAGGGTGCGATCCAGATCATGGCGATGTCCTGCGGGACTTGGGAGCTTCCATGCGGCGAGCGTAGGGGGGCACCCAGGCAGATTCAAGAGGTAACACGCCGGCTGCGGGCGGCTCGCTACGAAATGCCCACCTGGAAAACTCTAATAGCTATGTGCCTGTTTGAAAACTCCTGCCGCACGCCGCGTGAGGGCACGCGGCCTACATGGAACCGTTGAAAAAGGTACCTGTTGTAGGCCCGGTGCCTTCACCGGGCGAGTTTTCAAACAGGCTCTATGTACCGCGCTGGTCGTGCATCAGTTTGGCCACGAAATCACCCGGACTGAGCTGGAGTGCATGGGCGCGGGCACGCAGTTGTTCCACGTCGGCAATCGTCATGGACAGCCGCAAAACGCAGAGGTCCCGAGCGGCAAGCTTGGCCTGATACTTCTCCCTCGCCAGTTTGCGGCGTTCTTTCAGCGGAAGGGGCGAGCGCGGGCGGCCCAGCACGCCGCTGGGATTGACTCGCTTTTTTAAATACCACCAAGGCGCTTCAGGCATACATTTTCAATGCGGCGGGTTGGAAAGGTGAGGGCGTACTGGACCCCCAAAAGAAAAGAGGGGGCTGCCGAACGGGTTTCGTTGAGGGAAATAACCAGGCAAAAGAGCCTGGAATGAATTGGATAGACTCAGACACCGCAAACCTCTAAAGCGGATTTTGCGTCGGTCGTTTCCTCCGGAGACCCTGACGCGAGAAACGCCGAAAATTGACCAACGACCCCACGCCGCTCAATTCCCGCGTTTTCCGCGTAGGGGAGAGCCTGCCACACCACGGGTGGCCGCCCCTTTCCTGCGTGCGGTTGTGGAATGCGCCGGGCAAAGTGGAGTCGGTCGAGCAACGCGAGGGACTCGGCCAAGGCGCGGGCGGGAACGTTTCGATTTAAAATGTTCCGAATGGCGTCCTGGGTCAGACCGCGCGAACCTGCGGCCCGAAGTTCGTCAAGGATCCGGTCGGCAACGCGGTCGCCGAGAGATTCTCCGAAGATGAACGCAGCGGAGCGGAGAGAGTAATCCCACGCTGCCAGCGCCGCCCGAAGGTGGGGCACATGCACGGCGCGGGCAAGATCGAGCGCTGCGTAGGCGACGGCCAGGCGCATTACATAAGCCTCGGCGCGGTTGGTGAGCGCGCCGAGCACGCCGGCGCGGTCGGCGGTGAGCACGGGATACAGTTCGCGCCAGAATTCTTTCGCCTCTGGTGTACGGACGAACAGCGTCGCCGTGCGGGTATGATCGAGTGCGCGGCGTAGAGCGAGAACCAACCCACTCAAATCGGCTGAGGCGAGCGCGCCGCCCTCGGGCAGGAGCTTCGAGCGCCGGACAGCCCACCAGAAGAAGCGATTGCCAAAGCCGTTCAAGCTGTCCGTTTCGGACAAGTACTTACTCAAATCTGGCTTGGTGACATGGCCGGCGGCGGTGATGTGCGCGCCGGTCGCCTGGGCGGGCGAGTTCTTCGTGAGGGTGGCGAGGTTGCCGTGGTCCCACGCGCGGCGGAGCAAATCGCTCAGGGTGTTGCCGTCCCGCGCCGCGACTTTGAGCACGGCGGAGAACTCCTCCTCCATGCAGAACAGGCGCTTATCCATGATGCCGGCATCCTCGACGTAATTCTCCGTGCTGCCGTCCTTGGCGCGCTTGGTGCGGGCGATGGGGTCGCGGACCCGCCAGATCAAGCCTTCACCAGATGACAAGCCGGAGGTCGTGCAATTCGCGCACCAAACCGGGTCAACCAGATTGAGCACGTAACGCAGGCTCGACCACGCGGAGCCCTTGCGACCTTTGGCTGTCTCGCCCACGAGCACGGGCCAGATCCGGAGCGGATGCGGTCGGGCTTCGGCGAGGAAGTGGGCGCTGGAGTCGGCCATGTTGCCGAAGGCGGCGAGGAAAAGGGCCAGCAGGGCAGCAGGGTCGGACTCCGTGTGCGGCTCGATCGCGCGGACGACTTTGCCAGCCAGTCCGTGGAGCGCGGCGGGATGCATCGGCGCGGGCCACTGCGGCGCCGTCGGCAGTTCGAGCGGCTCGTCGTCGCCAGTGCTGGCGGTAGTTCCTTCGGGTGCGACTTCGTGTTCCAGTTTGTCGAGGTTTAGGGTTTTGGTGCTCATGTTAATATAGGTTTCTGGATGGGTTGAGGATTCAGGTAGAGGAGGCGTTGCAGACCGTCGGCCTCGCCGCCGATGGCGCGGCGCGTGCCTGGGAGCCGGGACAGGCGCGAGGGATTCTTATTGCGGGTGTCCACGCCGAAACGGGCCAACAATGTCAGCATCCGCGCGCCGGTGGCGCGGTAGGTATCGCGGTCTGGCGCGTCCAACTTCACCCAGGCGTGCAGACTGCGCCCACCGCTGGTGAGGATGGCGGCGATGGGCAACGGCAGCCGGGCCAGCAATGAAAGTTGCAGGGTGCGTGGGATTTCGTCGCACTCGATCAGCGCGAAACGGTAGGCGGCCACGTTCGCATCCTGGCAGCCGTGGCCATCGAGCGGGTTCATGCGCAGCCAGCCGCCGGCAGCGGACTCCGCCATGGCGCGTTGCCAGCGGACGATCAGGGTATTGCGTTCAACCGTTTCGCCGGTGCCTTGCGGGCTGGCCTTCGGGGTTCCATCGGGCCGGGCCGCCACGGTGTAGTTGGTGACGAAGTTGACCAGTTCTCCAGGGCGGAATAGGAATTCGAGCAGACAGACGGCATCCAGACGCCAATCCGCAGGCGGACGGATCGGGCTGGCCTCCCAGACATCGACCTCGTTAGCTTGGAATCCGCGCAACCAGCTTTCTGCGGCGATTGCGGGGTCAACGTGACTGGATGACGCCGGAGCGCTGGCGGTGGAGGTTTCGGGGCGCAGCATGGCTGGGGGAAAAGCGGAGGCGTTACTGAGCAAATGACCGCGCGGTTTCCGGTGGGCGGCGCGGACCGCGCTGTTGATCTTGTGCATCAACTCGCGCTCGCTCCACGGTGGAACGCATCGGCTGTTGTATTCGCGCATCAAGTCCTGGGCGGTGTCCGGTTCCAGGGCAAAGCCATTCACCAGGGCGCAGGCAGCAACGAAGGTCTGATCGTGCCCGTTCTGGCCGGCAATCGCGGCCGGCATTGCCGCGAGGTAGGCGCGGGCCCGGTCGATGACGGTGGGGAGGGTGGTCATGGATTCGACGACTGACGACAATGATTGCTCAGCATCAGCGTTTCCAAACGGGAGGCTTCAGCCGCGGCGGCGACCAACTGGTCGCACAACACCATCACATCACATTGCTGGACGGAGATGGATAGGTCTTTGCCGACCAAATTACGCTGCCTCAAAACAATGTGGCCTAGTTCCGCAACGTAGATTTCCAAGCCGGCGTGTCCGGGGATTATCCAGTATGGTTCGTGTAGCTTTGTCATGGTGATTTCGATTGGGCAGCACGGAGGTTCAGGGCGCAGGGATGGAATCTTGGCGGGCATGGCGACTAAATCGCAGCGGTCGTATCGCGAAGAAATCTTTCGAGTTCCTCACGGGAGAAGAGCGGACGGCGCGTGGCGCGTGACGGATGGAGAAGGCCACGTTCAACGAGGCGGTCCAGTGTCGCCGGCGAAACACTGAGGATCTCTGCGGCTTCGCGCCGCGTGTAGGCCAATTTCGGGAGCGGCTGGCCGTCTGCCGCTGAGTCGAGATGCTTCCTAATCATGCCCGCAATTTAAGGCGGGCATGGGAGAGCCGTCGATGTGGCGGGAAGTCCGGCGACTTGTTTCCAAAAGGAATTACCTTTTGCGGGAAGCCTTCCGGGATTGGCGTGGTTTACGACCGATGGTGCGACCGTCGCGCTGCTCGGAATAACGTTTCACCGTCGCGTTTTCGCGGTATTGGACGAGATCGCGTGCCTGGGCAGCCCACTTGATCCTAGCGCCGCAAGTTCCCCCAACCTGGAGTTGGGCTAGTTTTCTGTTAGACAGAGTGGAATCATTCAGTAGCCGTTCCACGAACTGCTCGATGGCGCGCGCAATCACAACGTCCTTCGGCGCATTACGGGGGTTCGGGGCCAATCTTGGCGGAACAATTCCAGGATTAGCCTGACACCATTCAATGTCATTGATCAGTTTGCACAAGGCGCTGCGAAGAACGCGGAGCGTTGCGGGCTCAAGCTCTTGAGAAGCCAGGACGTGCGTATGCTGAAGGCCCGGCGCGTCCAAGTATTCCCACAAAAGTTCGCCGGCCAAATTGGGAGGTAGTTTCTTTGCTAGGTCACGCAACTCGCCTTCATCGCGCTGTTTATTGAATTTAATTCGGTGCAAACCGAAAAGCTTCTTACGCTTTTGCGGGTCTTGAACCATTTGCTGCCAGACGAGCGACGGCCATGCGGGAAAGTCCAACCCATAATGGTTGCGGACGTATGCAGAGAGTTCTTCCGCCGAATAATCAGCCGCGACACGTTTCCAGAACTTGACATCGGCCCACTGGATTTCTAGCAACTCACCGAGGCGGTCCTCCACCGATTTCAAACGTTGCATCCACTCCGGCGGCGCGGACTTCGACGGCCCAATACCAAACAGCGATAGAAAAGGGTCACAGACTTGTTTAGCTTGCCGATTGGAACGGTAAGTGGGCGTCTTGGACTCCAAATGACGTTTATCTGATTTATCAAAAGGTTGCTTCTCGTAGGCAGCGATCAGATTCCGCATCATCGCTTCTGCGTCCTGACGTTTTCGCCCGGCGTCAACAATGCATTGGTCGAGCTCCGGTGTTAAACTGCCGTAATCGGATGGAGCACGCATTAGCGCATCGTGATTGGGCCGCTCGCGGGGAGCTTTGCTGGGCATAACAATGGTCAGTGGGCTGGTTTCGGTTCTGAACTATTGCCGCACACATGTGGGGCGTACAACTTTCAGTCTGGCGGAGCAAGGAAATCTCCGGAGTACGCCTGGCCGCGAAGGCGATCGCGCCCAAGGGGTGGCAATGGCCGGCGGCTCAGGCGGTCGCGGC
>JANXWY010000362.1 GCA_025350905.1 Verrucomicrobiota bacterium
CGGCAACGGGCAGGGCGGCATTTCGGACTCCATCCAGTCGCCCGGCACGGCGAAAAACGTTCTCACCGTCGGGGCCATCGAGCAAGCCCGCAACATTACCAACGAGGTCGTCCTGATCACTGGGGGGACAACCAACCGCAGCACCCCTTGGGCAGAGATGACCAGCGCGGACACTGAGGTCGCCGGGTTTTCGAGCCGGGGCAACGTGGGGATCGGGATCGAAGGTGATTTCGGACGCTTCAAACCCGATGTGGTGGCGCCTGGCACGTTTGTCGTTTCGACGCGTTCCGCGCAGTGGGACGAGAAGGAATATTACAACCCAACGAACCATCACGTTCTCGCGCTGACCGGCCAGACGGTTGAGGGGACGAACCTGCATTCGTACAGCAGTTACCTTCCGGAAAACGCCGTGGGTTTGAGCATCTTCCTGCCGCTCTACTTCCCCGGCACCAATGTCGCTCGTACCACGAATTTGCCAATTTATGTGTGGCCAGGAACGGATTACTCGAGCACCCCGCCGGCGTTTTCAATGACCAACGCGGTGACGGTTCCCGCCGATGGCGGCATCTCGCCCCTTGCGCCGGTGAACGCGACTTGGACGTGGGCGGTTGGCAATCCGGGCTTGGTGCAAACCAACACCTACACGATCATTCGCGACCTGATCACCACAAACGACAACGGAAATTATTTCACGGTGCTCAGCAACTTGAACAACTCGATCAGCGGAGCCCCGAGTTCGACGGACGCGCCGCATTACTACCGGTTCGAGTCGGGCACGAGCATGGCGGCTGCGGATGCTTCCGGTACGCTGGCGTTGATGCAGGAGTTTTTTGCGACGAAGCTCGGCCGAACCAACAGTCCGGCGCTGATGAAGGCCCTGTTGATCAACGGCGCGCGGTCGGTGGGTGGCACAACCTACGACCTTCAGGTTCAGAGCACGAAGAATTTCCAGGGCTGGGGATTGGTGCGCCTGCCCAATTCGATTCCCGGCGACCTTGTGAATTTCAGACCCGATCAGGCTTCTTCCAGTTCTTCCATGTGGTTCGTGGATCAAAGTCCGGCCAACGCGCTGGCCACGGGTCAGAGCCAGACGCGGTTGCTCAGCCTGCCCACTGGTGGTGCCCGCAACCAGCCGTTGCGCGTGACGCTGGTTTGGACCGATCCGCCCGGCAATCCCAACGCCGGGGTCAAGCTGGTCAACGATCTCGACCTCGTCGTGACCAATCTCAACACCGGGGATGTTTATTTCGGGAACGACATCCGCGGCGGCACGTTCAATGACCCGTGGGATACCAACGCGCCACCCAGCGTGGATGCGGTGAACAACGTTGAAAACGTTTACCTGCCGCCCGGCCTGGACACAAATTACTCGATCACGGTCACGGCGCATGCCATCAACGTGAACGCGGTAACGGCCCAGCCCAACAACACGGTGCAGGACTATGCGCTGGTTATTTCCAGCGGCGACGGCCAGGTGGTCAGCGCGCTCAATATCACCAGCGCGCAGCCGACGGACCAGCCCGATGCCCGGCGGCTCACGTACCTCGCGGACACCTTCCAGCAGCCGGACGCCTCGGGATTCCTGGTGGAGGGTCAACGGGTCGGCGCCAACACGCCGTTGCTCGGGACGACCAACGGGATGACGAATCAATGGCATTTCTTCGTGGTGACGAATACCACGACGTTCACGAATGCGGCCTTCGTCACGTTCCTGCCCACGGACCTCTCGGTGCCCCGGATCGGGGTCCGCGAATCCCAAGCCTCCCGGGCGACGCGCTTTTCGGCGGACATTGATCTTTATGTTTCGACGGATGCGGGGCTGACCAATCTGCTTCCGGCGGTGATTGAAGCCGCGGGGAAGTCACGTGGCCGAGGGGGCACGGAACAAGTGGTGCTCAGCAATGCGGTGGCAGGCGGCGTGTATTACCTCGGCGTCAAATCCGAGGATTCCATGGCGGCGGAGTTCTCGCTGTTCGGCGTGTTTAGTCAGTTCCCGTTCGGTGACGATACGAATGGCACGGTGCGCTGCTTTGGATTACCGCAGGCCATTCCGGACCGCACGCCCGACAACGTGGTCGGCCCGAATAACTCCGCTCATGTAATCTGTCCCTGCGTACTGGGGGGAGAAGTCCGGCGCGTCATCGTCACCAATACGATCACGCACGAACTCCTCTCCGATGTGATCGGGGTTTTGGATCACCAAAGCGAGCTGGGGACGGCCTTCGCGG
>JANXWY010000369.1 GCA_025350905.1 Verrucomicrobiota bacterium
TCAGCCTGAATCGACGTGGCCACCATCAAACCCGACCAGCGGTTCCAATTTGGATTTCGCACGGCCTCCGCTGGAAATTCGTGAGCAAAACATTTCCCCGCCGCGAGCCCGGACCGCATCCATCAATCGAACCTACGGTCAAACTCCGGCATCCCAAGCTTGGCGAGCCCGTCTCCCCCGTTTGTGGGATACCGCGACTTCCGCAAATCTGGCTAAATCGCATTCGTCGTCACTCCGACAATTGGATGGGAAAGTCATTAATTGACCACCCAGCGCGCGTGAATTTCGAAGGCACGCGCCACGAGCTGGGGGCGATGTGAAGACCCGAACGAACGACAGACAAATCACCGGACACGAACTCAAAGCAAACTCATGAAACGAAACTCACTCCCTCACTCGCTCCGTCGCGGTCTGCTCGCGGTGCCCGCGGCGGCCTTGATGCTCGGCGCCGCGCAAGCCGCACAGGTTGGCCTCAACTTCCAAGACAATTACGGCGGCGCGGCCTATGCCCCGGTGGTTGCTGGGCCGGCTTTTGGATTGGATTTGGCTCAGTGGTTCAACGTCCCGTCCGTCCTCAATTCGGAAAACGGGGGCGGCATTTCCTCCAGCGCTGTCGCGCCGCTGCCCGGCGGGGGCGCGATCAACGTGGCTTGGTCCTGCGTTAATACCTATAGCATTTACAATCCCCTCCCCACCACCGGGGACGAACAAGTAATTTACGGCTATCTGGATGACTCGGGTTCCGGGTATTCCGTCACCCTGTCGGGATTGCGCGGGTTTGCCTCTGCCTATTCAATCTCAACGATTGCCTCCACGGATAGCGGATCGGCCTTCGAAGATGCGGCCGTCACGACCGCCAGTGTGACGAACCTCCTGCAGTATCTTAACAACTACCAATCCGTGGTGTTCAACACCGGCCTGGCCGGCACCAGCACCGTCAGTTCCGTGATCACAACCCTGGCGGGGAATGACTCGGTAACCATCAAGGGCCTGCCCCGGAACGGTACCAGCCGCTCCTGCCTCGCGGGCATCCTGATTGAATACACGCCGAGCAATAACAATCCACCGCTGATCGAAGTCAACCCGCAGTCACCCACGGGCAACCTTTATCCGGGCGGCTCGTTCGCCTTGAAATCGCTGGCTTCCGGCACGCCAACCCTGCATTACCAATGGCGTAAGGGCGGCGCGGAAATTCCAGGCGCCAACTTTCCCGACTACACCAACACCAGCACGGTGGTGGGGGACACGGGCGGCTACGATGTCGTCGTCACCAACAATTATGGCGGTGCGACCAGCACCGTCGCCCAAGTTACCATTTTGAACGTCGTCACGCCGGTGATCACCAAGAGCCCGCTCTCCCAGTCTCTGTATCAGGGTTATCCCGCGGTCTTCGCGGTCGAGGCGACCGGCGGTCAACTGAGCTATCAATGGAAGTCTAACGGGGTCACGGTTTCCGGCGCCACCAACGCGAGTTTCACTCTGCCGAGTATCTCCACCAATAACGCCGGCACGTACAGTGTTGCCGTCAGCAATCCGGTCGGACCCGTGGCCGCGGCCGCGGCCGCCCTCACGGTCAAGGTACCTACCCCCGGCAGCTATGAAGCTGTCGTAGCCGGCACCAAACCCGCGCTCTGGTTGCGCTACGGTGAAACGGGCCCGGTGTTACAGGACACCGCGGCCAACGCGGGCAGCTTGGGCGCGAATGGCACGGGCTTGTATAGCGGCAGCGTCGCGCAACTGGTCACCGGAGCCCTCGTGGGCAGTACTAACCGGGCGGCAACTTTGAGCGGCGGCAAAATAACGGTGCCGTTCAATGCCGCCCTGAATCCCGCGGGGACGTTCACCGTCGATTGTTGGATCAATCCCAACGCAAGTGGCACCGGCCTGATCGTGCAGGAGATGATCAACGGCGAAAACCCGAATAATACGAGCGACCGCTCCGGCTGGGCCTTACGCCAGAACAACACGGGTTTACGGTTCTATGTCGGTGCGGAATCCGGGGCCCCGTTTTATTACTACTACACCACCGCAAACGGCGTCATCACTTCCGGGGTATGGCAACACGTCGCCGTGGTTTATGACGATCTCGCTCCTAGCATCTACATCAATGGGGTTCTAGCCCCCGTCACTGTGACCCGGCAGGATAATGTGCCCATGACGCAGCCGGAAATTGATGCCATCCGCATCGTGCCCAACTTCGCCGCCCCGTTGATCATCGGGGATCGCGGCTACGGCGGGTGGACCTTTGCGGGTTCCGTGGATGAGGTGGCGCTTTATCCCTCCGCGCTGACGCCGACGCAATTGCTGGCCCATTACCAAAACGGCACGAATGCGACGCCGACGCCCGCCTACGATACGCTCGTCAACAGCGAAGGTGCGGTTGAATATCTGAGACTCAATGACCCCGTCAACCTTTCGCCCGCCGCCAACGCTGGCACCTGGGGTGCCGCTTGGACGGGTACCTATAATGACGCGGGTGGCGTCCTGGGCAGTCCCATGATCGCCAAAGGTGCCGCCGGCCCCCGGCCGGCAAGTTACCCAGGTTTTGCCTCCGACAATGACTCGGTCACCATGACCAACGGCTTCGGCAGCTCTCCGGCGTTTGGTATCACCACGGACACCCTCACGGTGACCTGCTGGATCAAGCGCGAAGCGGTTTTCAGTACCGGCGATCTGAGCTGGCTCGCCTGGGTTGGGTCGGGCGGCATGCACCTGAACTTGACCACTTCGCCCACCCCCGGCGAGCTGCGTTATCACTGGGACGGCACCCAATGGGATTGGGGTTCGGGCCTGATTGTGCCCGCCGACGTCTGGACGTTTTGCGCGATGGTGTTGCAGCCAGACCAAGTCACTTTTTACATGTCCGACGGAAATAGCCTGCTCCAATCCGGTCGCGCGGCCATCCACACACCGCATTTATTGAGCACGCCGCCCGGCTTCGGCGGCGGCGGCGGGGGAAGCTCCGCTCGCAATTATATAGGACAAATTGATGAATCAACGTTCTATGATCGGGCCCTAACCCCGAGTGAAATCACGACGCTGTTCATGGTCGGCACCGGCGCTCCGCTCACGGTTGGCTTGGTGCCGGGCGGCACCATCGTTGATTCCAAACCGGTCGGCACGCCCAACCCTGGCGCGAATTATCTCACGACCTGGCAGGCTGTCAGCCCTGGTACGCCGGTAAGTCGCACGGGCGTCGAACAGTTCATCGCGGCGACCAACAGCCAGATCAAAGTCCCGGCCAGTGCCGACTTTAATTCCACCGCCGGCACTTTCACGTTCTGGGTGCGCGTGCCCGTGGCTGGCCTGCCTGGCCCGGGCAACGAAGGGGCGATCCTCGTGGACCGCCGCACTGACCAGGGCATGGTGATCCTGCTCAATGATGCCGGCAATATCGCGGTTCAGTGGACGGGCGACACCAATACGTTAACCTCTGGTGCCAACCTGGTGGATGACACCTGGCATCTCGTCGCTGTCACCTACAATCAAGCCAATGGCGCTCCGGTTGAGATTCTGATCGATGGCGTTGCGTCCGGTTCGCAGGCTAATTCGTCCACCTGGTCCTGGCCGACGGCGCAGCCCGTCGAACTCGGGCGGTCCCACGATACTTATTGGAAACGCTATGACGGCCAGCTGGACGACTTCCGTATTTACAATCGCGTCCTGACTCAAGGAGAGATCGCGACCATCTATTCGGGCGACGCATTGGTGGACAATGCGGCCCTCAAATTGCGTTTCAACTTTAGCACTGCGGGCTCCGGCAATTCGGTGACGTGGCCTTTTGGGACGCTACTCAGTTCGCCGGTACTGGGCCCGGCCGCCATTTGGACCCCCGTGCTGGGGGCCGAGGTACCGGTTTATCCCATCTTCCCAACGGGACCAGCGCAGTTCTTCCGCGCGACACCGTAAGCTTGAAGTAGTTTCCGCCGCGGCCGGGAAGCAATTCCCGGCCGCTTTTTTATGTACGGATAAAGCGGATGGTTCCGACGGAGTCAATGCCCGTGCAGTTTGCCTTGCAGGCCGAAACCGTTTCCCCGATAAACTGCCGCCGATGCAAAACGATCAGGCCAAATTGCAGCGCTCACCCCGTGATCTCGCCCGTTGGCAAAAGGCGCAGGAACAATTGCTCTCCGGACGACCCGGTCCGGCGCTTGCCGGTTATCGCGATCTCGTACGGCGGCATCCGGGCATCCCCGCGCTGTGGTTCGAATTGGGGAACGCCGCGTCCGGAGAATTGGATTTCACGCTGGCCAACCAGGCGTATCGGCAGGCGTTGGAGCTGTCCCCGCGCGACGCAGCCTTGCTCGGCATGATCGGCCACCAATACCAGAGCCTCCGACAATTGGATGATGCGCGGAGTTGTTACGAACGCGCGGTCACCGCTGCGCCGGACCAAGTCGACGCGCGCATCAACCTGGCCGTGTGGTTCGAGAAAGAACGTCGCTTGGCGGAGGCGTGGGAATGTGTCGCGGCCTGCCAGGCGAAACATCCCCACGACGATCAGGTGCGATATTTCCGGGCGTTCCTGCTGCATCGTCAGAAAAAAGATACGCAAGCGGAGACAGAACTGCGCGATTTGATCCGCGACGGCCCGCAGTATCCCTACGTGAAATACGCCGCCCGTCACCTGCTCGGGGTCGTGCTGGACCAGCTGGGCCAATACGACGAGGCGATGCGCTGGCTGCTCGAAGCCAAGGCGCAGGTGCGGACCATCACCGACACCAAGTTGCTGGAGCAAAGTTATGACGAGAGCGATCGTCAGCGGCGCGCGCTGCTCGCGGACTTGACGCCCGCCATGATTCGCCGCTGGCGGGAGGAAGCGCCCGCCACCAACGAGCGTTTTCAAATTGCGTTTCTCGGCGGCCACCCGCGCAGCGGCACCACTTTACTGGAACAGATTCTGGATGCGCACCCGGAAGTACTGGCGTTCGACGAACCGGTGGCGTTCGGTCAAGAGATCACCAATCGGATCAATTTGTCGCCGCTGCGAAGCGCCTCGGCCTTGACCACGCTGGACACGCTGCCGGTGGCCCAGCGGGCGGAGCTGCGTCAGCGCTATATCAAGAGTCTCCTGCGGGAGATACCCGGCGAACCGACCGCGCGGGTGTTGCTGGACAAAAACCCCTCGCCCACGATGTCGCTCAATATCTGGCTGCGGGTGTTTCCCGAATTGAAAGTCATCATTGCCCTTCGGGATCCGCGCGACGTGGTGATCAGTTGCTTTTTCCTGAACATCATGCTCAATGCCACCAATGCGAATTTCCTCAGTCTCGAACGCACGGCGAAACACTACGCCGATCTCATGGATGTCTGGCTGCGGATGCGGGAACTGGGCAGCTTCGATTGGATCGAGACCCGCTACGAGGATGTGGTGACGAATCTGGCGGAAGAAGGCCGCAAGGTCACGGAATTCCTCGGTCTAGCCTGGCATCCCGACCAATTGCATTACCCCGAGAGGGCGCGGCGGAAAGTGCTCTTCGCGCCGACCTACCACGACGTGACGCATCCGGTTTACAAACGCGCCGTGGGGCGGTGGGAGCGTTACGCGGCAGCGCTGGAGCCGGTCCAGTCAAAGTTGGCGCCGTACTGCCGGGCCTTTGGTTATTCGGCGAGCTAGGCGCATGCGCAAGTTGGAGACGTCGGCGACGTTTCGAGATCACCGCCGGCCGTGACGGCCCCCCGTCCTCCAGCAACCCAATGATGCTTCCGTCAGGCTTGAACCGGCGTCTACCTAAAATTGGGGGTAGCCATTCCATGAGGCCCGTGGTAACAACACGAGATAAGAATCTGATCCACCCGCTTGATTACCGAACGGCGCGCGAAAATTGACAAGCTGATCGATTACTGGAATGCTGCAGGCAAAGCATACAAAGTCGCCACCACAAGACAAGAACCCGAGAAATCATTATGAAAAAAGAGCCATTGCCCCGGTCGACCGAATTGGCCCGCGCCTTTACGTTGATCGAGCTGCTTGTGGTCATCGCCATCATCGCGATTCTGGCGGCCATGCTGTTACCCGCGCTATCCAAGGCGAAGGAGCAAGCGCGACGCATTGCCTGCATCAACAATCTAAAGCAAGTTTCCCTGGCTTCGCATCTCTACGCGGGTGATTTTCGTGATTATGTTCCGTTCCCTAATTGGGAATCCGGAGCAAACGGCGTAGCCGGTTGGTTGACCATGGCGCCCTACAACAGTAACGACACGCAGACCAACCTCCAGAAGGGAGTGCTATGGCAGTACATCAAAGCCGCCCCGACTTTTCGCTGCCCGTCAGTGAACATCACCACCGCCAGCTTCAAGTTGCGGGAGAACAAGCTGAGTGATTACATCATGAACGGCGCGGCTTGCAATTTCTCCGATCCGCCGAACAATAAGTGGTACAAGTCCACGCAATTCAAGCCGGACGCGATCCTCTATTGGATGGGGCCGGACAGCGTCAACTATAACGACGGCTCCAATAGTCCGGACGAACCCATCTCACGTCTTCACAGTGACGGTTCCCCCTTTGGCATTGTGGACGGTCACGTGGAATTCATGAAATTCAAAGTGTATCGGGCTCTCCAACTTTATGAGTTCAACAGCAATCCGCAGCGGGGACGGTTTTACTGCACCCCACGCTGATTGACCAATCGTCAGTCTGACGCACGAATCTTTCACCACCCCTTGGACCTGAATATTATGAATAAAATCGCACGCTTATTCGCCTTCTTCTTTGTCGTCACCTTGCTGGGCGCTGGGTGTGCCAAACATGATTCCAACCAGGCGGCTATCGAATTGGAAAAAGCCTTTCAACCAAATGCGGCAACTGCCACGCCCGCAACCGCGGGCACTCCAACGACCCCGCAAACAGAAGTGAATAAGAGTATAAACCAGGCCATCACAGCGATTCGTGCGAAGTCATACGACGATGCGTTTTATACGTTGCGTTCCGTACAGACCGCACCAAACATCACGGTTGACCAGTACTCCGCGATCGAGGCAGCTCGGCTCGCTGTCGAACGCGAAGTCGCAAACAAGGCAGCCGCGGGAGATCCCGTCGCATTAAAAGCGCTCCGCGCCATCCAGCAGTCCCACTGAACGTGAGTTTGCCGCGCGAGCCAGCCGGGTTGGCGCGAGTTCCTTCGGCAGTCAGTACAATCACAACCGCTACCTCCGCTAACGCTTCTTGCCGCGCAAAGATTGACTCGGATGATCGGTTGACGTTTACGCGGTTTGCAACCGGCCAGCCTCGACCACGGGTCAGCGACGGCTCATAAATCAAGCGGGCCGAACCCCACATTTGGGGGATTGCCAGACCCACCCTTGAAACCAGATGCTGGGGCCGGTCAACTTTATGAAAGCATTGGCAAAAACCAAACCTGAACCCGGCCTTCAGCTCGTGGACGTCCCGGAGCCAGCGATCGGAATCAACGACGTCCTCATTCGGGTCCAGCGCACCGGTATCTGCGGCACGGACCTGCACATTTACAAGTGGGATGCCTGGGCCCAAAAAACGATCCCCGTGCCGATGGTGGTGGGACACGAATTCGTCGGCGAGATCGTCGCGGTCGGCGGCAACGTCAATGACTTCACCGTGGGCGATGTCGTCAGCGGCGAAGGTCACGTCGTGTGCGGACGCTGTCGCAACTGCATGGCGGGGCGCCGCCATCTCTGCGCGGATACGAAAGGTGTGGGCGTGAACCGGCCCGGGGCGTTCGCCGAATATCTGTCGCTGCCCATGACCAATGTCTGGCAACACTCACCGGGTGTGGATCGCGATGTGGCCTCGATTTTTGACCCGTTCGGCAACGCGGTCCATACCGCGCTTTCCTTTCCGGTGCTGGGCGAAGATGTGTTGATCACCGGCGCGGGGCCCATCGGCATCATGGCCGCCGCCATTGTGAAACATGCGGGCGCGCGCTTCGTCGTCGTCACCGACGTGAATGATTATCGACTCGCGTTGGCCAAAAAAATGGGAGCGACCGTGGCGCTCAACGTCCGGACGGGCAACGTGCGCGACGTGCAAAAGCAACTGGGCATGAAGGAAGGCTTCGACGTCGGGCTGGAAATGTCGGGCAATCCGGTCGCGTTCCGGGACTTGATTGACAATATGTGCCACGGCGGCAAGATCGCGATGCTGGGCATTCCGGCGGAGCAAATGGCGATTGATTGGAACAAGGTCGTTTTCAACATGCTTACGATCAAAGGCATTTACGGCCGGGAAATGTATGAGACCTGGTATCAGATGAGCGTAATGCTGGAGAGCGGGCTGAACATCGCGCCCGTCATCACTCACCGCCTCCCCTACACCGAATACGAAAGCGGTTTCGCAGCAATGAAAAGCGGCGAGTGCGGCAAAGTAATTTTGAATTGGCGTTGAGCCAGCAACTCGAGCGGATCCGCGAGAACGGCGCCATGAATTCCTCATCGTCCTCCATCCCCGAGCGAGCCGCGGCCGTGCTCTCGCTCATTGGCAACACGCCGCTCGTGCCGCTGCGCTTTGAACCGGAAGGCATCACTCTGCTCGCCAAATGCGAGTTCCTCAACCCGAGCGGCAACATCAAAGATCGTCTGGCCAAGACGGTCTTGGTGGAGGCGAAGGAACACGGGCGGCTGCGGACGGATTCGATCATCTTGGAATGTAGCAGCGGCAATACCGGCATTGCGCTGGCGATGGTCGGCGCTGCCCTCGGTCATCGCGTGACTATCCTCATGTCGGCCAGCGCCAGCGAGGAGCGCCGGCGGTTGATCCGACAACTGGGCGCGGAACTGATTTTGTTCGACAGCGGCGGCATGTATCAGACTGGCATCCAAATGTCTCACCAGCTGGCGGCAGAGGACCCGCGCTATTTTCTCCCGCGCCAGTTTGAGAACCCGTTGAACGTGACGGACCACGAACACGGCACCGGTCAGGAAATCCTGCGCCAGGTGGGCGGACCGATTGATGCCTTCGTGACGGGATTCGGCACGGGGGGCACGCTGGCCGGCTGCGGGAAAGCCATCAAGCACCGCTGGCCCAACGCCCGGATCCTCGCCATGGAACCAGCCGAACAGGCGTTGCTGGCCGGTGAATGTCCCTGTTGCCATTTCATTGAGGGCGTGGCGGACGGATTCGTTCCCGCCCTGCTGCGCGATGCGCCGCTCGATGGCGAAGTCAAAGTGCGAAGCGCCGCGGCCATGGCCATGACCGTGCGGCTGCATCAGGAATTTGGTTTGCTGGTGGGCACCAGTTCCGGCGCCAACGTCGTCGCCGCACTGCAGACGGCCCGCGAACTGGGCCCGCACGCGACCGTCGTCACGCTGCTGTGCGATCGCGCCGAGCGCTACTTTAGCACACCGTTGTTTGCCCACGCGCTGCCCGCACCCCTGCTCGCCCCGAAGCCGGAGCCAATTTAATAACCAATGAAATACCAGTGGCTGCTTCCATTGATCCTGACGCTTTGCCTGTCCGCCCAGGCGGAACTGCGCGTGCCGGCGTTCACGGCTTATCTCAGCCCGAATCCCGAAGGCGCGGAGATTTCGGAGCGCTCGGGCATCACCGACTGGAAAGATCCAACGCTGAAGGTTGAGTGGTTTGGCGAGCTGCAGACGCCCGGAAAGCTCACCGCCGCGCTCGCGTTGCGTTTGCCGAAGGGCGAAAGCTCCGAACTCCGCTTCACCGTCGCCGGCCAGTCGCGCGCCGGCCGCGTTGTGGGCGCGGGCAACGATTTGGTTTCGCTGGACTTTGGTTCGTTCACCATCGCGACGGCAGGTTATCAACGTTTCACGTTGGAATCACTCAACGCGGCCGGGCAATCCGCCGGCGACCTGGACGCGCTCATTCTCGACGGCCCCGCCGCGCACGACGCGCACTTCAATCTGAAGGAACGCCGCAACGCCGCTTCCGTGCATCTGGTTTACCCGGTGCCACCCGGCACGAACGTCCAAGCGTTCTATTGTGAAATGACCGGCGTGGAAGAACCGCTGTGGACGTACTACATGGCGTGTGGGTGGCACCGCGGCTATTTCGGGATGCAGATCAACAGTCCGACGGAGCGGCGAATTATTTTCAGTGTCTGGGACAGCGGCAACGAGGCGGTGGAGCGCAACAAGGTCGGGGCAGCCGATCGCGTCTCGCTCGTAGCCAAGGGTGAAGGAGTTTATTCCGGGGACTTTGGCAATGAAGGCACGGGCGGCCACAGCCACTTGAAGTTTCCGTGGAAGACCGGCGAGAAACAGCGCTTCCTCGTTACCTCCAAACCAGTGGATGCGACTCATACGATCTATGCCGGCTACTATTTCCGACCGGACAAAAAGGAATGGATGCTGATCTCCAGTTGGAAAGCGCCCAAAGAAGGCGGCTATCTGCGCGGGCTTTATAGCTTCAGCGAAAACTTCGGCGGCAGCAACGGTCACCTCGTGCGCAAAGCGCTTTACGGGAATCAATGGATTCAGACCGACGCCGGCCAATGGTTGGAACTCACCACCGCCAGCTTCAGTCACGACCCGACCGGCAAGGCCGACCGGCTCGATCGTTTCATGGGCGTGGAGAACGGCCAGTTTTTCCTGCGCCACGGCGGATTCGTGGAAGGCTTCACGAAGTACGGCGAGAAGTTTGCCCGTCCCGCCACCGGCCAGTCGCCCGCCGATCTGCCTCCAAATCCGTAATTCAAAATGAACCAGACAAAATTAAAAACCCGCTTGCGGTGGGTGCTTGTTTCAAGCAACCCGACCAGCGAGCGGCAGGGATTGATTCGTCCCCAAATTCAACGTACTGATGCACCGATATGAGATCTCTACTTCCAATGCTTTGTATCAGCCTCGCCGGTTGGCTGACGACCGCTCGAGCGGCGGAGCCATCCCTCGTGACCCCGCCCAAACCGTATGGACCGGTGCCGACGGAACGGCAACTCCGCTGGCACGAAATGGAATTCTACGGCTTCCTGCATTTCACGGTAAACACCTTCACCGACAAGGAATGGGGATATGGCGACGAGAAGGAGGCGGTTTTTAACCCAACCGATTTCGACGCCGACCAAATCGTCAAGGCGGCCAAGGCGGCCGGAATGAAGGGCTTGATTCTGACCGCGAAGCATCATGACGGTTTCTGCCTTTGGCCGAGCCAATACACCGAGCACTCGGTCAAGAACAGTCCGTGGCGCAACGGGAAAGGCGATGTGGTCAAAGAGATTTCCCAGGCCTGCCGCCGGCACGGCCTTCGGTTCGGCGTTTATCTTTCCCCGTGGGATCGGAACCACGCCGACTACGCGCGTCCCGAATACCTCACATATTACCGCAACCAACTGCGCGAGTTGCTCACGAACTACGGCGACATCTTCACGGTTTGGTTCGACGGCGCGAATGGCGGCGACGGTTTCTACGGCGGCGCGAAGGAGAAGCGCAACATAGATAACACCACTTATTACGACTGGGAAAACACGCGCAAAATTGTCCGTGAATTGATGCCCCTGGCCGTCATGTTCAGCGATGCCGGACCGGACATGCGTTGGGTTGGCAACGAGCGCGGCATCGCCGGCGATCCGTGTTGGGCGACTCTCAACGCCGCCAACCGTTATCCGGGCGGCACCAGCGATGGGCTCAACTCCGGCGAACGTCCCGGCACCGATTGGATTCCCGCCGAGTGCGATGTCTCCATCCGGCCCGGCTGGTTTTATCACGCCAAGGAAGATACCCGCGTCAAGACCCCGGCGCAGTTACTCGACATTTATTATCAGTCCGTCGGCCGCGGTGCGGACCTCAACCTGAACCTCCCGCCGGATCGGCGCGGGCAGATTCACGAAAACGACATCGCTTCGCTGCGGGAATTCCGTCGCATCCTGGACGCCACCTTCGCGAAGGACCTGGCCCGGGGCGCGAAACTCACCGCCAGCAACACGCGCGGCGGGGCCAAGCAATTTGCCCCGAAGAACCTGCTCGACCACAAGCGCGACACTTACTGGTCAACCGACGACAACGTCACCACGCCCGAACTCGTGCTCGACCTCGGCAAGCCAACGACCTTCAATGTCATCAGCCTTCGGGAATATCTGCCGCTCGGCCAGCGCATCGAAGCCTTCGCGCTCGACCAATGGAAGGACGGAGGCTGGGTGGAGTTCGCCCAGGGCACGAGCATTGGCAATCGTCGCCTAGTGCGCGGCACGAGTGTCACCACGGAAAAGGTCCGGTTGCGGATCAACCAGGCGGCTGCCTGCCCTGCCCTTTCGGAAATCGGACTTTATGCCGAACCATCCTCGACACCGGTCACGGAGCCTCGGAGCCCAAAATGACCCGTAACCAAACGAGCGCGCGCAGTCATCACTAGCTTGGCAAACCCATGACCAACACATTTTCGCAACACCTCTCCGAACAACTGGCCACAATTCGCGCGGCCGGGACGTACAAGAGCGAGCGCGTCATCACGACGCCGCAAGGCACGATGATCCGCGTCGCTGACGGCCAGCCGGTGCTCAACCTGTGCGCGAACAACTACCTCGGCCTCGCCCAGCATCCGGCGGTGGCCGCGGCCGCCAAAGCGGCGCTCGACCAGTGGGGCTACGGTTGCGCCAGCGTGCGTTTCATCTGCGGCACCCAGGGCGTTCACAAGCAACTGGAACAGAAGCTTAGTGAGTTCCTCGGCACGGAGGACACGATCCTCTACTCGTCGTGCTTCGACGCCAACGGCGGTTTGTTCGAAACACTGCTCGGTGCGGAAGACGCGATCATCAGCGATGAGTTGAATCACGCCAGCATCATTGATGGCGTGCGGCTCTGCAAAGCGCAGCGCCTCCGCTATCTCAACAACAACATGGCCGACCTCGAGGCGAAGTTGCAGGAAGCCGACGCCAACCATGCACGCTTCAAAATGATCGCGACCGACGGTGTGTTCTCCATGGACGGCTATATCGCGAACTTGAAGGCGATCTGCGATCTCGCGGATAAATACAACGCGCTCGTGATGGTGGATGACTCGCACGCCGTCGGGTTTCTGGGCCAGACGGGCCGCGGCACGCCCGAACATTGCGGTGTGATGGATCGCGTGGACATCCTCACCGGCACGCTCGGCAAAGCCCTGGGCGGGGCGAGCGGCGGCTACACGAGTGGCCGCCGAGAAATCATTGAACTCCTGCGCCAGCGCTCGCGGCCCTACTTGTTTTCCAACACGCTGGCCCCGGGCATCGCAGGCGCGACGCTGCGGGTTTTGGAGTTGCTGACCGAATCCACTGCTCTGCGTGACACGCTGGAAACGAACACCAGGTTTTTCCGCGACGGCATGGCGAAACTGGGTTTCACCATGCTGCCCGGGACCCACCCGATCTGCCCGGTGATGCTCGGCGACGCCGCGCTCGCGACGCGGTTCGCCGACGCGATGCTGGCGCAGGGCGTGTATGTGATCGGGTTCTCCTTTCCCGTCGTGCCGAAAGACAAGGCGCGCATCCGGACGCAGATTTCCGCCGCCCATTCGCGCGCCGATCTGGAATTTGCGCTCACCGCGTTTGGCCGGGTCAAGGCGAAGTTTGGCCTCTTATTCTAGCGCATCCGCCAACACTTCCGCCATGTGGCGGCCGCGGATGGAGGCCAGGTGATCAATCTGTTGCCGGCAACTCGCCCCCGAAGCCACCACGAAACTGCCGTAGGGCAGCCCGCGAATTTTCTCAATCAGCGGCTTCGCGATTTCCAGCGACAATTCGTATTTGGATTCCAGCAATCCAAACGCGCCCGCCATGCCGCAACAGCCGCTGTCGAGGTAAAGCACCTTGCGCCCCGGCAATCGCGCGGCCAGCCGGTGCATGTAGGCCGGATAGGTCAACGCCTTGGCGTGGCAATGCACATGGATGGCCACGGTCGTGGGGCGGGATTTGAAGACCAGTGCCGTGGGTTCGCGGCGCAACAACTCATCGAGGAATTGCTCGAACAAAAAGCAACGCGCCGCCACCCGGCCGGCGGTCGGCAATTTCATTTCGAGATAATCCTCGATAAACATGGAGAAGCAGGACGGCTCGAGAAAGAGGATCGGCAGATTGTCGCCTTCCTGATTGAGCAACGCCAGGTTGAGCGCGCCGAGTCGGGCGGCTTCCCCCAGATTACCCTGACTGAAGGCCGGGCGCCCGCAGCATTTACGCCCCGACACCAGGGTGACTTCGTAACCCGCCAGCTCCAGGACCTTCAGGGCGGCGATTCCGACGTGCGGCTCGTGATAGCGCACAAAGGTGTCGTCCCACAGCAGGACGCGACCGCGCGGCGCGGCCGCGCTCGGCTTGCGCTGCGCGAACCATCGATCAAACCGCTGCTTGGCGTACTGCGGCAGCAGCCGTTCCGACGCAATTCCCGTGAGGCCCGCCAGCAAGCGACGAATGCGCCGCGACTCCAGCAGCTCATTCGCGATGCGGGGTATCCGGCAGCCCAACCGGCCCAGCACATCCACGGAACTGAACAGCCGTTCGCGCAACGTCAGACCATCCGGCCGGATCCGGGCCCACTGCAGTTCCGCTTTCAGCAGCGCCAGGTTCACATTGGAGGGACATTCGTTCGTGCAAGCTTTGCACGAGAGACAATTGCTCAACGCGGCGGCCAGTTCCTCGGAACGCAATGGGTCAGCCCGCTCTAGGCCGCGCAATTCCAACGCCGCGCGAATCGCGTTGGCGCGCCCGCGCGTGGACATGAATTCCTCGCCGGTGGCGACGAACGTCGGGCACATCGTCGGCGCCGCTTTCCGGCACCCGCCGCAACCATTGCACTGTTCCAGGTTGGCCACGAACGAACCGTCCCGCGCCGCAAACGCGAGCACCGGCGTAAAGGGGAGCTCGAGCGCGGCCACCAGCCCGGGTCGCAGGTTCGTGTCCAGCTTGTAGCGCCCATCGTCAATCACCTTGCCCGGATTGAACAAATTGTGCGGGTCGAACGACTTCTTGATCTGCCGCATCAACAAGTGCAAGTGGTCGCCCACCTGATCTTTTAGGAACTCGGTACGGGCGAGACCGACGCCATGTTCCGCGGAAAACGATCCACGGAATTGCTTGACCAATGCCGCGACCTCCTGCGTGATCGATCGGAATTTTTTCAGATCCGTCGCCGATCGCAAATCGAGCACCGGCCGCACATGTAATAACCCCGACGCCGCATGACCGTAGAACGAAGCCTCCAATCCCATGCCGCGAATCAGCGCCGAAAGTTCCGTGTAATACGCGGGCAAATCCTGCGGCCGCACCGCGGTGTCTTCGATGCACGTCACCGGCTTGGCGCGGCCCTGATAATTCAACAGCAAGGACAGGCCCGCCTTGCGCAGCGACCACACTTGATTAATCTGGGCCAGCGTTTGGAGAATTTTTTTGCGGGCGCCGATGGGTTTATCATTGATCGCTGCGAGCCGATCCACGACGTCGCCATAAAACTCCACGGCCAGGACCCCGGCCGTCGGGCGCGTATCCAGCTCCAGCAAATCCCGCGCGCCTTGGAATTCCCGCTGCCCGCGCGTCTGGTCCAGCAGCAGCCGGTCGAGAAATTCGACGGCCACGGGACTCAGCGCTTTGAACTCGATCGCCGCCTGCATGGCTTCGGGGATCGAGTCGAAAAAAATGAGGGCGAGCCCGATTTCGTCCGGCGTGGGCACGAGCTTGACGACCGCGGAAGTGATGGCGGCCAGCGTGCCCTCGCTCCCGGCGAGCACATGGATGAGGTTGGCCGGGGCTTGGGCCATGCGATCGAGGGCATAACCCGGCCAGCGCTTGAGTAATCCGGGGGGGAACCGCTCGGCGATTTGCAGCGCATTGAGCATGGCGAGGTCTTCGAGCAACTCGCGTTGCCGCGGCAGAGTCTGGTGCGCGGGCCCCACCTTGAGCGCCCGCCCATCGCCCAGCACGATTTCCAGCTCGACGAGATGATCCGCCGTCGTGCCATACAAAGGCGTGTGAGCACCGGAGGAATTGTTTGCAATCATGCCGCCGAGCGTGGCCCGGGAACTTGTGGCCACGTCCGGCCCAAAGGCCAAACCAGCGGGGCGGAGATGATCGTTGAGCTGATCCAAAACCACCCCGGCGCCGACGCGCACGGTGCGTTGCTCGACATCCAAGTCCGTGATCAAACAGTTGAACCGCGAAAAATCCACCACCACCCCCTCGCCGATGGCGCCGCCGACCAGACTCGTGCCAGCGCCGCGCGGAATCACCGGCACCCCAGCCTGGGCGGCGGCTTGCACAATGGCCGCGGCTTGTTTCGCGTCGCGAGGAAAGGCGACCGCCAGCGGCTCGATCTGATAATGCGACGCGTCTGTGGCATAGAGTTGCCGCGTGAGATTGTCGAAGACGACCGGACAATTCGCGGCGGCGAGGGTGGCGTGTTGTTGGGTCGGCGTCATGCAATGCTCGCGGCGGCAGATTACACCTGCGGCGAGGATTGACAACGGCGAAGCCGGCCCCCGCGGTCGTCAGGGAATCCACCGACGCGGGGCTTCGCGGTCGCGGGAGCGGGCGCAAACTTTTTTTGAACGTTTTGCCGGGAGATTGTCAAAATCGCCGAAGTGAACGATTGACCACCCGGGTTGAGGGATCGGAAACAGCCGACGATAAACATTTACAAACACGCCCGGGCCGGTTATTTCGCACGCTCGATTGGGTCGGATGTGAAACGCAAGCCATGATCAAAGTTGACAATTTGACGAAACTCTTCGGCGCCAAACGCGCCGTGGACGGCATTTCCTTTACCGTCGAACGGGGCGAGGTGTTGGGGTTTCTCGGCCCGAACGGTGCGGGCAAATCCACCACCATGCGCGTCATCACCGGTTTTATCCCGCCCACCAGCGGGTGCGTGAGCGTCGGCGGTTTTGACATGGTGGAGAAACCGATCGCCGGCAAGCGCCTCATCGGCTACCTGCCGGAAAACGCGCCCGCCTACACCGACATGACCGTGAGCGGCTTTCTGGGGTTTGCCGCGGAGATTCGCGGGTTGCGCGGCGAGGCAAAACGGAAAGCCGTCACCCGCGCCGTCGAAATGTGCTTTCTGCAATCCGTGCTGCATCAAAGCGTCGAAACGCTTTCCAAAGGCTACCGCCACCGGACCTGTTTCGCGCAATCCATCATCCACGATCCCGAAGTGCTCGTCCTCGACGAACCGACCGACGGGCTCGACCCGAACCAGAAGCATGAAATTCGCAGTTTGATTCGACGGATGGGTGAGAAGAAAGCAATCATTTTCTCGACCCATATCCTCGAGGAAGTGGACGCCGTTTGCTCGCGCGCCATTATCATTGATCGCGGCCGGATCGTCGCGAACGGCACCCCGCAGGAGCTGCGGCAGCGATCGGACTGGGCGGGCGCGGTGACCTTGCGGGTCAGCGGCCTGACGGCGGAGGCCGTGAAAGAAAAGCTGAGCCAGTTGCGCACCGCCAAGAAGGTCCAGGCGGAAACTCACGGGACGCGAATTACGGCGACGGTCTTCCCCCGGACCCCGGGCGACCAGGATTTGACTCGCGAGGTGCTGGAAGCGACCCGCAGTTGGCAGGTCGAGGAACTGCATACGGAAGCCGGCCGACTGGACGAAGTGTTTCGCAGCATCACCCTGCCGGACACCGCGAAGGGGGAAGCGCAATGATTACTTCAACCGTGAAAAATTTAATCGAAGCTCACCCTCACCCTAACCCTCTCCCCCAGGGAGAGGGAACAGCCACGCACGGCTCCCGAATTTCCAACGACGCCCGCCTCGCCCGTAACCTGACGAAAATTCTCCCTCTCCTGGGGGAGAGGGCCGGGGTGAGGGCGGATATGAACACAAATTTCGCTTTCGCATGAACACTTGGGCCAACATCAAAACCATCGCGAAGCGCGAACTCGGCGCGTATTTCTCCTCGCCACTGGCATTTGTCTTCATTGTCATTTTTCTGCTGCTGTGCGGATTTTTCACGTTCATGGTCGGCGGATTTTTTGAGCGGGGCGAGGCCTCGCTGACCCGGTCTTTCTTTGACTGGCATCCCTGGTTCTATCTGTTCCTCGTGCCCGCGGTGGGGATGCGCTTGTGGGCCGAAGAACGGCGGGTGGGAACGCTGGAACTGTTGCTGACCATGCCCATCACCACCTGGCAGGCGATCGTGGGGAAGTTTCTGGCGTCCTGGCTGTTTCTCGGGTTGGCGCTGGTGCTCACCTTCCCCATCGTCATGACCGTGAATTACCTCGGCAGTCCGGACAATGGCGTCATCCTTTCCGGGTACATCGGCAGCTGGCTCATGGCGGGGGCGTATCTTGCCGTCAGTTGCATCACTTCCGCCATGACCCGCACCCAGGTGGTGAGTTTCATTGTGTCGGTGGTGGTTTGCCTGTTCCTGATCCTCGCGGGGTTCCCACCGGTGGTCCGTTTTCTGGAAGGCTGGGCCAGCCCCTGGCTGGTGGATGTGGTCACTTCATTCAGCGTCATCACGCATTTCGAAGGTTTTCAAAAAGGCGTGCTGGATTCGCGGGATGTGGTGTTTTTCCTCTCGCTCATTGGCTTTTCGCTATTCTCGACCAGTGTGATTCTGCGCGGGCATCGCGCGGGCTAAAAAGAAATTGCGATGCAAAAAAAATCTCTCGAAACCTTTCTCTACTCCATCGGCGGAGTCGTCGCGATGGCACTGATTCTCATCGCCGTGAACGTCATCTTGGGCGGCATGCGCCAACGCGCCGACTTGACCAAAGAAAAGGCGTACACCCTGTCGGACGGCACACGCGCGATCCTCGCCCGGTTGGACACGCCGGTGAAAATCCGGTTTTATTGCTCGCAAAGCGCCAGCGCCTCGCCGGAAACCGTGTTCCTCAAGGGCTACGCCCGGAAGGTCGAAGATTTGCTCACCGAATACAAGCAGGCCGGCAAAGGTAAGATTCTCCTCGAGAAGTATGACCCGCAGCCCGACTCGGACGCCGAAGATTCGGCCCGGCTCGACGGGGTGCAAGGCCTGCCGTTGCAAAGCGGCGACAAGTTTTACCTCGGCCTGGCGGTCAGCCAACTCGATGCGAAGGAGGCCATTCCCTTCCTCCAGCCCACGCGCGAACGATTGCTGGAATACGATTTGTCCCGCGCCATCACGCGGGTCCAGGCCACGGACAAACCCGTGGTGGGCGTCATGAGCTCCCTGCCCGTGTTTGGAATGCCGTCGAACCCGATGATGATGCAGATGGGCCAGCGCGGGCAGCCCGCGTGGGCGCTGATCACGGAGTTGCAAAATGACTTCTCGGTCAAGCGCGTGGACATGAACACCGACAAGATTGACGCTGAGATCAAGGTTTTGATTGTGATTCATCCCAAGGACATCACCGAGGCGACGCAGTTTGCGATTGATCAATTCGTCTTGCGCGGCGGCAAGCTGGTGGCGTTTCTGGATGCCAATTCCCTGATGGAAAGTCGCGGCCAGCAAAATCCGATGATGAGCCAGATGGGCGGCGGCGGTTCGACGCTCGACAAATTGCTCAAGGCCTGGGGCATCAATTTTGAAAACACCAAAGTGGTGGCGGATATGAATTTTCGCATGGAAGTCGGCGGCGGCAATGGGCAACCGACGCAACGCCCCACCTGGCTGTCGATCACGCCGGAGGGCATCGACACCAACGATGTCGTCACCAGTCAGATTGACAACATTTGGTATTTTGCCGGCGGCGCTTTCTCCGGCACGCCGGCCGCCGGGCTTAAAGAAACGGTGCTGCTGCGCAGCACCACCGATTCGCAACTGGTGGATGGCATGATGGCCAACCTCTCGCCCGAAAGTGCGCTCAAGGGCTTTAAATCGTCCGGCACGGAGTACGCCCTCGCCATCCGCTTGTCGGGCAAATTCAAGACCGCCTTTCCGGATGGCAAACCCGCGGATAAGAAACCCGACGCCAAGAAGCCCGAGGACGCCAAGCCCGAGGCCACGAAGCCAGACGATGCGCTTAAGGAAGGCAAAACGGATTCCACCGTCATTCTGGTCGGGGATGCGGACATGATTCACGACAGTTTCTCGGTGCAAGATACCCAAACGCCCTTTGGCAACATGCGTCGGCCGTTGAATGGCAATCTCAATTTTGCCCAGAACACCGTTGAGCAATTAGCGGGCGACAATAACCTGATCGGGGTCCGGAGTCGCGCGACCATGAACCGGCCGTTCACGCGGGTGAAGAAGATGGAGGCGCAAGCGGATGCCCGCTTCCGCGGCAAAGTGCAGGAGCTGGAAGCCAGCCTCGCCGAAACCCAGCAGCGCTTGAATGAATTGCAGTCGAACAAGGACAAGAATCAGCGCTTCATCCTCTCCCCGGAACAACAGGCCGAACTGGAAAAGTTCCGCAAAAAGGAATCAGAGGCGCGGGCGGTGTTGAAAAAGACGCAGAAGGATTTACGGCGCGAAGTGGATCAACTCGAGACCCGGGTAAAATGGTGGAACATCTTCGCCATGCCCCTGGCCGTGACGGTCTGTGGCATCCTGCTGGCGGTCTATAAACGCAAACTCACGGCGGCCAAATGAATCGGAAACAATTTTTTATCCTGCTGGCATTGGGCCTCCTCTTCGGGGCGTGGGGCTTGAATCGACTGCGGCAGCAAAGCTCCTCGTGGACCGGCGGCGGCGCGGCCATCGGCCAAAAGTTACTGCCCGCATTCGAGGTCAACGACGTGGCGCAGATTGCGATCCAGCACGGCACGAACGAATTGACCCTCGCCAAGCAGAACGATCTTTGGCGCGTGGTTCAGCGCGGCAATTATCCCGCGAACTTCACCGAAATCAGTGGCCTGCTACTCAAGCTGAAAGACCTGAAAGTCGTCCAGACCGAAATCGTGGGCCCCTCGCAATTGCCGCGACTCGAACTCGCCCCGAGCGGCACGAATTTGCCGACGCGCGTGGAGTTCCGCGATGCGACCGGCAAGGCGATCAAGACCTTGGTGCTCGGCAAGAAGCATCTCCAGAGCGGGGGCCAACGGTCGCCCATGGAGGAGGGAGGGGGCGACGGCGGCTTTCCCGATGGCCGCTATGTGATGACGGGCGGCGCTTCCGATCGCGTCGCGTTAATTTCGGATCCACTGGCGAACTTGGAACCCAGTTCGTCACCCTGGCTCAACAAGGATTTTTTCAAAGTGGAAAAAGCGCGGACGATTGCGGTGACTTTTCCCGCGGCCACGAATTCGTGGAAACTCGTGCGAGACACGGAAGGGGGGCCTTTGAAATTTGCCGAGCCCCAGGGCGGCGAAGAACTCGACGCGAGTAAAGCCAGTGGCGTCGGCAACCCATTTTCCTCCCCGAGTTTTGAAGACATCGTGGTGGGCGCGCCGCTCGAAGCGACCGGGCTCAATAACCCCACCATCGTAGCCATCGAGACTTTCGACGGCTTCAACTACACGATCAAGGTCGGGGCCAAGACGAATGAGAATTACACCCTCACCCTGACCGTAGCCGCAGCCTTGCCCAAGGAACGGACGGCAGGGAAAGAGGAAAAGCCGGAGGACAAGACCAAGCTCGACAAGGAATTTGCCGACCAGCAGAAAAAGCTCGAGGAAAAACTGGCGGCGGAAAAGGTATTTGAACCGTGGACCTATTTGGTCTCGGGGTGGACGGTGGATTCGGTGTTGAAGGAACGGGCCCAATTGCTGGTGGAGAAAAAGGAAGCCGCCAAGCCGGAAGCCAAACCTGACGACGCTCCCCCGATCGAGGCTAAGTAATCGATTTGCGCCACCGTTCCGGGTTGCTCGCCCTTCACCGCAATGCGTCGCCTCTCGGCGCACGAAATCCGCTTGCGCGAAGACCCCCAGTTGCCAATCCTCTGCGCCGTTTATGAACTATAAAATCTCGCAACGCGCCGCGTCCCTCGCCCCTTCCCTGACGCTCGCCATTGATTCCAAGGCCAAGCAGATGAAGGCCGACGGGTTGGACGTGGTCGGCTTCGGCGCCGGCGAACCCGACTTCGACACGCCGCAACACATCAAGGATGCCTGCGCCAAAGCCCTCGCCGATGGATTCACCAAGTACACGCCGGCCGCCGGCATCCCGGAGCTGCGCCAGGCCATAGCGGATAAGCATAAACGCGAGAACGGTTTGGCCTACCAGCCTTCGCAAATCATCGTTTCCTGCGGCGGCAAACATTCCTGCTACAACGTCATCCTGGCGACATGCCAGGCCGGCGACGAGGTGATCATCCCCGCGCCGTATTGGCTGAGTTATCCGGAGATGGTGAAATTGGCGGGCGCGAAACCGGTCATCATCGAAACATCGGACCGGACCGAATTCAAAGTCACCCCCGCCCAACTTCGCGCCGCCATCACACCCAACACCCGCCTGTTTGTGCTCAACTCTCCGAGCAATCCGACCGGCAGCGTTTATACCCCGGACGAAATCAAAGCGCTCGGCGACGTCTGCGTGGAGAAGGGCGTGCTCATCATGAGTGACGAAATCTACGAGCACCTGCTCTACGATGGCGCGCAGCACCGGAGCGTGGCGAGCTTCTCGCCCGCGCATCTTGAGCACACCATCATCGTCCACGGTTTTGCCAAGGCCTGGAGCATGACGGGTTGGCGCCTGGGCTGGTGCGCCGCGCCCGCCCCGATCGCCAAGGCGATTGAGGCGGTCCAAAGCCACAGCACCAGCAATCCCACATCGTTTGCCCAGAAGGGCGCGGTCGCGGCGCTCACCGGTCCGCAAGATCATCTTCCGAAGTGGCTCGCGGAATTTTCCAAACGCCGCACCTACGCGTTCCACCAGCTCAACGCCACGCCCGGCCTCACCTGCGTGAATGCCAAAGGCGCGTTCTATCTCTTTCCCAACATCTCTCAGACCGGACTCAAGTCCGCGGACTTTTGCGCCCGGTTGCTGGAGCAGGAAAAGGTCGCCGCCGTTCCCGGCATCGCCTTTGGCGCGGACGATTACATCCGTCTCAGCTACGCGACGAGCCTGGCCAATATCGAAAAGGGGCTGGCCCGCATCAAAAACTTTTGCCAGCAGTTGAAGAAATGAAGGCCGGCTCGGGTCGGTGTCGGTCGATTAAAGCTTTTCGGTCGGCGTAAAGGGCAGGCCGCGTTCGCCGTTGAACAGTTGACGCAGCCGCTTGTCGCTGGAACTGCTGGCGCGGCGGATTTCACCGCCGGCCACGCGCTCGCTCAATGCACGGCGAGTTCGCCTGCCTTTCAGCCAATCTTCGTAACTGATCAAGCCCTCAATCGGAATCGAGGGGGTTTTTGACTTTGAGTTCATTGGCAACTTCGCGCACGAGAGTTTGGCATTCTTCAACATTACGATACTCAGGCAGACTTGCAACTCGAAGCAATTCTTCCCAATTCATTGGCACATCACCGCTCAGGGCCACCCCGGCGAGTTCCCGCGCGCACGCGCGCGCGGTGGCATTAGGCCTGGGATAAGTGGACACCAGCACCCGCTCCACGAGCAGGTCTTCCGGCTTCATCACCAGCACCAGCCCATACGGGCCTTGAATTTGGCGATAGGGGGTGCGGGCAAAACTTTCGGCCGGTCCCAGCAAATCAAAATACATGCCCGCCACTTTCCAATTCCGTGGACCACCTTCAGCCCCCAATTGCCCCATGACTTGCTGGCGATCACGAATCGGAAGCGTCGCACCCGTGACATGACACATGTCGAGGTCGCCCGAGGCGTAGGCCCCTTCGGTCAGGAGCTCGATGGCGGAACCTCCGACGACTACCAGGTCGACGCCGCGTTCGGACCAGAGGGAAGTGCACAACGAAGCCAGCTTCAGACTTTTCAAACTGGGATCGCTTTCGGCAGCGATGTCCGCCACCGCCTGCTTGATCAATCCGGCTTCCATTCGCGCAGAGTATGCCGCCGATCAGCCGAAATCAAACTGGGAATCTCAGGTCCGAAAATTTCGCTCCAATGTTTCCACGAGTTTGGCCACCGCCATCATCAGTTCGCCGCGCCGTTCGACTTCGGCTTCACCGGCGGCCAGGTCAATCGGCTGGGCGGCCACGGCGGCGTAACGTTGGTTGAGCGGTTTGGTTTCCTCCACATTGCCGAGTTCGCGGATGAGCTTCAAGACCGCCTCCGCACTCCGCCGCGCTGCGGCGATGGTCTTCAATGCGGCACCGGTCGTGAGGTCGCCCGCAGTGACTCGCTTGAGTAGTCCGCACTCGAAGGTGCGGCATTGCGTAGGGCGGTTGGAGTAAATGCAGCAGAGCTTGCCGTCGAAGCACGAGCACGGCTGGCTGAAGGCGTTTTTGCGTCCTTTGCGGAATAAGCTGACGTCGAGCTGGGCAAGTAACCTGGCATCGTCCCCGCGTTGCAATTCCACATCGCCGAACAACACTCCGTTGCAGCAGAGGCCGCAGGCGGGACAAAGCTGCGCTACCGGTTCGGAGGCTTTTGTTTTCACGCTAATTGCCAGCCCGGCATAATGTCGGCATCAAATCCATCGCCGGCGGCGCCCGCCAAGAGTTTCCGCTCGGCGAGAATGCCAATCATCGCCGCGTTGTCCGTGCAAAGACTTTTCTCCGCCAGGCGCAAGGAAAGCCCGGAGCGGCCGCAGACTCTCGTGAGTTCATCCCGCAACGCACGATTACACGTCACGCCGCCGGAAGCCGTGACCCAGCGCACGCCTAAGCGCTTCGCGGCGCGGATTGTTTTCGTCACTAAGACCTCCACGATGGCGGCTTGGACGCTGGCGCCGAAATCGCCAAGGACTTGGGCGTCGTCGAGCAGACGCGGATGGTCGCGGAGAAAATACCGGACGGAAGTTTTCAAGCCGCTGAAGCTGAAGTCGTCATTCGGATCGTTCAGCAGCGGACGCGGGAAGTTGAACGCCTTCGGATTCCCCTGCCCGGCCAGCCGGTCAATTTCCGCGCCAGCGGGATACGCGAGGCCCATCAACTTGCCAGTCTTGTCGAAACACTCGCCGGCCGCATCGTCAATCGTCCCACCCAGCACCCGATGTTTCAATTCGGCAGCCACGTGAACCAGCATCGTGTGGCCGCCGCTGACGATTAAGGAAACGTTCGGTTGAAATTCATCAAAGCGCGCCTGTGCCGGGCTGCCCGAAATCCAGGGCGAGTACAAATGCGCCTCGTGATGATGAATGCCCACGAACGGCTTGCGCCGGACGAACGCGATGGCCTGCGCCGCCTTGAAACCCACCATCAGCGCGCTCGCCAGTCCTGGACCTTGCGTGGCCGCGACCGCATCGAGTTCCGCCACTTCAACGCCGGCGTCGCGCAACGCCGCCTGCGTCACCGGAATCAGATTGCGCAAATGTTCGCGCGCCGCGAGTTCGGGCACCACCCCGCCATACGCGGCATGAAGTTCGATTTGAGAAGAAACCACATTGGACCGAATCCGGCCCGCGCGCACGACCGCCACGCTGGTTTCGTCACAGGAGGTTTCAATCGCCAGCAGCGTCATTCGCGGTCGCCGGCCAAATGGCGCGCCAGCCAAGCCCGGAGCGACTCCATCGCCACACCGGAATCAATTCGCATTGGCAACCTTACCGTGGCGGGCGGCTGGGGCATCCACTTCTGGCGCGCGCTCGGCGAAAAGGATGATGGCCCGCAGGACATCCATGGCACGATCCAGTTGCGGGTCGCGGGCGTTCAGGATGTGGTCCCGATCCTTTTCCTCGGCCGACTCGACGCCGCCCGGCGTGACCCGCAGGCGGGCGAAGGTTTCCTCCTCATCCGTCATCGGCACGGGGATGTCCGGCAGAATGCCATGTTCGTGAATGACCTTGTGGCTGGGGGTGTAGTATTTCGAGGTGGTCAAACGGAGGGCGGTGCCGCCTTCCAGCGGGATGATTTCCTGGACCGAGCCCTTGCCGAAGGTTTTCTCGCCGATGATGATGGCCTTGCATTTGCCGAGGGCCGCACAATCCTGCAAACAACCGGCGACAATCTCGGAGGCGCTCGCGCTGCCCAGATTGACCAGCACCGCCACCGGCAGGTCGCGAAATTCACCGCTGCGCCCGGTGACATTGCGGATGGTGCTCTTGGCCGGGTTACGGCCTTCGGTGCTGACGACCAGTTGGCCGCGCGGCAGAAACTTTTCGCACACCTCGACCGCCTGATCCAGCAACCCACCGGGATTGCCGCGCAAATCCAGAACCAACGCCTGCATCCCGTGCGCCTTGAGCTTTTTCAACGCCGCATCGAGTTCCACGCTGGTGCGCTCGCCAAATTGCGTCAGCCGCACATAGCCAATCTTGCTATCCCCCAACGGAAAATCCTGCTTGCCGTTCACGTCCTTGACCATGCTCACCTTGATGACGGCCCGGGTAAGCTTGTAATCTTTTTTCTCCCCGGATGTGGGCCGTTCAATCGTCAAGGTCACGTCCGTGTCCGGGTCGCCCCGCAATCGCTTCACGGCGTCCTCCACGGACATCTTCTCCGCGCTGGCTCCGTCAATCTTGATGATGCGGTCGCCGGATAAAATCCCCGCCCGAAAGCCCGGCGTGTCCTCGATGGGGGCCACGACGGTGACAAAACCATCGCGCAATTGAATGACAATGCCAAGGCCGCCGAACTGTCCTTGCGTATCGCTTTGCAGTTCCTTATATTTCTCCGGTTCGAGAAACTCGCTGTGCGGGTCGAGCGTGCCGATCATGCCTTTGAGGGCGCCAAAGACCAGGTCTTGATAAGTGAGGTTCGTCCCTTCCACGTAGTCCTTGCGGACCTTTTCCATCACGTAGGAAAACAACTCCAAGTTGGGATATGGTGAATCTTTCTCCGCCGCGACGGATGTGGCAAAATAAACCCGCGCTCCGAGCGCAAGATTAAGGGCGAGCACCAGGATCGTCAGACCATATATCAATCGTCGTTTCATAGCAGTGTCCACCGTCAGTGGTCATCATAGAAGCACCGAACCCGGTTGGCAAGTTGCGCTGCGCCTGAAACGAAAAAGCTGAGCCCAACCCGGCCCGCCACCGCGGCTCTGATTGCGAGGGTTCGGAACGCCATGGGCACGTCACAACTGACCGGGGAGCCCGGTGGCGGCCGCCTAAAGCCGTGGTTGCGGGAAGATGTGTCGACCTGCGCCCCCGAAACCGTCAACAGGTTTGGCGCACCCTGAACCGGCTCTTACCGGCCCGCCAACAGCAAGGCCACATAGGGTAAATCGGCCGGCACCGTCACTTTGGGGTTCGGTGCGGCCCCCGCGACCAAGCGCACGGGTTGGTCTATCAGCTCGCACGCGGCGGTATCGTCAGTTAGGTGCAATCCGCGGCGACGCACCTCCGACAGCGCGCGGCGGATGACTTCCACGCGAAACGTCTGCGGCGTCTGCACCGCCCACAACTTTGCGCGATCGAGGTGCCGGGCGATGGTTTGGCCGTTGTCCGATTCTTTCATCGTATCGGTGACCGCCCGCGCCGCGACCGCGGCCCCCGTTTCGCGCGCCGCTTCGAGCGTGGCCGCGATCAGTTCCTGGCTCGAGCACGGCCGCGCGCCATCCTGAATCGCCACGAGACTTGACTTCGCCGAAAGCGCCGCCAACCCATTCCAGACCGAATCCTGGCGCTCGGCTCCGCCCACGACGAAGCCATGCGGCTTGTGAAGGTTGAACTCCCGGGCCAATTCCGCGAAGACCGCTTGCATCCCGTCCCGCACCACGAGAATAATCTCATCAATACCCGGGGCATCGTGGAAGCGCTGCCAGGTGTGAGCCACGACTGGCCGACCGGCAACTTCGAGGAAAAGTTTATCCACCCCCGGTCCCATGCGCGTGCCGTGGCCGGCGGCGACGATAATGGCGCTGTTCATGGGGCGGAGTCTAAAGTCTCGCGCCGAAAGTCCAAAGGCCAAAACCATCGCCCTTCACGATTCCAAGGGAAGGCGGGGCCAACTGAACAGATGACAAATGCGGCGAAACCATCTACTCTCCGGACATGAGCACGACCACGCAACTGGACCAACTCAAGCAGATCACGACCGTGGTCGCCGACACCGGCGATTTTGCCACGCTGAAGCAGTATGCGCCGCAAGACGCCACCACCAATCCTTCGCTCATTCTCAAAGCCGCGCAGATGCCGGAATACCAGTGGCTCGTGGACAAGGCCATCGCCGACGGACGCACCGCCGGCGCCACCGGCCAGACATTATTGGGCCGGGTGCTCGATGACTTGCTGATCTTGTTCGGCGTGGAGATTTTGAAAATCGTGCCGGGCCGCGTCTCCACCGAAACGGATGCGAATCTTTCCTTTGACGCGGAGGCCCTGGTGAAGAAGGGCCGGCACTTCATAGCGCTCTACCAAAAGCAAGGCATCGGGCGGGAACGCATCCTCATCAAGATCGCCAGCACGTGGGAAGGGATTCGCGCCTGTGAAATTCTTCAACGCGAAGGCATCAACTGCAATCTGACCCTCCTCTTCTCGCTGACTCAGGCCGTCGCGTGCGCCGAAGCCAAGGCGAAGCTCATCTCGCCATTTGTGGGCCGCATCCTCGACTGGTACAAGAAATCCACCGGCAAGGATTATGCCCCCGCCGAAGATCCCGGGGTGGTGTCGGTGAAAGAGATTTACTCCTACTACAAGACGTTCGGCCACGCGACCGAAGTCATGGGCGCGAGCTTCCGCAACGTGGGCGAAATCCAGGAACTCGCTGGTTGCGATTTACTGACCATCAGTCCGCCGTTGCTCGGAGAATTAAAGAACAGCACCGCGACCTTGGAACGCAAACTAAGTCCCGCCCTGGCCAAGGAAAGCCGGATCGAGAAGCTCGTGCTAGACGAAAAAAAATTCCGTTGGCTGATGAACGAAAATTCCATGGCCACGGAGAAAACCGCCGAAGGCATCCGCCAATTCAATGCCGATGCGTTGAAGCTGGAAAAGTTCGTCGCCGCGAAACTTTAGGCGCGGACCATCAGTTGCCGCCCCTCGCGCGCTCGCCTCGTTCGACCCAGAACGACCGGACGTCCCGCCACCATTCCGGGGCTTGCTCGGTCACCTCGTTGTGACCCGCATCCGGCACGACCTGCAATGTCTTCGGCCCAAGGTACGAATCGTAAAGCCGCCGTCCGAAGCGGGGCGCAATTATTTCATCCCGTTCCGCGAGGACTATTTTCAGCGGGCCTCGATAGTCCGCCAGCCAGGCCGCCGGCTGGAAACGATCCCAGAGAATCCACCGGGCCGGAAGTAATGGCATCTGACTTTGCGCCACCGAGCCGAGGTCATCGTACGGAGTAAACATCAAGAGGCCGGCGATTCGCTTCGGATGGATTTTGGCGAGATGAGCCACCACGCCCGCCCCAATGGATTCACTCACGAGATAAACCGGCAAATTGGTTGGCAAGGTACCGAAAGCTTCTTCGGCGGCGGCCAGAAAGCTCTCCATGTTTGGGTCGCCCGTTCGCGCTCCGTAACCAGGATACTCCAGGACATACACGTCCAAACCCCCAGCTGCGTGAATCGGTTTAGCAATATAACCGCGGTCAAGCGCGTAGCCCGCGTTGCCATGTACCAGCAGCACCCGCCCAATCGGCGAATCCTGGGCGGGAATCTGCCATCCGATGGTTTGTCCCACCATCGCTTTCCATGGCTCAAAGCCCCCGGCCTTGGCGGTTTCGTCCGCCTGGGCCGGAGTCAGCTTGGTTGGAAAATACAGCAACCGCCGCTGAAACAAAGCCGCCAGCAGCACGATCCCGAAGTAAGTCACGGGCAGGATAAAAAGCATTCGCTGCATTGATCGCTGTTTGGACACTGGTTTCGACCGAGGTGTTGGATAACCCGTGAACTAATCTGTTCCCACCACGCGTCCTGGGCCCCGTGGGATTGCGGGCTAACTTGCCCAATCGTTGACGGACTGACAAGCGCGCGAAACGCGAAATTCCATTTTAATCCGTCCTCGACCGAATCAATTTGAACAGAATGATTCTCGCGTTGTGTCCGGGAAGTGCTTAAAATCAGCCAGTGAAGATAAGTGACCATCTTGAAGCTTCGGGCAACTGGGTTTTCCGGTGGCGCAGCTATCTGCCGCTGTTGCTGATCGGGCTGTCGCTTGCTTCCTTGCGGGAAGCCAAATATCCACGCGACCACAGTGTTGCGGAATTGATGTGGAAGAGCCTTGCGGTCGGAGTCGGTTTTCTTGGCGTAGGCATTCGCGCCTTTGCCGTCGGCTGCGCGGCCCCACGCACCTCGGGCCGAAACACCCGGGAGCAAGTTGCGGACACATTGAACACTTCCGGCCTGTATTCAATTGTTCGCCACCCACTCTACCTCGGCAATACGCTCATGTGGTTAAGCGTCGCGCTGTTCGCGGAAGCGTGGGCCTTGGCGATCATTATTCTGCTGGTCAGCGCACTTTATCATGAGCGCATTATTTTTGCGGAAGAAGCTTTTTTGGAACGCAAGTTTGGCGACAGCTTTCGCGACTGGGCCGCGCGCACGCCGGCGGTCTGGCCTAAATTTTCGGCCTGGCAATCACCCAACCTGCGCTTCGAATGGCGGCACGCCTTGCAACGAGAATACTTGGGGTTGTTCGGCTTGATTACGACTTTCTGTGTTGTGGATGTGGTCGCGCACTGGTTTTGTTTTCGCAAACTCGACCTCGACCCGCCGTGGCTGGGCATGTGGCTGATTGGTCTCGGAATGTTTGCCGTCGTGCGGTTCCTGCGGAAACGAACTCGCTTGCTTTATGTCACCGGGCGATAACCTCTTCAACCGCTCCAAGCCGGATTTGACCGGCGCTCGTCCAACGGCGAGGCCGCGTGGCGCCGCCAAGCGGCAGCCGGACCAGAATTGCGAATGAGCGCTCAACCGGGCAGGATCACAAACCTAGTCAGCCGACAACAAGTGGCAAACACATGTTCAAACCATTTACGGTGCGCATTTCTCCATTGTGGCTGAGCCCATTTCATCGCCGGCCCGCTGGTTTTTGAGTCGCCGTGAATCGGCGACCTTCTCGACCGTTTTTCTGATTCTCCTGGCGTTCGGTTTTAATTTGGAACTGCGCACGGCGTTGCGCCGGGTACCCATGACGGATTTAGGCGTTTACGTCTGCGGGGCCGGGGCAGTTCGCGACGGGCAGGATCTTTATCGGATCGTAGATTGGCGCGACTGGCATTACAACTACCCGCCCGCCATGGCCATCTTGATGCGGCCGCTCGCCCATCCGGTACCCGTGCCGCCGCCCGTCCTGCCCGCAGGCATCGCGCGTACGGCGAAAAATACTCCCTGGGGATATTTGATTGATGCCCCCGGAAATTATTACGGGTTGAAGCCAGACAATCTGCGTTTCTTCCTGATCGTGGCGGCGTGGTACGTTATCAGCGTGGGCCTCACCTTCCTCTCCGCGCACACCCTCGCGTGTGCGGTGGAGCGTCGCCGCTGGCAGGAGCCGCCGCCGTCGGAAATCAAACCACGACAGCGTTGGTGGGCGTTGCGCGTAATTCCCATTTTGATTTGCATCACCTCGATTGGCACGGACTTTTCGCGCGGCCAGGTTGATCTGGTGATGCTCGCCGCCATTTCGCTGGCCATCTACTTTGCCTCCCGGAAAAGCGGTTTGCTGGCAGGCATTTTTCTCTCCGTGCCGGCTTGTATCAAAGTGTTTCCGGCACTCATCCTGTGGTATCCCGTATGGCGGCGGCACTTGCGCATGATCTTCGGGATGGGGGTCGGACTGACGTTGCTGCTGGCGGTGCTGCCCGTGGTAGTCCTCGGACCCAAGCGCACCGTGGAATACTATCAAACGTTTATCACGGTACTTGTAAAACCCGGCCTCGGCGCCGGCGCGGATGCCTCGCGCGCGCAGGAATTGACCAACATGGGCGCCACGGACAATCAATCCCTGCTCGCTACGATTCATCGCTGGAGTTATCCGCCTGACCAGCGCCCGCTGAACGCCACGCCCGCCGAACGTCTCTCCAGTCAAGTCGTCGGTGGCTTGCTGTTGCTCGGGTGGAGTTTTATTGCCGGCTGGCGGCGCACGGATTCACCACGTCAACTCGCCCTCCTGCTCGGGACGCTCATGGGAATAACCCTCGTGCTCAGCCCGGTCGCGCACAATTATTACTTCCTCCTCCTGATGCCGCTAATTACGGGCTTGGTCGATGAAGCGCTGGCGCTTCGCGGGCACGGGGCGCGCGATTGGACGATCATCACCAGCCTGAGTGCCTTCATGGTGATCGACATACTCGCGCGGCTACCGGGCATTGGACGTTGGCTGCGCGAACTGGGTCTGCCGTTGCTGACCATGGTGGGATTGATCTGCCTCGGAGGGCTCATCATTTATCGGAGCCATCGCACCCGTGACGACGGCGACCAAAGCCCCTTGGACGTAGCCCATGCAATCCCGATCATCCTCCCCGCCGCAATCCTTAGCCCCACCCCCTCGCGCATAAACCCGCTCTCGTCCCTTTGAGACCCGGTCTGCTTCGAAGCGGATTTAGAAACCTATCCGGCGATTGTTGCAGCGGGACCGACTCGCAACTTTCGACTGCTTAGGTTCGCGGGACTCGGTCACCCAGGGTGAATCGGTTGCGTCGGATACGGCACGCCATTCTCTTGGCGCCAACACCTCCGACGACGCTGCATCTCTCACCTTGAGTTAATCTGCATTCTTCCCGACTCGCCGGTCAGCTGATAATACATTTTTGCTGCCCGGCCGCACTCGATCATCATCACGAAAGGCCAGGTTTTTCCGCGGCTGGCGGCGGGATTTCATCCGTGGTACGCAGCACAGAATCCACGAGGAAAATTGGCCGAGCGCGGGTCTGTTCGTAAATCCGTCCCAAATATTCGCCCAAGATACCGAGCACCACCAATTGCGCCCCGCCGAAGAAGGCGACCGCACAGAGCAGACTCGCCCAACCTTGCGGCGTGCGGTGGACGAAAAACCTGGAGGCCAAGGCATAGATTCCAAAAACCAGACTCATGGTAATCGCCATGAGACCCACCGGGAGGGCAATTCGCAGCGGCTTGCCACTGGAAGATAGAATGCCCTCAACGGCCAGCGCGGCCAGTTTGCTGAACGGGTACTTGGTCTCCCCGGCAAACCGCGCTTCGCGATCATAGAGAATGGGCTCCTGCCGGAATCCCACCCAACTCACCATGCCGCGAATGAATCGCTGGCGTTCGGGCATGGCCACGATCAAATCTCGCACGCGCCGGCTGATCAGGCGAAAATCGCCCGTATCCAGGGGAATGTGGTTGTCGGCCAGCCGTTGAAGCAGCCGGTAGTAAATGGCGCAGAAAATCCGCTTCAGGACGGCATCCCCACGACGACTCCGCCGCTGCGCATAAACCACATCCACGCCGCCATCCATTTGCCGGAGCATCTCGGGCAGTAACTCGGGGGGGTCCTGCAAATCTGCGTCCATGATCAGGATTCGTTCTCCGCGGGTGAAGTGCAAGCCAGCGGACAGGGCCGCTTGGTGTCCATGATTGCGCGAGAGATTGACCGCCACGAGCTGTGGGTCCTGTGTCGTCAGCTGGCGTAATTTGGACCACGTGTCGTCCCGTGAACCATCATTCACGATGATGATTTCGTACGGCCGGCCGACGGACTGGCAGACGGCGACCACTCGGCGATGGGTTTCGTTGATCACCTCACTTTCGTTGAAGCAAGGAAGCACCACCGACAGCCACGGCGACGGCACCGGACGGGAACTAGGGTGGAGGGCACTGGTTTCAGGGTTCATAATGATTTTGACCACAAGTCCGGGTTGTTGCAATTCATTGACGCGGCAGGGGCGCGCCGGAGCCCGTGGCAGTCTCCTGAAGGTGGCGCTCGGCAGGCGATGCCAAGCCGCGCCGCCATCGGTCAGCCGCAGGTGCTTGCGCTTGGCGGAGGGGTGTCTTCACGGTTGACTTGGTGCCGCTCCCGCGCTTCGGAGGTTGCGACGGTAAAGTCGAAAAAGTTCCTTACGGCTATGGACGCTTTCCCAGATTGGAATCCACGGCGGTCCAATTAGTTCACGTCCCTCCGGGGCTAGCACGTCGGTCTGCGTCACCAACCAATCGCATTTGGCATCCGGTTGCACTTCAAGCCGCGTGGTCCTCAGGCCGCCATAATATTCGAACATCCCGCGCTGCGGTTCCCCGACCCCGCGGCTCATCACGCAACCACGAATCCCCTCGGTCTGGCGCCGCACGGTGGCGAGATGTTGATAGGACATGTCGGATTCGGCAAGCGGCAGCAACAACGTCATGCACAACAAATAGCCGAGGGTAGTGCCGGCGCACCAGTTTAGCGGTACCGTTCGGTTGTCTTCCCGCGGCTGACGCCACATCCACCACACCCACCCCGCGGTGGCCGCGAAGGCAACGAGAAACGGACCGAGCTGAAACACGGGCTGGAACTCTGGTACTAGTTTGTGAAAGCGGACCCACGCTCCTGCATTCGCGCCGACGAACGGGAAGAACCAGGCAGTCCATAACGCAATCACCATCAACCCGAACCCCACGGCACTGCCGGCGTACCACTTGGCAGTCCACTGCGGCGTTACCCGCAATACGCCAGCGGCACCCAGCAGGCAGGCGGGTACGAGCATCGGCAAGGCGTAGAGCGGTCGGCTGTTCCGCGAAACGCTTAACACCGCCAGCATGACAGCCATGGAAAGCAGTCCGAGTTGCGCGCCGGGTTGCCGCCCGACCTCGCGGCGATCTTTCCATAATGCCAGGCAAGCAAAGGGAAAGGCCGGCCAGGTGAATCCGGGCAGAGCGAGAAGGAAATTGTAGCGAGCGTTGTTCATGCCGATTTGATTTGGCCGACCGACCCGCTCCGCGCCCAGAAATCGTCCCAGGTTGTTATCCAGAAACCACTGATTGAACAATTCCGGCGATCGCTGATACAACGCGAGCGGCCAGATCAGGGCCCATGGCAACAGCGCCAGCCCGGCGACTCCCAAGCTCAAGCAATAGGGCCGGGTCCGCCAGTTAGCAAAACACACCGGAAGTAATAATACCGTCAATCCGATAAAGCCCGGCCCAATCAACCCCTTGGACAAAAAAGCAATGCCCATTCCGGTGCCGAGTAGCATCCCGCCAACGATCGCGCGCCGAAGGCTCAGGGCAATGCCAGCGAATGCCACGGCGAAACCCGAAACCAGTGAAACGTCGGGAATCAACATGTGCGACAAATGCATGAAGCCCATGCAGCCCATGAACAATACCGGTGCGAACCAACCGCGGCCAGGGCCAAGGAGCTCGCGGGCGCCAATGCCAAGCGAAATCAGCGAGATAATTTGGAACAGAACAACGGCCAGGCGGTAAGCCGTCTCCTTTCCCAGCAGTCCCCCGAGCAGCTTCCCGCCCATCGCGGCCGTGATGTACATCACCGGCGGTTTCTGCATGAATGGCTCCCCTCCCAAATGTGGCACCACCCAATCGCCCGTCTCCGCCATGTATTGCACCACCCCAAAAGTGTACGCTTCATCCGCTTTCCACGGAGTGCGAGTCACCGTCCCGGGCAGCAACCACGCCGCCACCAGCAGGGAAAAAAGAATGCGATTCGTTGCGGCGGAAAAGGAACCCATGTCCGCCTAGAATATCCGCGCCTTCCAGAGGGTGCCGAGGCCAAAACGCAAATTGCCGACATCAAAACCGGGTAGCCCTTGCCGGGATTGCTCAGACCAGAATCTCAACCTGGAAAGCGAGGGTCGCGTTGTTGCTCGTCCTGACCGGGACAATCGGAAATTAGTCAGCCCCAAGGTGGCTGGTTGATCATCCGAATGGAAAACCCGTCCTGAAGGGACGGCGGAAGCTCGCCATGCGTTCCATCGTCGCTCCGCGACGTAAATTCTACTACGACCTAAACCAGACACTTCGTGTCTGGCTAATTTCCGTCGCCGCTTCGCGGCATGGTCACGCCTCCGGCGCGGACGCGGGCGGCGGTTGCTTCACCTTTAACTCGAGGTGCAGGTCGCGGAGCTGCTTTGGCTCAATGGCGCTGGGTGAATCGGTCATCAGGCACGTGCCTTTCGCGGTCTTGGGGAAAGCGATCACATCACGGATGCTCGGGGTGCCACAGAGAATGGCCATCATCCGGTCAAACCCCAGCGCGATGCCGCCGTGCGGCGGGGCCCCATAGCGAAAGGCTTCGAGCATGTAGCCGAACCGGGCTTGCACCACGTCCGGGGGCAAAGCGAGCAACTCCTCAAAAATGGTTTTCTGCACGGCCGGTTGATGAATCCGAATCGAGCCGCCGCCGAGCTCCACGCCGTTGACCACGATGTCATAATGCTGGCCGCGAACTTTCTTCGGATCGGTCTTGAGCAGCGGGATATCCTCGGTGACCGGCGCCGTGAAGGGGTGATGACTCGAATACCAGCGATTCTGTTCGCGGTCGAAGCCGAGCAAAGGAAACTCAATCACCCAAAGAAAATTGAATTGGTCGCCGGGCAAGGTCAGCTTCCCCTGCCCTTTCAGCACGTCCGCGCAATAGAGACGGATCTTCCCCAGGATTTCGCATGCGGTCAGCCATTGATCGGCGGCGAACAGAATCAAATCGCCCTCTTCGATCTTGAGCTTGGCGATGAGCGCCTGCTTTTCGGTGGCGTTGAAAAACTTCACGATCGGCGATTTCCATTCGCCGTTTTCGACTTTGATGTACGCCAGTCCTTTCGCGCCGAAGCTCTTGGCGTATTCGGTCATCGTCTCCAGCTGGCCCTGCGTTGCGCCAGCCAGGCCTTTGGCGTTGAGCGCCTTCACCACGCCCCCGTTGGCAATCGCGCCGCTGAATACTTTGAAGGTGCTGGCCCGGAAGTCATCGGTGAAGTCCACCAACTCCATGGCAAAGCGCGTGTCCGGCTTGTCAATGCCGTAGCGGTTCAACGCTTCCTCAAAGCTGATGCGTTTGAAAGGTGTGGGCACTTCCAGGTTGAGGGCAATTTTCCAGACGCGTTGCAGCAAGCCCTCGATGAGGGCGTAGATGTCTTCGCGATCAATGAAGCTCATCTCCAAGTCGAGCTGGGTGAATTCCAATTGGCGGTCGGCGCGTTGATCTTCATCCCGGAAGCAGCGAGCGAGCTGATAATAGCGTTCAACGCCGGCCACCATCAGCATCTGCTTGAATTGCTGCGGCGACTGGGGCAGTGCGTACACCGTCCCGGGTTCGCGGCGGTTCGGCACGAGGAACTCGCGCGCGCCTTCCGGAGTGGACTTGAACAGGATGGGCGTTTCGACCTCAAGGAAACCTTGCTCCTCCATGTAACTGCGCGTCGTGTTGGCGACTTTGGAACGCAGGCGAAGGTTGCGGGCCATCTCCGGCCGGCGCAAATCGAGGTAGCGATACTTCAGCCGCAACTCCTCATTCACCTTGCTCGCAACTTCCGGATCGTCCACGGGAAACGGCAGCACCTCGGCCAGGTTCAAGACCTCAAACGACTGTGCCATCACCTCGACTTCGCCGGTGGGAATCTTGACGTTGTTCGTGCCTTCAGGACGTTGGCGGACTTTGCCCGTGATGCTGACGACACATTCACTGCGCAGGGTCGCCGCCTGCTCGAACCGTTCCTTCGCCCAATCCGACGGATCGAATACGGTCTGGGTTCTGCCTTCACGGTCGCGGATATCGATGAAGATGAGGCCGCCAAGGTCGCGCCGGGAATGGACCCAGCCGGACAAGGTGACGATTTGGTTGACATGCGCCCGGCGCAGTTCGTTGCAATGATGTGTGCGTTTCATTAAAAAATACAGCTCACGGAATTCGGACGTTGGAATTCAGCTACCAACGTGAACGGGAATGGTGGCGGTGAATCGCACTGAATTCAAAACCTTTTTCAACGGGTTGATCACCTCAACTTCGCGAGCTGTCTCCACGCCGCCATCGGCTGCGAATTGGGGCGCTGGGCGCTCTGGCTGAGCAGTATGATGACTGTAGACATTCGCCTTGACACGTCCAACGCCGAGAGCAATGGTCAGGAGGACAGCAAACCAAGAGCATCATGAACAAAATACTCCTAGCAATCGCTGTGGCCGCCGGGTGCGTTAGTAGTTTCGCTCAAGGCAAAATCAACATTCTGAACGATGCGAATCACTTGGTTTATTTTGGAGGGATGAGCTACGGTCTCGTTGACTCCACCTCGAATTTCAGAATTGATCTGTACGGCTCTCCCGGGACTAGTGGAGGCAGCTTGTTTTTACTCACCTCGTTGCCGATGAACGATCGGATTCCTGGAATATTTGGGCCGCTCAACTGGAACTCACCTTTCCCTGGCGGTGTAGCATCAACGTTTCAATTGCGCCTATTCAACCCTGCGTGGGGAGCATACATTGCAGACTCGAGTGTCTTCACAATGCAGCCGGGTGGTTCAATCGCTTACAACAGTCTATTCAATCCAGCGGGCACGACCATGTCCACCTGGGCTATCGGAACACAACCGGTTCCTGGTGGTTTTGGTGCCATTGGCATCTTTCTCATTCCAGAACCGTCCAATTTGGCTTTGGCGAGCTTTGGGGCGGCTTCGCTGCTGTTCTTCCGTCGTGGCAATTCATCTCCTCGTGGATAACAGTGCCGACTTCTGTTGTTGTCGACGATTCACCCCGATTCCCCGCCACCGCTGCACGGTCGCGCTGAATGAAACACCTCCGCAACACCCATTCAACGCACGATGGCTTAATCGGCGCACAGTCTGGATGGGGTCAAGCTCGAAAAAGAATCATCATGCCCGACCATCGGCAGTTGGACCAAGAGGAGTCATGCAAAGGCTTGGTTCTGACCACTAATAATACGCTTTCATTTTCTCGTGCTGGCGGCACTGAAGCGCGAGGAGGTCAGCCCGGAGCAATGACCTCGCCGCGCCGATCACCAAATCACAAGGCCAGGACGGCCACGGTGATCTGCGCTAACTGATCACTTGATGAATCACTTCGCCGTAAACATCCGTGAGGCGAATGTCCCGACCGCTGAAGCGATACGTGAGTTTCGTGTGGTCCAGTCCCAGGAGATGGCACCGGGGATGTGGCCGCCTTCATACGCTTTGGTATCGACGTCGACTTCCACGATACGAACGGAAGGGTCTGCAAGGTGTTGAGCGACCCATTCGGTGGAGACCAGGGTTTCCGGATGCGCGTAGTCCATTACTTTTTCTTTTGTACCGATTGTGCCACTTTCAGGCCATATTCCCGGGCTTTGGCGAGAATAGCGGGTTGGTCGAGGGTGAGGATGTGGCGGTCGCGGACCACTTCGCGGCCATTTACGATGACGTCGGTGACGTTCGAGCCCTTGAGAGCGTAGACCAGTTGGGAGTAGACGTCGAACATCGGCGTGGCGTTGGGGGCGTCGAGATCGAGCGCGATGAGGTCGGCGCGTTTGCCGGTTTCGAGAGAGCCGATTTCCTTTTCCAGACCGAGCACGCGGGCACCGCCCATGGTGGCCATTTCGAAGGCCTGGGTGGCGGG
>JANXWY010000405.1 GCA_025350905.1 Verrucomicrobiota bacterium
GCGTTCAGGCGGTAACCGATCCGGGTGAATTAGTGGCCGGCGCCGGGAGCGCCGGGCCGATGTTGATCTTCGCCGACCTGGTTTCGTCGCGGACGGATGTCTGCGGCCTGATTCGGCAACTGCGGAGCGGCGCCGTCACCGCCCATGTTCCGGTGATTGCTTTTGCAGACGAGACGGAAGCCGGATTGCAAGGTGACGCGCGCGCGGCGGGCGCGACATTAGTGGTGACGGACTCGGTGATTGTCACGCATCTGGAGCAATTCATCGAGCGGGCTTTGCAGGTGGAGTGAGGGCGCACCGAGGGCGCACCGAGGGCGCTCCGTTGTGTCCGTCGGGCCGAAAAATTGCGTGGTGCTTGGGGTAGAGCGGAACGAATCCGCCTTCGTTGCAAACTAACGCTTGACCTCCGAACAATTACTTCTATGCTTTCAATCAGTTACCGATTTTACTGACCCGATGAATTCAGCATGGACACGCATGGAAGCGACGCGGTACGTCGCGGCTGAAAGGGTCAGTGGCGGTGGCGTTCAGGAGAGAATATATGGCAAGCGGTAAAGTAAAGTGGTTCGACAACAAAAAAGGGTTTGGTTTTATCGCCCAGGATTCCGGTCAGGACGTCTTCGTGCATCATACGTCCATCATTGGTGGCGGCTTCAAGACCTTGAACGAGGGGGAGGATGTCACGTTCGAAGTCATCACCAGCGACAAAGGGTTGAAGGCGCAGAACGTCGGACGCGCCCAAGCCCAAGCGTAGGGTTGGCGGTATCGGGTGTCCCGCGCCCGGTGGCAAATCGCGTCACTCACGGGATCGCGACCGTGATAGATTGTCCCATGGCGATGACGATGACGAGTTCACCCCGGGCCCCCGTCCAGAGCCTTTATGTTCATGTGCCCTTCTGCGCGCAAAAGTGCGAGTATTGCGCGTTTTTCTCGGAGGCCTCCAGCGGCGAACTCATCCACCGTTACGTGGATGCCCTCGTCGCGGAACTCGAATTAGTCGCGGCCGAACTCCGCCCGAAAACCATCTTCTTCGGCGGCGGCACGCCTTCCCTCTTAAATCTGCGGCAGTGGGAGAAAATCTTGCGGACCCTCGACCGGCTCGGCTTGCTCGGCGCGGAGGAGTTTACGGTTGAGTGCAATCCCGCCACCGTTTCGCTGGATAAGGCGAAGCTGTTGCGCGCGATGGGCGTGAACCGGATTTCGATGGGCGTGCAATCGTTGGATGAAGCGCTCCTGGACCGGCTTGGTCGTGTTCACTCGCGCGCCATGGTTTTCCAGTCGTTCGACGTATTGCGTCAGGCGGGTTTCGACAACGTGAACCTGGACCTTATGTTTGCGATTCCCGGCCAGACCCTGGCGGCTTGGCGCGCGACCCTCGCGGATGCGATCGCGATGGGCAGTGAGCATCTTTCCAGCTACGAAGTTATTTACGAAGAGGACACGCCGCTCTTTGCGCAGCTCCACGCCGGTGAATTCGACGTGGATGAAGACCTCGCCTGCGCCATGTACGACGAACTCCTCGAACGCGCGACGGCCGCCGGTTTCCAGCAATACGAAATCGCCAACTTTGCCAAAGACACCAACGCGATCCATCCGCCGTCAGCCGGCCGCCCTCCGTCCCGCGCCTGCCGCCACAATCTGAGCTATTGGCGCGGCGCGGATTTTCATGGCCTGGGTCCCAGTGCGACCGGTTACGTCCGTGGCGTACGGACGAAAAACTGGTCCAACACGCAGCTCTATTGCGAGCAATTGGAGAAGGGAAAACGCGCCATTGAATCGCGCGAGGAGTTATCGCCGCTCGCCCGGGCAGGGGAGACCGCGGCCTTTGGATTGCGAACGACGGCGGGCTGGCCGTTCGAGGAATTCCGCCAAACGACCGGTCACGACTTGCGCGAACAGTGGTTGGCGGACATGACGAAATGCGTGCAACTCGGCTGGGGGCAACTCGCGAAGGATTCGTTTCGGCTCACGCGCCACGGGCTGCGCTTTGCCGACGCGGCAGCGGAACTGTTTCTGCGCTGAATACCATCAAGGTTCGACGAACACCGGCATTCCCACCCACACGAGTTTCAACAGGTATTCGGCATTCCAATTCGCCAAGCGGAAACAGCCGTGCGATTCCGTGCGTCCCACCAGCTCCGGGCTGGGCGTGCCATGCAGCCCGTAGCCGGGTTTGTCGAGACTGATCCACGCGGTACCGACGGGGTTATTGGGGCCGGGGGGCAGAATCAATTTGGCTTTGAGCTGCCGGGCTTCCGCCGATTCCGGAAACACTTCCGGATCGAACGTGTAGTTTGGATTCGGTGCGATCGCCGTTACGTGCAACTCGCCAGCGGGCCGCTTTTCCACGCGCGCGGCGATGCTGCACGGAAAATGCGCCAGCAGATTCGTGTGGGCATCAAACACCTGCACGCGCTTGGCGGCGAGCTGGATGGTGGCAAAAGCGGCTTTGGCCGGCGTCGGATATTCGACCGCGGGGATGTGCACTTCCGTTCCGGCGCCGGTGTTCGTCCAGTTCACCGACGGATTCAGCCGGCGGGTCAAATTCGGCGCGGCGTGCCCCTGTTCGGCGACGAGTTCGAGGATGGTTTCGTAGTCGAGAGCGGTCTGTTGCGACTTGCCGAGCCAGGTTTTGCTCAAGGGTTGCAGGCGCGCGAGGTCGTTGCTCGTAATGGTATAGGTGGTCAGCGGCGCGGATTGCAAGGGGAGCGCGGAGCGCGTTGGCACGTCCAATTCGCCGGAGGCGGACAATCCAGCCTTGCTTTGAAATGCGGCCAGCGCGGCGCGGGTTTGGGATCCATTTAGTCCGTCGATGGAGCCGGAGGAAATGCCTTGGCGCGCGAGCGCGATCTGGATTTCCAAAATATCCTGCGGCGGGCGCGGAAAGCCTGTGGGCGTTGAGCTCGGCGCAATTGCCGGAGTGGCCACTTGAGCCATTCCCGGGTTGGGGACCGGAGTCGGAGGAAATTTGGGCTTCGTTGTGGCGATGGTTTTGTCGCTCGCACTGGGGCTGGCATTGGCTGCAGGCGGCGCCGGTGTGGTTGGCGTTGCGATGACGCGGATTGGCTCTTTTCCGGGTGCGGGCCGGAGCCGGGAGCTTGAGCTCCACCAACCCCAGATGCCAAGGCCGAGAATGAGTAGGGCGACCCACCATAGAAAATTTCCCCCGCGGCCTCGCCGTGAGGTCGGCAGTCGGTAATGAGTTCGCCGCGGCACGGCGGAATTTAGCCAAAGAATCTTCCTGAGTGCCAGCTTGCATACCGGCCCTCAGCGAAGCGCCAAATTCTGGGCCCCAACGATTCGCGGGGGCTTCATGGTCCGAGGGTTCGGTCAGCGGGTTTCTGGAGACCGGATTGTAGCCTTTTTATTTTGTTTAGCCCGGTAACATGAGTGCTGAGAAATGGAATCTTGGGCCCTGTCCCCCGGTAAGTCCTCGGGGTCACAATGAGGCAAGCACTGGGTTGCGGTTCTTAGCGCAGACACTAAGGTGTTCTCACAATTACGGTTGGTGAGGAGGTGGTTGGTTTTTGGTTGCTGATCTTGCTGAGATCAGCTGGGCAGTGCGAGGCGGGGTGTGCGTGTTTTTTTGGTTTTCACGCCACCCCGCCAGCCCAGATCAATTCCAGTAGCGAGGAGCGTCGGCGTCCATCCCTGGTGGCCCGTTGACCAAAGTTATTTTCCGGCCGTGGTCAAGGCTTCCAGGATCGTTTCGCTGTAACTTGCGGAGCTAAACGACAACGGCTCGGGTAGCACCAGCGGCGGCGTGGTGGCCGCCCGCGGATACACCAGCACCAACGGCACCCCGGCGCGATCAAACCGCTTCAACTCCGCGGTGAGTTCCGGGGGCGACTCGGAGTAATCCGCCACCAAAGCGACGGCCCCCAGCTCGGTGAGTTTCTGGACGACCCCGGTTTTTCCGAGCGCGGGCTTTACCGTGATGTTGCAGGTCAGACACCATTTGGCCGTGAAATCAACAATGACGACTTTCCCCTCGGCGCGGGCTTTGGCGACCGCTTCGGGGCTCCAAGTTTGCCAAAGATAACCATCTGGCGCGTGTTTTAAGGAACCCTGTGCCGCGTTGGATTTCTCCGGGGCGCGCCAGCGGAGTTGCGCGTTGAGCGGCCAGAGGTAACCCGTCACCAGCAAGACGCCAAGCGCAAGTATCGCCCGGCCGCGCCGCTTTTCGCCGCGCTGAACGAACTGCCCAAACACCCAGGCCGCCGCTCCGATGAACACCAGGAAAACGCCCAGCCACCAAGCCCGTTCGCCGTAAAAGGTAACCGTTAGACTGGCCAACCATACCGCCGTGCCCAGCATGGGAAAACCCATGGCGATTTTGAAATTCTCCATCCAGGCCCCGGGCTTGGGCAAAAATTTCAGCCAGGCGGGTTGCCAGCTGAGTACGACGTAGGGGGCGGCAAGTCCCGCCCCGATGGTTAGAAAGAAGAGCGCAATGATTGCCGCCGGTTGGGCGAACGCAAAGCCGAGCGCCACGCCCAGGAACGGAGCCGTGCAAGGGGTAGCGAGAACGGTGGCTAGCACGCCGTTGAAAAAGGCGCCCGCGGCCCCGTGCCGCGACGCCAGTCCGCCGGCGGCGCTCATCACGCCACCCCCAATCGTGACTTCGAAGACTCCGAACAAGTTCAGCGCAACGAGCGTGACCAGGGTGGTGAGCACGATGATGAATTGCGGATTGCTGAACTGCATGCCCCAACCCGCCTGATGACCTGCCGCTTTGACGCCGATGACGAGACCAGCGAGGACGAGGAAGGAAACCGCCACTCCCGCTGCGTAAATCAACCCCAGTTTGCGGACGCGGCCGGGCGCTTCTGTAGCCTGGCCGACGAAACCGAGAATTTTCAGCGCGATCACCGGCAAGACGCACGGCATGATGTTCAGAATCAACCCGCCGATAAAGGCGTAAAGCAGCATTTGCCAAAGCGACCGTGGTCCACCGGTCACCGCGGCGGTGGTTGGCAATTCAGCGGCGCCCGGGCGGCCACCCGGGCGGTCGGTAATCTGGAGGGTGATGGCGAATCCTTGCCGAGCGCCGCCCGAATTTTGCACCAACACGCCGGCGACTTGGGTCGGCCAATTGCCTTCAAATTTCTTCACCACCTTGCGGAGCCGAACGGTGTCCGTTCCTCCAGAAACAATTTCGGTTGCGGACTGAACCTCAAAGGCATCATACAGATCGGGAAAAAAGTCCGGCGCCTGAACGGGTGATGGACTTGACCATTCGAGCCGGAGCAGGCGCGAATCGCCCACCGCGGGTTTTTCCCAGGCGCCACTGGCCACCAGGCCGTCCGCGGATTTTGGCAGTTTGGCTTGGGCCATCGTCAGCAACGTTGCTTCCGCCGACGCTTTTGTAGCGATGGCAATTTGCAGCGGGGCCGTGAGGCTGGCCTCGCCCTTGACGCATTGCTTCTCACACTCCAGCCAGGCAACGATGGCGCGGAGTTCCAAGGGGCCGGGTTTCACATCCGCCGCGAGCTTCAGCGGCACGAGCAGTATAACTTCATCATGGAAGACGTAGGTGGTGAGTTCTTCAAGCGTCAGTTTTTCAGGCAACGGCCATTGGATGTCCCCCGCCGTGACCCCGGGCGGGAGTTGCCATTTGATGGTCGTTGGCCCGCCGGAGTCGCCGGGATTCTTCCAATAAGTGTGCCAGCCCGGATCCATTTGCAGTCGCACCCCCGCTAGCACTGTATCGCCGGGTTGGGCGGACGAAGCGGACAAAAGCAGTGTGGCGCGAGTATGCACCGCTTGGGCGGACGGAGTGGACGCCCCGACGAGCGCGGCGAAAAGCAGAGCGAGGGTTCGTTGCACAACGGTATAGATACGAAAAGCCGGCGAACGTTTGAAGATATTTCGGAGGGATCGGGTGAACGACGAGCCCAACCATTACCCGGTCGCGGCAGGTGGAAAGCAAGAGGGGTTGCAGAAGCGGTCGAGCCGTATGGGCAAAAGCACGCGGAATCCATCGGGGGCATCAAGCAACTTGATTGGATGGCCATTACCCATCGAGTGGTGGAATGGTTGGGATGCAAGGCATGCATCAAGCCACGCCCAATCCCGGCCCCTCCCACTAACCGGCGCTGCAAGTTGTAGGATTGGCCGACGATTGATCCAGCCATCGGGATCTACAGAGATTTCCTGCCCTGACCGGCATTGGCTACTCGACGCCGATGCGGTGGCTGAGCCAGGTCGCCGTCGGTACTAATTCCGGGCCGGCCGCCTTTTCTCCGTGCTCAATTTGTTCTTGGGGCTCCACGGATTTCTTCGATTTCGCGGCGGAGCAAAGCCAATGGTTTTTACCAAGTATTTTCCGCACCATTCCGGTGGTATTAAGGTTTTTGAGGCGCTCCTTCGCGCGATCCGGACCTGCGCATCTGGGCGGGAACCTGCAACTAAACGCTTGCCGTCCGCCACCGGAAGCATAACGTCGTCTTAAATGAGTGCGTCACAAAAGCACTTTTCCCTAAACTGCGGAGAGTCCGGGCGGCCGTGACCTGTCATGGGCGACGCCTCCGAACCCAACAACGCAATGAAAAATAGAAAACTCAATGTCCTCGTATCCCTGATAGCCGTCACCTTATTGTTCCGCGGTGGCGCCTTCGCCGGCACTTTTAAACACATCACGGTGGATGGATCGTTTAGTGATTGGGCCGGAGTGCCGCTGTTGGACAGTGACCCCATGGATAATCTGACCTCCGTAGACTACAGCGATCTCTACGTCGCGAATGACGATAACTATCTTTACATCCGCTTCACGCTCCATGCCGCGGCGGATCCGTTCACGTGGCAACAAAACATCTTCATTGATGCGGACAACAATGCCGGTACCGGCTACGGCGCCAATGGGCTCGGTTCGGAAATGCTGATTCAGGGTGGCGCCGGCTATCAGGAAAAAAATGGGGGGTTCAACGAAGGCGACATCAATGGCCTGGACTGGCTGGCCGCCCCCGTCGGGGCCGCGAAGCAGTTTGAGTTGCGCATCTCCCGGGCGGCGACCAATAAGACTGATAACACGCCGGTTTTTTCCGGCGACACGATCGCGCTGGTGCTGGAGTCGGACGCCGCGCCAAACGAGTGGGCGCCCAGCGTTCCTCTCGTTTACGCGTTCGAGGCGGCCCCGGCGGCTTTGACGACCAATCTTCCCTTGGTGACTCTGACCAATTCTTCGTGGCAGGCAAACGCGGCCGGAAATGATCTCGGTGTCACTTGGCTGGACCAAAGCTATGATGACACGCAAAACGGCTGGAGTGCGGGCCATGGATTATTCGGTTACACGCCCACTCCGGGAGCTTACCCTGCCATCAACACGGCGCTCGGGAGCGGACCGACCACTTATTATTTTCGGACTCATTTTAACTGGAACTTTCTCCTCGATAACCTCGCGTTCGTGGTCACCAACTATCTGACCGACGGCGCGGTGTTTTATCTCAATGGCGCTGAGGTCCGGAGCGTCCGCATGCCGGTCGGAACGGTGGGATATAACACGAACGCTACCGGCTCAGCCACACCGGTGGGGCAGGTCGAGGTGTTTGGGATTTCTGGCCAGCCACTGATCATCGGCGATAACATTCTGGAAGTGGAAGCGCATCAAGCGGCAGGCACGTCGGCGGACATGGTGTTCGGTCTCGTGCTGACGGCTGCCGCACAATTCCCGGTGCAAATCGTCAACCCCAACCTCCCGGCGGACCAAACGGTCGTCGCTGGCCAGACGGTGACGCTGACCACGGACGTGATCGGCAGTGGGCCGATGGTTTTTCAATGGACGCACGACGGCGTCAAAATCCCTGGAGCGGTCAACGCGAATCTCACGATCCCGGTGGTCCTGACCAATGACGCGGGGAATTATGTCCTCGTGGCCAGCAACGCGTTGGGCATGAATACCACGCGGACCGCGCTGCTGGCGGTCACGAGTACGCCGGTGGTGATTGATAATCCGGCGCAACCCGCCGATGCGTATGCGGTCGAAGGGCAGTCGGTGACCTTGAGCGTCGCGGCGTCCGGTTCTCCGCTTTTGCAGTATCAATGGTTCAAAAACAACAGCCTGATCTCGGATGCGACGAATGCGGACTACACCATAGCGTTTCCCTTGTTGACCACGGCCGGTAATTATCGAGTGACCGTCCGCAATCCGGCCGGCTCCACCAACAGCCGCACCGCGTTGCTGACGGTGCTGCCGGATAAAATTCCGCCGGTAATCACGGGTGTGGCCGCAGCGGCCAGTCGGATTGTCGTGAGTTTTGCCGGACCCGTGGACCCCGCGACCGCCAACGTCGCTGGCAACTATGGCTTGAGCGGCGGATTCACGGTCACCAACGCGGTGATCAATCCGGACGATGCCAGTCAGGTCACGCTTACCCTCGGTGCGCCGCTGGTGTTTGGGACGGTTTATCAATTGAGCGTCGATGGCGTCACTGATCTCTTCGGTAATGTGGCCCACACCACCGTTTCCCTCACGCGCACCATCTCCATCGATGGCCGATTCGACGATTGGCAAAGCATATCACCCGCTTTCAGCGGGCCGATCGGTATTGCCGGCGCCGCCGACTTCAAAGACATCTATGTTTATAGCGATGCCAGCCGCTACTATTTTCGCGTCGTCCTGTGGCAGGATATTCCTCCCGATGCTGGTCAATTTCCCGATTTCGTGGACATGTTCTTCGACACGGACAATGACAGTGCCACCGGCTACCCCGCGACCGGTCCGGTCGGTTCGGAAATCCTGATTGAGAGCGGCGCCGGCTACCAGGAGAAGAATGGAACTTTTAATGATGGCTCCGGCATCAACGACCTGAGTTGGGCGTGCCTGCCCGCCG
>JANXWY010000407.1 GCA_025350905.1 Verrucomicrobiota bacterium
GAATGAGATTGCAGAGTTGCCCAAAGACGGAGAGCTTGGAGCGGGTTGGCGTGGCGGTGGAGGTTTTTTTCATCCCTGCCTTGTGGCAGGAGTTCCTCTCCGCGCCAACTCATCTTTTCATCCCGCTATGGGATGGCTGTGCAAAATCTTTGTATATCATGGACATCCCCACCTTCTGTTGGTCGCGAATAACTTTCCACATGGCAGGATCAGTCTTGATGGCGCTGAGCGCACTCGGACCGTTGGTTCGCGCCTGCTCGCTCGCAACGTCCTGCCGCAGCCGCGCCACTTCCCCCCGCAACCGAAGCAACTCCAACGACGGACTGGCCGCAACCGCGGGCGCCGACTTCGTTTGCTGAGCCAGCTTGTTCCAACGGTCATTCTCCGCCACCAACGCACGGTTGCGTTCGGTCTGTTGCTGCAGGGCCGTCGTCACCTCGGTCAACTTAACCTGTGCTTGATGGCGCATCACCCACGGCACCGCAACGCCGGCGGCGACGATGGCGGCGACGATTCCAACTTTCAGTTTGGTCAGGCTCATAATTTTTAGAACGGTTAAGGTGGTTCCGCCGCCCGTGGCCGCACCCGCCAGCGCAACCGTGGCAATGGTCAGGGCAAATCCCACGGGCGCGGCGGTCACCGTCTGGGTGGCGAGCGTGGTGGCCAGGGCCGCGGTGGACAGCGCCACCCCCCGCGCTCTTAAGAACGACTGCAACTTGTCCAACGCGCGATCCACCCGTTTGCGCGCAGCTGCTTCAGTGCTGCCCAACGCTTCGCCCACGGATCGAAAATCGCGCTGCTCAAAATAGCGGAGCATGATGGCCGTCCGATCCTCGGCGCCCAATTGATTGACCGCTTCATCCAACACTGGCGCGATCAACGCGAGATTCTCCGCGGAATGGTCTTCGAGGTCATTCATTGCCACAGCCTGCCTTTCCCGGGCTTCACGCCGGCGCTCGCCCCGCATGGCATGGCCGGCCACGAAACAGGTGTGCCGGTGCAACCAGCCCCCCAGCATCACTTCGCGCGACAGGTTGCCCGCCTGCCGGGCGAGGTCCGCAAATACCGTTTGCGTGACATCCTCGGCCCGATGGGTGTCGCCATTGACCAGCCGGACCGCCGCGGAATAAACCAGATCGACGTAGCGCGCCACCAGTTCGCGAAAGGCCGTTTCCGAACGCGTCGCGACGTATTCGGCGAGTAATTGCTGGGGGTCGGTCATCTTGCAACACTAGTAAAGACCCGCCGCGGGCGCAAAGCGGACAAAAATATTTTCCCTGCCTCCCAAAATCTCCCAGCCGTGACGCCAACGGCGGCACGAGGTTCGAACCGTTACGACCGACTCCATTGCCCACCGTTTCTCCACCTTGGTCCGCCAGCCCAACGCCGCCGGGTTGTCGCCGGCAGTTACCACGACCCAGTTCCGCTGCGAGCCCTTGCATTGGATTCATGTGGGACCGGCTCCGGCAGTATCGACTCTCCATTTCGACGGATTGACAATTGTTCCCGAAAATCATATCGGATGGTTTGAACAAACCTGTGATTCAACCAACGAACCAAACCAATCAAGTCATGAAAACATACTTACGAACGATCCTTCGACTGTCCGTCATGAGCGTGGCGTTGCTGGCGTTGTTGCCGGCGCAGGCTGAGAAAAACAAGTTCTATGTGGAAGGTGATATCGGCGGAGCGGTCACGGTGGATACCCAATTGAAGGAATTCTTCGGACCGGTCCTGCCCAACAGCCAGGTGAAATTTGATCCCGGTGTCTGGCTCGGCCTGCGGGGCGGTTACGGAGTGACCGACTGGTTCGATGCCGAAGTCGAAACCGGCTTTGTGGCGAATCGGATCGAGTCCGTCACCCTCGCTACGGAAACGGAAGCGGCGCTAACCAACATTCCCCTGCTCCTGAATGCCCGATTCCATTGTCCGGCCTTTCATCGGCTGAGCCCCTATTTCGGTGGCGGCTTGGGATTTTCAACAACGATACTGTCGGGGGACGACCTCGTGATTGGCGGCACCCGATTGCAGGGCAGTGTCGGCGGCGTGGCCTTCGCCTATCAAGCCTTCGGCGGATTGCGTTTTGCCATCAATGACCGGATGGGCTTGAGCGTGGAGTATCACTATTTCGCCACCACGTCCTCGGAAATGCGCGCCAACTCAACCATCGGCACGATTTCCGATACCGCTCAACTGGGCGGGACTGCAACGCACGCGGCTACCATCGCGTTCGACTACCGTTTCTGAACGGGCTCGTCGCTCGACAAATGACTCCTGGCCCGATTAGATTGGGCGGGATGTCGCTATCCGCCCAACCGCTGGTCATCGCCGGCCGCACCTTTCGCTCGCGCCTCATCCTTGGCACGGGCAAATTCTCGTCGCCCGAAGTCATGCGCGATGCGCTGGCCGCCAGCGGCACGGAAATGGTCACAGTGGCCTTGCGGCGCGCGGATTTGAGCGGGAAGAAAGATCCGTTCGCAAACATCCTCGAGTTTGTGGACCCGAAGAAATATCTCCTGCTCCCGAATACCAGTGGCGCCATGAACGCCGAGGAAGCCGTGCGGCTTGCGCGACTCGCCGTCGCCGCCGGCCTGCCCAAGTGGCTGAAGCTGGAAATCCATCCCGACCCGCGCTACTTGCTGCCCGATCCGGTGGAGACTTTCAAAGCCGCCCAGATCCTGGTCAAGGAAGGCTTCACCGTCCTGCCGTATATCAATGCCGATCCCGTACTCGCGAAACGGCTGCAAGACATCGGCACGGCCACGGTGATGCCGCTTGGCTCCCCCATCGGCTCGAATCGCGGCCTCCAGACGCGCGACCAGATCCGCATCATAATTGAACAAGCCACGGTGCCCGTCATCGTTGATGCGGGTCTTGGCGCGCCGAGCCATGCGGCGGAGGCGATGGAGCTCGGCGCGGACGCGGCCCTCGTGAACACGGCGATTGCGGTGGCGCACGAACCAAATCGCATGGCGATCGCGTTTAAAATGGCAGTGGAAGCGGGACGGGCGGCGTATGAATCTGGCTTGGGCGCTCAAAACGAAACTGCCAGCGCGACGAGTCCGCTCACAGGGTTTCTGGATTAACTAGGAGACGACCTAAGGAGTCTCAAATCAAATGTCGCGCCATGCCATTCTAACAGGTTTGAGTCTCGGAGCCTCACCTCCTACCATTGAGGCAACAAATCGCGTCGAAATGTTGCCCGGCGCTCAAACCGCATGAACCAAAATACCCTATCACCGGCCCGGGTGCGGCAACTGCTTTCTGCCGCCGGCAAGGCTCGCATCCTCGTCCTCGGTGACGTGATGCTGGACCAATTCATTTGGGGCAGCGTGGCGCGGATTTCGCCGGAAGCGCCCGTGCCGGTGGTGGATTTTCAACGCGAGAGTTTCATGCCCGGCGGCGCGGCGAATGTGGCGCGCAATCTCACGGCGTTGAACGTGCCGACCGAGTTATTTGGGGCGATCGGCCGGGATGATGCAGCCAAAAAACTTAAATCTTTGCTGAAAGCGCAACACGTCGGTTGCGGCGGGCTGGTCGCCAGTTCCGCGCGGGCCACCACGCGTAAAACGCGTATCGTCGCCAACCAGCAACAGGTCGTGCGCATTGACCGCGAGACGCGGAGTCATCTGAACGATGCGTTGACGACCCGGTTGGTTACCGCGCTCACGGCGCAGCTGCATCGCGCCGACGCCGTCATCGTCGGCGATTACGGCAAGGGCGTCGTCACCCAGGCATTGTTGAATGAAGTGAAGGGACTTTGCCGCGCCCGTGGCCTCTGGCTGAGTCTCGATCCGAAACCCGTCCACAACTTGAATCTGGCGAGCCTCTCGCTCATCACGCCGAACCGGAAAGAAACCTTTGAACTGGCAAATCTTGCGGATGACACGCGGAACGCGAATCCGCTGGCGGACAAGAGCCTGATGCTCGCCGCAGGACGGTTGCTGAATGAACTGCGCCCCGCCGTGCTGCTCATCACGCTCGGCGAGCTCGGCATGCTGCTGTGTCAGCGCGCCCAACCACCGTTTCATATTCCCACCGTGGCGCAGGAAGTGTTCGACGTGTCGGGCGCGGGCGACACCGTCATCAGCACGTTTACGCTGGCCATCGCGGCCGGCGCTTCGCCCATCGAGGCTGCCATTTTTTCCAATCACGCGGCCGGCATCGTGGTGGGAAAAGTCGGCACCGCCACCACGACGCCCGAGGAGCTGCTCCAGAGTTTTGGCGGCCGATGAGCACCAAAATCACACCGGCCACCCTCCAGCGCATGAAACAGCGCGGCGAAAAGATCGCCGCCCTCACGGCCTACGATTATCCCATGGCGAAGTTGCTGGATGAATGTGGCGTCCCGCTGCTGCTGGTGGGCGATTCGCTGGGCATGGTCGTGCTGGGCTATCCCAACACGACGCTGGTTTCCATGGCCGAGATGGAGCATCACACGCGCGCCGCCGCCCGGGCGAAAACGAACGCCTTGCTCGGCGCGGATTTGCCCTTTCACTCCTATGAAACTTCGGACCAAGCCGTGGCCAATGCGCGGCGGCTGATCGCGGCCGGCGCGGAATACGTGAAGGCCGAAGGCGGCCGCGACATCCTGCCGCAAATCCGCGCGATCGTCGCGGCCGGCGTTCCGTTCATCGGCCACCTCGGGATGTTGCCGCAGCACGTCCTGGAAGAAGGCGGCAAATATCGCATCAAGGGTCGCGATGACGTCGGCCATGCGAAATTGCTGGCCGATGCCGCGGCGCTCGCCGAGGCGGGCGCCTTCGCCGTGGTCCTCGAACTCGTCGTCCCCTTCGTCGCCCAGGAAATCACCGCGCAGTTTCCGTTCGCCACCATTGGCATTGGCTCGGGGCGGCATTGCGACGGGCAGATTCTCGTCACGCCGGATCTCCTGGGCACGTATCCATGGTTCACCCCCAAGTTTGTGCAGCCGAAACTCCAGGCAGCGGTGCAAATGCGAACGGCCGTTCAGGAGTGGCGAGCCGCGCTGTAGCCTTCGGGTTGGATTTACGGGGCGCTGCCCGAGCCGCCCCGTTTCCAAAAGCAAAACCTCATCAATGCCCGGGCGTCATCGCCAGGCTCGCCGGCAGCATGGGTGGAACAGTGCGGGGGGCCAGGGCCCGCTTCCGCATTTTCGTGAATACCACCAGATTGAAGAAATGCATCCCGCCCAGCACCAACAGCACCAGTCCGACCTTCGTGCTCAGGGTTTCCACGGCCTCCTGGGCGGTGGCGGCCACCACCCCGTATTTCAAGGCCAGGGTCACGAAGCCAATGTTAATGAGGTAAAATCCCACTACCAGGAGGTGGTTGACCGAATCCGCCAGCTTTTCGTTGCCGAGAAAGCTGTCCACCAGAAAAATCCGACCGCTCTGATGCAAAGTGCGCGCCACCCAAACGGTCAGGGCGACGCTGATGGCGAGGTACGCGAGGTAGGTGGGGAGGATCCAGTTCATAATATTTATTCCTTTCTCAGCTTGTGATTTGCTCACTGTTATTTCTGTCATTACAGAAATAGAATAACACACGCTCCGAACGAGGCAAGGGATTTTTTTGTGGCCGGGGCTACCTCCGGGCGGCCCGCCGGTTCGGGACCGAGGCGGTCGACCGGGGTCGCAAAAGTCTTTTGTCATCCGCCGCCAAAACCGCTATTCCATGGCCGTGAACCGACTCTCACATATCAATCCGCGGGGCGAGGCCCGCATGGTGGATGTGTCCGCCAAGCCCGTCTTGCTGCGGGTCGCCGTGGCGCAGGGCGAAATCCGGTTGGCCCCCGCGACCCTCTTGCTGATCAACTCGCAGCGCCTGGCCAAAGGCAATGTGCTCGCGGCAGCGCGGCTGGCCGGAATCCTGGCGGCCAAAAAAACGGGCGAACTGATTCCCCTCTGCCATCCCCTGCCACTGACGCATTGCGAAGTGAACTTTAAGTTTCCCCGCACCCATGATCGGATCCTCATTACAGCCTCGGCAAAAATTGCCGCCCAAACCGGGGTCGAAATGGAGGCGTTAACCGCCGTGAGCCTAGCGGCCCTCACGATTTATGACATGTGCAAGGCCGTGGACAAGACGATGCGGATTACGGAGGTAAAACTCATTTCGAAGACTAAGAAACGGTCACCCGGCGCCGCGGGCACGAAAGCGAAGAAATAATCGATGCCTTGGCGACCTTGTCCTTTCTGCACTTGCCGCCAAATTTAAGCCATGCAAATTAAAGTCGGCCTCATCACGATTTCGGATCGCGCGTCGCGCGGGCTCTATGACGACTTGGGCGGCCCGGCCTTGAAGTCGGCCGCCGAAGGTTACGGCTGGAAGGTTATCGCCGAGACCCTCGTCCCCGACGAAAAGCACGACATCCAGCGGGCCATCCGTGCACGAATTGCCGACGGCTGCCAGTTGATTCTCACCACCGGCGGCACCGGCGTAGCGGTGCGCGATGTGACGCCGGAAGCCGTGCGCGAAATTGCACGGCGCGAACTGCCAGGCTTCGGCGAAGTCATGCGCGCGGAATCGCTGAAAATCACCCCCAATGCGATTCTCTCGCGCAATCTGGCGGTGGTGGTGGATCAGGCGCTCGTAGTTTGTCTGCCGGGAAAACCCAGCGGCGCAGTGGAATGCCTTGGCTTTGTAATGAAAGCCGTTCCGCACTGCATTGAGGTGCTTCAGGAAGTCCCGACAAGTTGTTGAGGCTCTTGAATGTTTGCTCGCCTCCGCCGCCGCGCCACCGCTAAGGTGGCGGCGCATGAGGGAAGCTCCGGCTCTGCAGCAATGGAAGCGCACCTACGTTCGCGGCAACGGGCGAACCCTCAGCTACTTTTCCGGCTGCGATTATTTCCGACTCGCGAGTCACCCTGGGGTTTTGCGGGCCGTGCGCGACGGCTTAAGCCGATTTGGACTGAATGTGGCTGCGTCCCGGGTTACCACCGGTAACCACGCGCTGTACTCAAGACTGGAAAATGACCTCGCCCGGTTCTTTGGCGCCCCGGCCGCCCTGCTCACCAGTTCCGGTTACGTCACCAATCTCCTGGTTGCGCAAGCGCTCGCCGGAAATTTCTCCCACGCACTCGTGGACGAACGAGCGCACGCGGCGTTGCAAGACGCCGCCTTCTTGTTGAATTGTCCGATCTTGCGGTTCCACCATCGCGATGTGGACAACTTCGCCGCCGCTTTGCATCGCTGTGGCCCCGGTTCGCGTCCGGTAATACTTACCGACGGGATGTTTGCTCACGACGGTGCCGTCGCTCCGCTGCGCTCGTATTTAAAGCTCCTGCCGCAGGACGGCCTACTCGTGGTCGACGACGCCCACGGTGCCGGCATCTTGGGTCCAACGGGCCAGGGCACCATTGAAATGGAACGCGTGAGCCGAAGTCGCGTGGTGCAAACCATCACGTTCAGCAAGGCGTTGGGGGTTTACGGCGGCGCGATCCTCTGCTCCAACAAATTGCGCGCGAAGTTGGCGGCCAGCCGGATGTTTGTGGGCAGCACTCCCTTGCCTTTGCCGCTCGCTTTCGCCGCTGGGCAATCCCTGGAAATTCTGCGGCAGGACAAAACGCTCCGCCAGCGATTGGAACAGAATTCCAGCTTCCTGAAAGCCACGCTGCGTCGAGCCGGCTTTCCTTTACCTGAGTCCCCCGGCCCGATTGTGCCGCTCCACTTTGAAACTTCGAAACAGATCGCGCGCGTGAAGCGGGCGTTGTTGGCGGCCGACATCTGGCCACCCTTGCTTTACTATCCCGGCAGTCCGGCGAACGGTTATTTCCGCTTCGTCATTTCCAGCGAACACACGCCGCGCCAGTTGGAACGCCTCGTTCGCGCAGTGAAGCCGTTTGCGGCGCTGGCCCGCTGACCCGCGCTTACAACGCGGCCAGCACTTCCGCCGCATGTTCCTCTGGTTTCACCTTGGGCCAGATTTTCCTGATCCGGCCGTCCGGCCCGATCAGGAAGGTGACGCGATGGATGCCCAGGTATTTGCGCCCCATGAAACTTTTCTGCCCCCACACGCCATAATCGTTGACGATTTTCTTGTCCTCGTCGGCGAGCAGCGGAAACGGCAGTTGGAATTTCGCCACGAACTTGTCGTGCGTCTTCACCGGGTCAACGCTCACCCCGAGCACCACGGCGCCCCGCTTTTGGAACGCGGCGTAGTGGTCCCGAAACGCGCACGCTTCCTTCGTACAACCCGGCGTGTCGTCCCGCGGATAGAAATAGAGAATGACTGATTTGCCTTTCAAATCGGCGAGGGAAACTTTGCCGCCGCCGCTGGTTAACGCCGAAAAGCTCGGCGCGGGGTCGCCCTCCCGGAGTTTTAGTTTTAGTTGGGTGGCCATAAGGATTTTCCGGTTCTTAACGCGGCCTTAGGTTAGCGCAAACTTTGCGTTCGTCTAATCAGGAATCCGTTGGTTGCAAAATCAGTGCGGTGACATGGAAGGAATTCGGATGCGAAGGAAAATGGGGGTGCGACTGGAAGTGGCGGTCCGTGTGGTAGAACGGCTCGCGCTGCGAGCCGTCGTGCCGCGTCCAGCGGCACGCCCGAGTCACCGCACGTTCCGCCCGCTCTACGCGGGCGGAGTGTTCGCAGCGCGAACACTCCTACCACCCGGGTTGACCGCCACTTCTGGTCGCACCCGGAAAATGGCTTTGACTTGGCATCGCCCACGCGGCTAGAGTGTCGCCGCTTTGGTTGGGGTCGTAGCTCAGTTGGTAGAGCACCACAATGGCATTGTGGGGGTCACAGGTTCGAATCCTGCCGGCTCCACCACCTTTTTAGGCCCGTAAGTGTTGAATAACATCAACGTTTACGGGCTTTTTTGTTCAATAAGAACAGCCCGACAAAAATGTTCGGCCCCACGTCGCAAACTTAAAAACGATGGATGATTTTGGCCGTATTGGATTAAGCTCAGCCATCAACAAATCCAATTCGATGCGGTTTCTCGAACTCAAGGTCCCGCCTCCGGTGGTGGCTCTTTTCATGGCCGGACTCAGCTGGCTCACTTCGGCGGCGCTGCCATCCCTCGGCTTTGTTCTGCCGCATCGGAGCGCCCTCGCCCTCGGCTCGGTTGTGGCCGGCGTTGGCGTCGCCCTGTTGGGAGTCGCCAGTTTCCGGCGAGCGAGGACCACCGTAAACCCGCTTAAACCCGAGAATTCGTCCGCCTTGGTGAGGTCAGGTATCTACCGATACACCCGCAATCCAATGTATCTCGGTCTGCTGTTGGTTTTGTTTGGCTGGGCGTCATTCCTGGCGAACCCATTGGCCTTCGTTTTCCTCGCCGCCTTCATCCTTTATCTGAACCGTTTCCAAATCGAGCCGGAGGAACGAGTGCTGGCTTCAAAATTCGGTCAGGAATTCACTGCCTACCGAACATCGGTGCGACGATGGCTATGAGGCCTCACTCAGCCATGGCGGCTTTCGTTCTCGTCGCCATGCTTGGGTTCAAACTCGACCTCTGGCTCGTGGTCGGAGCATGGTTTGCCCATGGTGTCTGCGATGTCTTCCACAGTCACTTCAGCACGAAACCTGGCGTGCCGGCGTGGTGACCCGGATTCTGCCGGACCTTCGACATCATGGCCGCAGGATATCTGGCGGGGCAATGACGCGTAGGAATGCCGAATCCATGCCGAGGTGAGCCGGTGAGATATTTTGGATGGATGAACTGCGCGCAATACCCGCCGACCATCACACCGTTATGAAATGGCTTAACCGCGATGGTCCAACTCCCAATTGGTGAATTGCCGGAGCACACTACCGCGAGAATTGGGAGCGCTGTCACCGTGAGCAGCTGCATTGTTACCCCGTCGCAAGCAGCCGTCCGAGCCGCTCCGCGGTATAAATGCGTGAGCGGATTGCATTGCCGGAACCCGCTCCGAAATCCGCACTGTTTGGAAGAGTCTTACTTTTTCTCTTCCATCCCGGCGGTCGGGCCGCCACCTTTTTTCATCACGCAGCAGGCGACATCCTTGCTGCCGCAGGTCTTGCAGGTGTGGACTAACGAATTCACCGCCGCCTTGCCTTGGCCCTTGGTTACCATCTTGGTATCGCAGGCGGCGCACAGATGAATGGGGACCTGCTTCAATTGGTCGGGCGTCGCACCCTTGAACGACTTCTCCACCACCGTCGCATAGGTGTCTTTGCACTTCGGGCACGACATGATGATCGTGTCGCCGGCGTCGACCGACTGTAATGCCTCCACGGTGTTGAGCTTTTGCAGCTGCATGAGTTTTTCCGCGCCTTTCTCCTGCGCGAACCCAAACGTCGGTAGCGCGATCAGGCCAGCGATGGCGAGGGCGGCGATGGATCGGGTGAGCTTGCCTCGGACTTGAGTGATGGTTTTCATTTTTATTCTTTCGGTTTAATTTTTCTTTTCATTGGGCGGTGACTCACCACCCGTTGTATCGACTTACACCGCCCGGAGCGTTTCCCCTCAGCTTAGGGAAGTGCCGGTAAGAAATACCAACTGCCAGCGACTACCTCCATGGGGTGAAACCCTACCGCCCGTTCGACCGCCATCCTGCGCGATCTCGCCCTCCGGTTTTAGACGTACGTGACGGGCCGGGCGTGATGGGAAGGATTGTATCTCAAGCACCCTGATGCTGCCGGTAAAGCAGACCAAAAATGAGTCGTTGTATCGAACCGGTAAAGACGTAGCCCAAACCGAAAGCTAAACGTAGGTCCATTGGATTGCGGGAGCGATCGTTGGTCTTTGTTCAAAGAAACAAAGAAATCGGGATGCGCCTTGAAGCAGCAAACCAGCAGCGCTGCCAGCATAAAACCCATTAACCAAAACACGCGGGCGCAATCGTTGGCGAATGCCTGACAACTCGCCACCCCAGACGCTCACCGCTCAAGCGAAAGACTGGGCGGTCATTTGCGGCGACGGAACATTAGCAGCGAGACCGCACCGAAACCTGCCAAAACTAGATTAGAGGGTTCGGGAAGAGGGTCGACGAGTACGGCCCCGAAACCACCGGCCACGGGCTGTGTTCCAGTCGCCCAGGTGGACAACGTTGTGCCACCCGGATTGAAAAGACTGTTGTAGGCAATTGATCCGCCCGGCTGCATGGTGAATACGCTTGATTGTCCCCAATAAATACCATGCGCAGGGATAAATACACGGACTTGAAACGTTGACGCCACTCCTCCCGGAAAAGGTGAATTCCAGTTGTACGGCCCAAATACTCCCGGGATGCTTGAATTCATTGGTGTCGACGTTAGCAATGCTAAGCTGCCTGCACCCGTGCCGACATAGCCATATAGATCAATTCTAAGCCCGTCCGCCGCGGTCACGAGCGAGCCATTATTCCAATAAACCAAGTGATTCGCATCGTTCAGAATATTGATTTTGCCCTGCGCGCAGATCCCGAGGCACATGGCCGTCAAGGGGATGGCGAGGAGGGTTGTCTTTATGATGTTCATAATTCGCTTACGTCCCAACCTTGCGCCTCTCTCAAGTGGAGGGCAACAGAAAATTAATCCTTACGGGTACGCGCGGCTGGGTTGTCGCCAAAAAAGGATTTGCCGGGCACGAAATCGGGTCCTCGGTTCGAATCCGGTTGTCGGCTTCCACCCAGGTGGGCCCATCGCGAACCCGAAGATCGGCGCGGAATGCACTCCCGGGATCGTTTCAAATCGCTGCGCTGAGTTCAGCGTCCGTCGGGACCGACGGGCTCTCAAACGTTGAGGTTACCGCGCGTCACCCTGCTCTGGAATCGTGACCGCACAATGGGTTCAAGGAGCAGACTCAGTTAAAACACGACGATTGGTCGAGAGCGCAAAGTCTGGATGGCCAAAACTATCATAGCGCTACGGACATTTTCTCGGCATGGGTTTGGGTCCCGGATTACAAATTGCAGATTTCAAACTTCGGATTTTGCTTTAACTTCGGCGCCATCATGAATTCGCGCACCCTGACTCTATCGCTGATGCTTTGGTGCCTGGCGCCCGCCTTCGCGGCCACGACGAATTTGTTCGATGGCCAGACGCTGACCGGCTGGGAAGGCGAGACGAATTCCGTCTGGCGCATTCGCGACGGCGTGATTGTCGGCGGCTCGCTCAACGGCAATCCGCGCAACGAATTCCTGGCCACGCGCACGAGCTACCGAAATTTCCGCCTGCGGCTGGACTACAAGCTCGTGGGCACGGAGGGCTTCGTGAATGGCGGCGTGCAGTTCCGCAGCCAGCGCCTGGTGAATCCGGCCAACGAAATGTCCGGCTTCCAAGCCGACATCGGCGCGGGCTTCTCCGGCTGTCTCTACGATGAATCGCGACGCAACCAGACGCTGGTGAGGGCCGATACGAATCTCGTGGCGCGCGTGGAAAAGCCCGGCGACTGGAACCGTTACGAGATCGTGGCGCGCGGGCCGGAGATTGAACTAACACTCAATGGTCAACGCACCGCTTCGTGGGTGGAACGAGCGCCCGGCATCGCCGCCGAAGGCCTCATCGCGCTGCAGATTCACGGCAACTGCAAGGCGGAGATTTCTTTCCGCGATATTACCCTCGAGGAGTTGCCGAGCCCGACCTTGCCGACCGCGAGCGAGATCTTCGAACGGTTCGGTGATGGCCAACCGGGCGTACCCGTCGCCGCCTTTACCAGTGGGAAATTCGCCCTCGGCGACAAGGAAGCCGTCGTCTTCGTGGGCCAGGAAAATTTCGTGCGCGATCAGAAGGCGGGCGAGTTGGAGGCGCAACTGGCCGTCGCCTTCGCCGCGCAGAATCCACGCTTCCGTCCGATGGCGTGGGAGGCCGACACGGTTTACGAGCAGTGGCGCGATCTGAACTTTGGCGCCTGGCCCCGCCAACTCGAGGCCGCCGGCGCAACCATCGTCGTAGCGCAATTTGGACAAATGGAAGCCCTCGATGGCAAGGCCCGATTGCCGGAATTTATCGCGGCGTATCATCGGCTGCTCGATCAGTTTGCCGGACGCACCCGGCGGTTGGTCCTGGTCTCCCCGATGCCCTTTGAAAAGCCGCTCGCCTCGCACGCCCCCGACCTCCGCCAGCGGAACGACGACGTGGCGGCTTACGCAAACGCGGTCAGCGGCCTGGCGAAGCAACGGAGTGCGGTGTTTGTGGACTTGTTCGGTCCGCTCCAGGAGCACCAGTCAACCCCGCGACTCACCGAAGACGGCATTCACTTGACTGAGTCCGGGTTGAAGGTGGTCGCTGGGATCATTGCCCGCCAGCTTGGGGCCGAGGAAAATCGATCCGCAGCAATGTTACCATTGCGCGCCGCTATCGTGGAAAAAAACCGGCTGTGGTTCGACTGTTGGCGGCCGGCGAACTGGTCGTTCGTCTACGGCGACCGGGTTTCGCAACTCTATCCCAAAGCCGGAGGCACCGACCCTTCGTTGAAGGAAGCTTTGGAGCGCTACCGTCCACTGGTCGCAGCGGCAGATGCACGGATTCAGGCTTTGGCTCGGGGTGAGAACGTCTCAGCCACGGTAACGGCGGCCCAACCGGTTTCCCCGGAGGAAGCCAAAGCGCTTACGCCCGAGGAGGAGCTGGCCACCTTCTCCATGGCGGAAGGCTACGCGGTGAATCTCTTCGCCTCCGAGCGCGATGGGGTGGTGAAGCCCACGCAGTTTTCCTGGGACGAAAAGGGCCGGCTCTACGTCGCGTGTTCACCGACGTATCCGCAATCGCAAGCCAGCGCCAAACCCGCCGATTACATCCTCGCGTTGCAAGACACCGACGGCGACGGCAAGGCCGACCAGGCCGGGAAGTTTGCCGAGGGACTGACCATGGTGCAGGGCGTGGAACCGGGCGAGGGCGGCGTGTTCGTCTGCGACTTCGATCAAATCGTGCATCTCCGCGACACGGATGGCGACGGTCGCGCCGATGTGCGGCGCGTGGTCTGCAGCGGATTCGGCATTGGCGACACGCACCAACTCGTGAACTCCATTACCCACGGGCCGGATGGCAGCCTGTGGTTCACCCAAGGATTGCATGCGATGTCGCGCGTCGAATCGCCGTGGGGCATCGCGCGGCTCGACCGCGCGGGAGTATGGCGCTGGCGGCCCCGCACCCTGCGGCTGGACGGATTTTTCGGCGGCGGCATGGCGGGCGCGAATTGCTGGGGCGTGGCCTTCGACGACTTCGGCCAGGTCTTCCACAAGTCCGGCGATCGGCCGCACGGATATTGGACGGTGCCCGGCATGGTGCGTTGGGCCGAGCCGGCGCGCGGCGTCGCCCCCATTTCCGCCGATGCCTCGTATGCTGATTCACCGGAGCAATACCATTCCGTCGGCCCGCTCTTTGAATCGTCCCCCAAGACGACCGCGCTCGATATCATCGGGACCCGCGCGCTGCCCGAGGACATTCAGGGCTGCGCCCTCATTGCGGGATATTTTGGCGGCGTGGTGGAACTGCATCGTTTCGCGGACGCCGGCTCCGGCTTCAAGACCACGCAATTGCCGCGGCTGATGAAATCCTCTTCCAGTTCTTTCCGCCCGGTGGATGTGAGCGTCGGGCCGGATGGGGCGATCTATGTGGCCGACTGGTTCAATCCGGTGATCGGCCATTACCAAGCCAGCTACGCCGACCCGCGCCGCGACAAGACGCACGGCCGCATCTGGCGGATCACCGCGCCGGGCCGCGCGCTGATCAAGCAACCCAACCTCGCGGCCATGAAGCCCGCCGAACTGCTCGCGCACCTCCGTTCGCCGGAACGGTGGACGCGTTATCAAGCCAAGCGCCTGCTCTTCGATGCGCCCAGCGCCGCAGTGCTGAATGCGGCAGATGATTTCGTAGCCAAGTTGACTTCGTCCACACCGGAAGACGAGCGGTTGCGGCTGGAGGTCATTGGGGTCTTCGAAGCCCATGAGACGGCGCGACCGGTCTTGCTGAACCAACTGCTAACGGCGAAAGACCCGCGCATAAGGGCTTACGGGGCGCGGGTCGTGGGGGCTTGGGCGGAAAAGTTGCCCGAGGCGATGAAACTCCTGCGTGAACGAGCGCGGGATGAACATCCGCGCGTGCGGCTCGAAGCCGTCGTGGCCGCGAGTTATTTGCCGCAACCAGAAGCGGTGGAAATCATCACGCAAGCCTTGGACGCGCCGTGCGACCCCTTCCTCAATTACGCCATTCGTCTGAGCGCGCGCGCTTCGCAGCCGCGGTGGGCCGCCGCATTCCTGGGGCACCAGCTCACCTTCGGCGGCAGCCAGACCCAGGCGGATTACTTGCGCCAACTGCTCGGTACCCCACCCAAAGCGCCGTCACGCAGCCAGATGATTTATGAGCTGGCCTGCCTGCCGTGCCATCAACCGGAAGGCAAAGGGCTGCCCGGAGTTTATCCGCCGCTGGCTGGCAGCGACTGGGTGCGCGATGACTCGTCGCGGCTCATCAAGATTCTGCTACACGGCCTGAGCGGCCCCATCACCGTGTCCGGCCAGAGTTTCGGCGGTCGGCCCGAGGCCCTCGCGATGCCTTCTCTTAGTGGCCTGACGGACGAGCAAATCGCCGAGGTGCTGACCTACGTGCGCACAGCGTACGGCGGTCTGTCCGACGAGGTCGCCGCCGACGCGGTGACGAAGCTGCGCGCGGCCAATCTGAATCGGGAAGCGCCGTGGAATGCGGGGGAGTTGGGGAAGTAGAGTTGCGCCAGCAGGACGCTGCCATTCAGCAAGCCTCGCCGGTACTACAAAAATATTCAGCAGAGCCCAACAACCGATGTACAAAGACCCAAACGGCTTAAAACCAAAGCTGCATCACGGCAACAAACTGCCGTAAGGAGACGTCGCGGCCCGGCGCACAATACGTGGGTCACTGGACACTGCACCAGTCGGGCACGCCTCCGCGTCCGGACCGCGGAGATCAATTGATCCTTGAGATCCGATCCGCTCCCAATTAAGCCACCCAGTCGGTGGGCGTCACAGCGGCTTGAGCCGGATATTTCGGAAGGCCACCGGATCGTTATGGCCGGCGAAACCGAAATGACCGCTTGGGAGGTCCTTGCCCGGGTGTTTGGAGTTCGCCATGAATTCCTTCACGTCCGCCAGATCCGTATTAAGGATCACGAACCCGTTCAATTCCACTTTGATCTTCGATCCGTTCACCGTGACTTCCTCAAAGTTCCATTCGCCAATCGGCCGCTGATACCCGCGCGCCGCGGCCACCATTCCATAGGCGGAGCCGTGCGCCTGGCGCGGGTCGATCTTCTCCCCCGTGGCTTGTTCGTAGTGGTCATCCAGCACCTGCGATTCACACATGCCGTCATAAGCGGGGTTGCCCTGGCCGGGAAAGCGAATCGCCAGCCCGTTATTGCCACCGGGTGGCAGCTTGAATTCGAGCCGGGCGCTGAAGTCAGCGTATTCAGCTTTGGTGAAAACATTCCCGCCCTGCTTGGGCCGGCAAACAATCGCACCGTCCTGAACTTCGTAGTTCTCTACCGACCCAGCCCATCCAGTAAAGTCGCGCCCGTTGAATACTGACGTGAACCCAGTCTCGCCGTGGGCGGCGAGAATCTGGTTCGCTTCCGCCGTCCCAATCTCGCGGAGGAAGATGTTGCGCCACCGAATTTCGCCGCCGTGGGTCTGCAGTTCAATCGGGCCGCGGACGGGAATCGGTTGTTTGCTGTCGTAATAATTTTCCAGGTTCGCGTGATCCACCACCAGCGCGCCATTCAGCCAGACGCTGACCCGGGCCCCGACCATCAGGATGCGGAACTGGTTCCATTCGCCGAAGGGTTTGTCCGCGAGCACCAGCGGATCTTTGCCGGGCGCCCCGGCGCTGTTGTTCCACAGGCCGCCGCTGCCTTTGGCGGCGCCGTTCTTGAACTCCTTGGGGTTGGTGTGATCCCAAATCTGAACCTGCGGCACACCGCGCAGGTAGATGCCCGAATCGGCGAGCGGCACAGTCTTATATTCCACCAACAATTCAAAGTCGCCGTAGTCCTTCGTGGTGGTGGCGTATTTGCCGAAACCATCGTTGACCAGCTCATCGCCTTCCGCGCGCCAGTGCGCCTGCATTTCGGCCGTCCATTTGGCGTCCTGCTCGGCGCGTTGGTCCGCTGGCAACGCCAGATATTTGCGATGGTCAAACGTATCCCCACCGCGCCAGCCGGCGAGATCTTTGCCGTTGAAGAGCGCGGTGAAACCAGCGGGTGGCGTGGCCGCCGCCGCGGCGGCGACGAGACCGGCCAATGCCAGCACGCACCATAGCGAAGGGGAGTGGCCAATTGTTTTCATGGTTGTTTTCATGTGCCGTCATATTGTCTGGTGACACGGAAAAAGCCAATCAACAACTTGGGAGGGGGTGCGACTGGAAGTGGCGGTCAGCCTAGGTAGCGGCCAGGCATCCGTGCCTGCCGTAGAGCCGGGGCTTCCAGCCCGGCGGCCACGCCACGCATCGTCCGCCGCGTGGGAGCTTTCGGAGGTCGGCCCGGCTTCGGAACATTACTTCCGGACGGCAAGGATGCACGCCCTTTACGTCAGGCCGGGAGGCCTGACGCTACGTTGACCGACACTTCCGGTCGCACAACTGGGGGTCAGCTCGCGGTCAGGTACGCATCCATCGGTTCCGCGCCCAAGGTGCCGGAAAGTGTCTGCCAGTACTCCACCGCTTCCACGGTGGCCAGCATTTGCCGGGCGGCCGTCAGGCGCGCCGCGATGCCCAGCCGTTGGGCTTCATCGGCATGGCTGCCCCGTTTCAAAAATTTGTCCAGGTATTCGACGTGGCGCCGCCACAGCCCCCGGTCCACGGCTTGTTTGGCTTGAAGCCGCCGGGCATACCATTCGCTCGCCAGCAGGTTTTCGCGCGTGAAAAGCTGACGCACGTCGGGATGGTTGAGCCCCTTCCCCTCCCACGTGTCCCGCGCCATGATCTCCAACAGCGCGCGCAAGGGCGGACACGCCTGCGCAATGCTGCCGTCGGCAAAATACATCTGCGCGACGCGTTGCTGCGTGGTGACGATGTTGTCCATGCCGTCGGCGAAAATGGCCGCATCCTGCAACTCGGGACGTAGCATCTCCGCCGTGAAGACCGCGTGCGGATGGTTGAACACCCGCCCAAAGAAGGCATGGACGAACCGAATATTGATGCGGTAACCGAGGCGGCTCGCTTGCACCGTTTTCCCGTCAAATTCAAAGTCTTCACATCGTTCGAGATAGTGATTGGCGATGAGGAACTGCGGGTCGCGCTCCGCCGGAGTCATCCGGCACCAGACCTCGGGCACCAGGAGGCTGATGTCGTGATCCACCCGGACGCGCGGACCGACACATCCCGCCGCGGTGACAAACCCGTGATGGCCCGTGAGCAACCAGGACACGAGGGCGTTGTTCAGGTCCATGATCGGCGGCAAGGCGTTGAACGGGCCTTTGGTCAACGCGCCTTCCGAACCCGCCCCGGTGGTCGAAGGCGATTTGCCGGTCATGCTGCAAATAAATTCCAGGAACAATTCCGGCAGCTCGAAATAATGAATCGGGTTGAACACCGCGAGCGCGCGGATGCCGGCCTCCGGCGGATTATTGCGGCGCCCGGGGAGCACGGCCGTGACTGGATTATGAATCGGCTGGCCGGGCGGAACATGGCGGCGCAGCCGGGCGGACATTTCCCCGAGATAACGATCGCGCGGTTGTTGGAGATCCGCCCGGACTTGCAAATAGCGCGGGTTCTTGCTGGGCTTGCCGTCCACGAGGCGGGGGTGAGCGGAACTGACAAAATACCCGACGCCCGGGCCTTCCGCCGCGTGGCGGATGAGCGTTTGCATGGGCTCGGTGAACTGATTGAAGCCAATGGCCTCTTCGACCATTTCGCGCGCGTCCGCCGCCGTCAGCGGTTCGTAGTTCGAAAAGAAATTGTCGCACCGCGCAAAATCGGCTTCCGTCTGTTTGTCGTAACCGCGATGGATGGCGTCGTCGGGCCGCTGGAACAACCGGCGCTCGCAATTGGTCACGAACTTCAGCGACGGGGCCGTCGCCGCCTCGGACAAATATTTCAGCCGGGCGGTTGGGACGACGACGGAGGCCGTGATGTCGTCCTCCGCCTGAATCTTGGCGGCGGGATAAAAATCCTTCCGCAAGCCAAAGGTGCGCCACGCGCCGTCGCTCTCGAAACCCACGCGCAGGTAGGTGGTGACGAGTTTGCGATTGTCGCATTTGAGCTCGTTGCCCGGCGTGCCATTGATGATGTCCACGCTGAAATGGTCGCGCCACTTGGCGCCCCACGCGGGTTGATAGTATCGCTTCACGACGAACACCAGTTCCTTCAGATATTGCGGGACGCTTTCCAGCCAGGCGTTGTACGCGGGCGTGAAATCGCGTTCGTCTGGCATGAGCAGCTTGATGACGGACCCCAGCGAACGTTCCGGCGCCAGCACCGCGCGGCGGTCCACCCGGGTCGGGTCCTGAAACCGGTCGGAGTAATCGCGGTTGATCAACTTCGCCACCTTGCCCAGGTCTAATTTCAGATCGGCGACGAACACGGGTCCAATCAGGACCGCATCCGTGATCGGCTTGGAGATCTCTGATTTTCCCCCGCCGGAGACGGTGCAGGGCTTATGACAAAACGTGCCTTCGGCCGCGACGCCCACCAGCCGCCAGGCCCGATTCGGCCCCGGCTTTTCCATCCGCACCTTGTAGCCGGAAGGGCGGACGTAGGTCTGACCCGGCAAAAGTTTGATCCCCTGCTCGCCGTCTGCATTCACCCAGACCACCCGCTGCGCGTGCAGATCAAACCGCGCGTTTTCCGGCACATAAAGAATGTCCGGGAATTTTTTGTCCACGGCATAACCGGCCGGCTGCGCCGTGACCAGTTCCCCATAGCGGGCGAGGACGTCGGCCATCGTGTGGCCGAGCTGCTTCACATGGACATCCCCGCTGAATTCCTCGCCAAGATCGTAGGCCGGAAACACCAGCGCGCCCCCGGCGTGTTCCTCTTCGCACCAACCGAACAGATTCGCGGCGTAACTGATCTGGGTCTTGACCTCCTTCTTACAATACCCGAAATAATTGTCCGCGATCAGCGTCACGATTACACCGCTCTCGTCGCGGCAGGTGAGTTTGAACGCCCCGCCATTGTTGTAACATTCGCTCTCACTGCGCCAGCACATGCCGTCACGCCGCTGGCGTTCGGTGGCTTGATCCCAGTGGGGGAGGCCGACGGACTGCTTGGTGGCTCTGACCAGTTGCGGAGCGAGAATCACGCAGCCGGTGTGACCGGTCCAATGCTCGGTGTCGAGGCCGGCATCGTTCTCCGGCAGCATGGGATCTCCGGCGTTGCCGAAAATGTTTTCCACGAAATCCAGATTGCACACCAGGTTGCCCGGGACGAAGAATCGGACCTCCATCGTCTTCTCCGGAATGAAACCGGGCACTTCCGGGCAGACAATCGGCCGCAGCAACAAGGAGACGAAGCCTTCCGCCGGTTGCGGTTGCGTCGCCGTAAAGGGCAGGCGCATCAATTCGCGCGGCGGATTGAGCGCGAGGGTGAGCATTTTTGAAAATGTGACTTTCGGGACGCCGAACTTGTCGTCCGGGATGGGCAGGCCGCCCTCCGTGATGTGGAAAATGCCCTGGGTGGTGCGCCGGTCGCTAAGGGGATTGTGCAACACCCCCTGCTGGAGGCGGTACGAATTGACGATGTCGGAGGAAAAAACATCGCGATCGAACGGCAGCGACAAAATGCGCGCCAAGCCGGGGCGATCCAGCGTGAAGGTGCGCAACGGCAGCCGCGGGACCGGAACATCCTGCAGGTAATCATAGAGAAAAGTCTGGAGGCGCTGGTCGGCGGGGCAAAGATACTGACCCAGCAGCCGGTCCTTTTCCTGAAACTGCGCCGCGAACGCGGCCACGATATCCGGCGCTTTCGCACCCTCCGCACCCGCCACCGGCGGGAAACCCAGTAAGGCCAGTTTGATGTTGATGTAGGTGATCAACTGGCTGGCCGTGAACGTCGGCGCATTCGCCGTGGCATTAGATTCAACCATATCGAAGTTCTTTTAGCGTACCACTTTCGGATTAACAAGCCTGCGCCCGCGCGCGGGTGCGACTGGAAGTGGCGGTCAACCCGGGTGGTAGGAGTGTTCGCGCTGCGAACACTCCACCCGCGCCGAGCGGGCGGAACGTGCGGTGACTCGGACGTGCCGCTGGACGCGGCACGACGGCTCGCAGCGCGAGCCGTTCTACCACACTGACCGCCACTTCCAGTCGCACCCCCCCGCGCGCCAGCAATCTCGGAAGGTTGATTCCGATTCGCTATGAGGTGAGGTCTGGAGAAATCTCGCTCGGCAACTCGACTGCACTGTGAGGGTTGACGGCGGCGCGAGACGACACGCCTCCGGTATTTGGACCGGGCTTTGTTTTCTGCGTGTGTTGGTTTGTCAAAGCATACCGTTCCGAACCGACCGCCCCCGGTCTCTCACCCGCTGTGAAACCATTGTTCCCACGGCAAATCTTCTTCCAACGCCCGATCCAATTCCTGGGTCAGAGCCTTGGCGGTCAAGGCGCCCAGGCGTATCAGCTTATTGTGCAACTGGGCCAACGCCGTGAAGACCGTGAAGCCCAGCAACAAGATCAGCATCTGCGCCAGCATGGAAGCCGGTTCATCATGGTAGCAGTGTTCCAGATGGCAGGCTTGAGTTAATTCGTTGAAGGCTTGGTTTTCAATCCCCCAGCGGCGGTGACCCGACTGATAAATCACCTGGGCGCCGTAGCCATCCAGTCCGTCGCTGGCGCCCCATAACCATTGACTTTGGCGGGACGTGCGCGGCTTGATTCCAGCGCGAACCCGTGCTTCCTCCTAGTGTTCCTCGGAACGCACGACCCGAAAAGGCTTGCCCTGGCTTGCGCTGAAATGGAGGTCTTTGACTTCCCACAACCGCACCTGTTTATCTCGGGCTGGGTCTGCAAAAGCCAACAGCGGCTTCTGACCCTGGCTTAATTGCAGCGCCTCGTGATAGGCTGCCATGCGCTCCTGCTTGAACACCACCACCCATTGCCCGCCCCGCTTTTCGACGGCGCGCAGAAACGGGCCTCGCACGTATCCGGCTTCCACCGTGATCGCGTCAAAGAAGCGCGGACCGTAAACCCGGCGCAGCAGCGTCTTGAGACCAAATACCTTCTGGGCATACTGGAGGAATCGGGCCAGGCGGTTCACGGCTGTTTGTGCGAGGACTTCTCCCGGCGCAGCCGTTCGGCGTTGATCTGGGAGAGTTCTTCCATTCTGTCATAAAAGACGTTGAAGGCGGCCGCCGCCGCGCGGGCCCGGTCCTGGCCGGCGGGCGTCCGGAGCAAAAACTTGTTCACCTTTCCCGCCGCCAGGCATTGAGTCAGATAATAGAAAGGACCGTTTTTTGTCCCTGGGCGCAGGCGCAATTGGGTTTCGGCGCAGGGTGTAGCCGGCGCCACCGTCAGGGCTCACCGGTTTCGCACGAACAGCTTGCCCGGCAACTGGCGCACCACGCGTTTCATTTCCAAACTCAACAAGGCCACGCTCACCGTCGAGCTCGGCAGGCCGCTGGCCCGGATCACTTCGTCAATCGTAGTTTCATCAGCGGATTTGAGCGCGTCGTAAACTTTTTGTTCCGTCGCCGAAAGTTCCAGCGTGGGCAGTACGCCGGTTTCGCCGGGCGACGGTGGACGGTTGCTCCCGGGAAACAAATATTCAAACTCGCTCAGAATGTCCTCCGCGCCTTCGCACAATTTTGCGCCCTTCTTGATCAGGTCGTGACACCCTTTGCTCCGCGGCGAATCAATCCGACCCGGTACCGCGAAGACCTGCCGCCCGTATTCGGTCGCGAAGTTGGCGGTGATGAGCGCGCCGCTGGTGAGGTTGGCCTCGACGACTACCGTGCCCAGCGTCATGCCGGCCACGATGCGGTTGCGAATCGCAAACGATTGCCGGTCGCCGTTGCGATTGAAGGGAAACTGCGTCATGACCGCGCCGTTGGCCGCGATGCGCTCGAACAATTCTGCGTTCTCCGGGGGAAAGACAATGTTGATTCCGGTGCCGAGTACGCAAATCGTCCGGCCCTTCGCGCTCAACGCGCCCTGATGCGCCGCCGTGTCGATCCCGCGCGCCCCACCGCTGACCACGGTGACGCCGACATAGGCCAGTTGATACGCGAGCTTGCGCGCCGTCTCGATGCCGTAATGGGTCGTCTGGCGCGAACCGACCATGGCCACGCCGTTCTTGTCCTTCGCGGTCAACGCGCCCCGCACGTACAGCACCAGCGGCGGATCATAAATCTGGCGCAGGGATTCCGGATACACCGCGTCGCTTTGGGTCAGGACGTGACAGCCAAAATCCTGGATACGCTTGAGCTCGCTGGCGAGGTCCACCGTTTTTTCCCAGCCGGCGATGGCTTCCGCGGTGTCGTCCCCGATGCCGCGCGCCTGGAGCAACTGATGTTTGGAGGCGGCGAGGATGGCCGGAGCTTCTCCAAAATGTTCCAGCAAGGACCGGGCACGCACCGGACCCACGCCTTCAATCAAGTTGAGCGCCACATGTGCTTCGCGGGAGTCCATGCGCCGTGATTAGCGGGGAAAAGCAACGGATGCAAGCCGGGAAAAAGCCAGGGTAAAGCGAAGGCGGTCGTTGCCTCCCGGCCGCCGTTATGGCCGAGCTACCAACCAGGCCGGCGACGAAGACCGGTGACATCATTTTCCAAGCGTCATCGGGCTGAACTTGGAGCGAATGCGTGGGATCGCCGGGCGCGTTTCCCGGCGCCTCAATGCATCGACCGGTAAATCACGTTCGTGGCAAACAGCGCGATCATGATCACGCAAATGGAAAATTTGCCGACGACTCCTATCAACAGCCCGATCACCGCACCGGTGCCCGCCTTGGCCGCAATTTTTGCTTCCTGCCCACCGAGCATCTCGAACAGCATGGCGCCCAAAAAGGGTCCGAGAATAATCCCCGGCAAGCTGAAGAAAAGTCCGATGATGCCACCGATCACCGCCCCGACGGCCCCGCGCCAGGTCGCCCCAAATCTTTTCGCGCCGAGCGCACCGGCCAGGAAATCGAACCCAAATGAAACCACTGTGAGGACGACCAGGGCGACAAGTCCCGTGTTGTTAATGCTGGCGGCGCCAAAATAAACTCGATGCCCAATCGCGGCCACCAACACGATGGGCGTGCCGGGCACGACCGGCAGAATGCTGCCGAGGAGACCCAGCAGCATCACCACCAGCGTCAGACTCAGCCCGATGATTTGTTCCCAGGTCACGGCGACAAGGTTAGCACAGTCATGCTGCCAAGGGCATCCGTTCATTTGACATCACCTTGGCTTCCCGGTTGCCTCGGCGGACAGAATGGAGGACAATTCAACCGCGCCGTTCCCATGCAACCGCAACCTCACTCGGCCGATCAGTTCGGCTCGCAACGCGACTTTTGGTGGCATCGCGATTTTCTTGATCTCATGGCCACGCGTTGGCGGCTGCGCGAAGCCACGTCGCTTGCGGACATCGGGTGTGGACAGGGACACTGGTCGCGCCTGCTGTATCGCTACTTGCGCGCGCCCGCGCTGTTGACCGGGGTTGATCGTGAGCCGCAGTGGGTAACCGCGGTGGCGCATAATTTCCGCCGCGCCTTTCCGCATGTAGCTCCGGACCAGTTTGCCTTCCTGGTAGGGGATGCCACCCAGCTCCCGCTCCCGGACAACACGTTCGACGTCGTCACCTGCCAGACCCTGCTCATGCATCTGGCGCAGCCCAAGACGGCGCTGCGTGAAATGCTCCGCATTCTGCGTCCCGGCGGGCTGCTGATTTGCGTCGAGCCCAACAACTTGTGGAATTACCTGGCCTTCACCTCGCTTACGCCGGCCGAACCCGTCGAGACCATCGTGCGCCGTTTTGAATTCTGGTTACGCTATCATCGCGGCAAGATGGCGGCGGGCCAGGGCGACCACACGCTGGGCGATTTGCTCCCCGGATATTTCGCCGAGCTGGGACTGACCGAAATCGCCGTGCATCAATCCGACCGAACCGCCTCACTCTTTCCGCCCTACGACAGCCCGGAGCAACAGGCGATCCTCGAACAAGAGCGCACAGCGAAAGCTTCGGCCAGCGGACAGTGGAATCGTGAAGCCGTGCGCCGAAGCGTCTTGGACGGTGGTGGCACGGAGGAATTCTTCGAGCGCGGGTTTGCAGAACTGCTGGAGAAATTCGCGCAAGAACAGCAAGCCATCCGCGCCGGCACCTTTCACGCCGCCGGTGCCGGCATGCACTATCTGGTGTCCGGCCGGAAACCCTCAGGTCGTGACTGAATAGAAGCATTTTGCTTTGAGCCGCGGGCCCGGGGGCCGCGAAGCGGGCCCCGTCGCGACGGATGAATGAGTCGGAAAGAAGCGATTGACCAGTTCCGTTGGCAGAGTGGCCCACATTAACCAAAGGCCGCACCCCGCCGCCAACGCAGCCAATGCTACCGGTTCAAGGAAGCATGAGCCGATAGAAGCGGCCGGCATTTATCGGCGCGTTCACCGTGGCGAGGTTGTTGGAAATCCCCACGCTGTTTGTGTCGGCCAGCCAGGAGGCCGGCGCCAAGGTGGCGGCTGATTGCAGCACAAAGCCCGCGGCCGCTTGCGTCCACGACAGCGTCACGGTCTCCGGACCGCTCTGCGTCACGTTCAAGCGCGGTGGGGCCGCGCCGTAAAGGGTCACCACGCCATAACCCGGTACGGTCACGGCGGCAGTCCCGCTGCCGAGGCCGACGGCCGACGATTGCCAGTAATTGGTATTGCTTGAAGTAAAGGCCCGGAACGACTCGAGGCCCGGCGCCGCTGGAACGTGGAGGGTGGCAGCGATGGACGCCTCTGAGGTGTTGAGTAGCACGACGGTCAACGTCCGGTTCGTTTCGTCAACGTAGGCGCTGGCCAGCAGGTTGGAGGCGCCGCCGACGGCCGCAGTGACCGCAACGGCGCCGGGCCGGATGTAGCGGAAGAAATGTTTCGCGGCGATGTATTTGGCCGAATTGGTCAGCAGCGTGGAACTGGTGAGCGTTTGGGCGCCGACGGCTTTGCCATCGGTCATTTGCCAGTAAACCCAGGCGCTCTGCCGACCGGTCGTCAGGGCCTGATGAATCCGCAATGCCACGCTCCAGGCCCCGGCGTTCGGATAGCCGTTCGGTGGCGAAAGCCACTCCGGATTTTCCCCCGAAGTTTCCGTCATCCAAGATTTTTTCCCGTAGAAAGCATAGCCGTGAACATTGGCCGGAATGCCGGCGGCGGGGCTCGTGGTCCAACCATTCGCCCACCAATCCCAGGACGTTGGATTGGCATTCGCGGCATTGACCCCATCGCTCGCGTAGCCGTGGATACAGAAAAAAGCTGCAGCCGCCGCGGCTTGCGAATCCGCTGCCAGGTTTTGGAGATACTGGAGATTCTTGTGAACGGTGGAACTCCCACCGCCGTACTGCCACATGCTGTACGGGTCGCCGCCGAGCAGATCTTCCGGGCCCATGAGCTGGATAGGGGCAAGGTCCGGATATTTGTCCAGCTCGGCCCGGACCGCCTTGAGGGCGATGAGATAATTCGCCGCGAGCGGGTAGGTGCAACTGTTATAAAACTCCTCGAAGTTGAGTTCGTTCTGAATGCTGATGGCGTGGAAACGGACCTGGTAGGCGCTTTGGAAGCCGCGCAGATACGCCGCCGTGCCGCGGGCGAACTGCGTCAGTGCGCTGGTCGGCCCGGTGCCGCCTTGCGCCGAATCGTCAAACTCGGCGCGTGGGGTGCCGGACGTGTCGAGCTGGCCGCCGGCAAAATTGCCTGCCCAAATGAATGGCCAAGGCGTGCCGTTGACAGGCAGGACGCCGCTCTGGCCGCTGATCGCGTTGCCGGAAGAAATTTTCACCCACGGCGCCGGCGACCAATGCGAGCCGATGAGTTTGAAAGCGCCGAGCCGGGCGGCTTGGCTGGCGCCCAGTCGGGCCAGCGTACCGGCGACGCGCGGACCATCGGCGTTGAAATTAAAATAGTTGGTGTTCTGATTGATGTCCGGGCCCATGACCGCGATGGGCGCGTGGCGTCCGGCAAAGAGTCGGAGGTAATCCGCTGCGTTCGTATAGGTGCGGACGTTGTTGTTTTCGGGACCGGGCAACGCCGGATTATTGTGGAACCACGGCGAGTTGTACGTGAAGTCGGAATACGGTGACTTGAACGTCGGCGTCAGGTCCATACGGAGCAACGAGGCTTGCAGATCGTTGAAGTAAAGATTCTGCCACCAGGCTTGTTCGCCTTCGGTGCCGGAGAAGCAGGTGCCAAAGCCATCCATGACCTGGTGGCGACCGGCGGGTGAAGTATCAATCGTCACCGACTGGCCGAGGCTCGCTGGCGGTTCGCTCGCCAGCATCAGACTCATCAGCAACCCGAGGAGTGACAGCGGCGCCGGATCCAGCTTTGAATTCACAATGGGAACTGTACCTCTGCCGACCGGCCATTACCAACCAAACCATTGTGGAATGATTTGCGGCTGGTTCGGGTGAATTGATGGACGCATTGAATCCGATTCGCGGCCGACGAAATGGGAACCGAAGCCGTCGCTACCATCACGGTAGCTCTTGGATTCCTATCTCTCGTGACCATCGAGCGGTCTCCGTATCAGCCACCCGCCAGGCGGTTCGGCATGGGCTATGGCGACCCCGAACCCAAGCTTTCCGGGCTTTCCATCCTCGTCCGCCATCGTAAGCTTCGGTCAGCGAATCGGACTTGTCCCGCATGAGAAAAACCAAAATCGTCGCCACCCTCGGTCCCGCCACCAGTTCACCCGCCATGCTCGGCGCGCTGTTGGACGCGGGCGTGAACGTTTTCCGCCTCAACATGTCGCACGCGCCCCACGACTGGGTGCGCCGCATCGTGCTGGATATTCGCGCCGCCGCCGCGGCGCGTGCGCTGTTCACCGGCATCATGATGGATACGCAAGGCCCCGCCATCCGCACCGGCGATTTGCGCGTGCCGCTCGATCTCAAACCCGGCCAGAAGTTCACCCTCACGGTCCGGGGGGAACGGAGTGAGGAGGAACATTCCGTGGACGTGAATTACGCCGATTTCGTGAACGACATCAGTGTGGGCGACGTGGTGTTGGTCGACAACGGCACGATCCAGATGAAGGTGCTCGCCAAGGACGGGAACCAGGTGGAATGCGAAGTTCTCACCGAAGGCACGCTCGGCAGCCGGCGCCATATCAATCTGCCGGGCGTCAAAGTCAGCCTGCCGGCGCTTACCGCCAAAGACATCGCCGACGTGCAACTCGGCCTCGAAGTCGGCGTGGATTTCATCGCCCTCTCGTTTGTCCGGGAAGCAGGTGACCTGGTTCAGTTGAAAGCACTGTTCGCGGACGGCCAACCCCGCCCGCTCGTCATCGCCAAGATTGAAGACCAGCAAGCCGTCAAAAATCTCGAATCCATCGTCCACGAGGCCGACGCCGTAATGGTCGCGCGCGGAGACCTTGGCATCGAGATTCCCTATGAAGAACTACCCATCGTCCAGCGGCGCATTGTGAAAACCTGTCTCCGCCTGGGCAAACCCGTGATCGTCGCCACCCACATGCTCGAGAGCATGATCGAATCGCCCATGCCGACGCGCGCCGAGGTCACGGACGTCGCCAACGCCGTCTATGAACAGACCGACGCCATCATGTTGAGCGGCGAGACGACTGTCGGCAAATATCCCGTGAAATGCATTGAAGTGTTTGATCGCATCGCCCAACGCATTGAGCGGAGCGGAGGCGCGAACTTTTTCGAGGCGGCCGAACTCACGCAACCTCGTCAGAAAGTGGTTAAGAGCGCCGTGGTCATGGCCAATGAACTCAAGGCCGAGGCCCTCCTCGTGTTCACCCGGAACGGCAGCATGGCGCGCTACACCGGCTGGCTGCGTCCGCGCCATTCGAAAATTTATGGCCTGTGTGCGCGCGACGCGGTCGCGCGCGGACTGAGCTTGAGCTGGGGCGTCACGCCGGTGGTCATCCCGTTCGACCTGATCAATCCCATGAACACCATTGACACCGCCTTGGCTGCCTTGGTCGCCCAAGGGCATATCAAACCCGGCCACACGGTCGTCATCGTGAGTTCCATTCTGGTCGGCGATCAAATCGTGGACGCAGTGCAAATGCGCGTCGTAAGTTAAGAGCCGATTGAAAAAGTCCCAAGTCATCGTAGGAGACGACGTGAGGAGTCGCAAACTTCCTGGTTCATCGCGCCGACACACGGAGGCCATCAGCCCGAACAATGCAGGAGGATCAACCACGAAATACACGAACCACACGAAAGGCACCGGCGGCAGCATCCGTGTTGTCGATCCGGCAAGCCTACTAAAAGTTGGCTTCAGTTGTTCAGGCAGCTTGATCCAGCAGCAGCCCGGCCCGCTTGGTTTTCCTTTTCGTGTGGTTCGTGTGGTTCGTGTATTTCGTGGTTTGAAAGAGTGGTCTCACATTAGAGCCTCCTCACGTCGGCTCCTACTTTACGAAGTCGGCGCGGTAACTCCTGGCATTTAGTGTGAACCCTGCCACCTCATTACCCTTGCGCGAGTTTCACCAGAGTCTCGGCGCCAACTTCGCGTCCCTGAACGGCGCCGAGATCGTGGCCGACTACGGTGACGCGCCGGCTGAACACGCCGCGTTACGCCAGACCGCCGGCGTGCTGGACTTGAGTTTTCGCAGCCGCTTGTGCCTCACGGGCGCGGATCGCGTACGGTTTCTTCACGGCCAGATCACGAATGACGTAAAACGCCTGCGCCCCGGCGAGGGTTGCTACGCCGCCGTCGTCACCGCGAAGGGTAAAATGCAGAGCGACCTGAATGTCTTCGCATTGCCCGACGAATTGCTCCTGGATTTCGAGCCCGGCCTCACCGCGGCCGTGACTGCGCGGCTGGAGAAATACCTTGTCGCGGACGACGTGCAGGTGGTGGACGTCGCGCCCCACTACGGTTTGCTCAGCGTGCAAGGTCCGCAGGCGGAACCCGTCGTGCGCGCCGTGGGTCTGTTCGCGGAAATCCCGGCCAAGGAATTCAGCTCCGTAGAGATCACCGATGCCACACTCGGCACAATTTACTTGATGAACCAGCCGCGCCTTTTTCTCCCTCTCCCCGCGACGCAGGAGCGAGGAGAGGGTCGGGGTGAGGGGCAATCACAGAATAATCCAACCTCCCCTCCCCGGCCCTCTCCTCCTTTGATGGGAGGAGAGGCAGTGTTTCCGACTGGCTCTGGCTTCGATTTTTTCGTCCCCACCGCTGCCCTCGGCGCGGTGGCCGACAAACTTATAGCCGCTGCGAAAGCCGTCGGTGGCTGCGCCTGTGGCTCGACGGCCTTTGAGATTGCGCGCATCGAGGCGGGCATTCCGCGCTTTGGCGCGGACATGGACGAGACAAATATTCCGTTGGAGTGCGGCATCGAAGCCCGGGCCGTGAGTTACCAGAAGGGTTGCTACATCGGGCAGGAAGTCATCAACCGCATCCACAGCATCGGCCACGTGAATCGCGAACTGCGCGGCCTGCGGCTGCCGGAGGAACCAAATACTCTGCCCGCGAAAGGCGACAAACTTTTCCATGCGGGCAAGGAAGTCGGCCACGTCACGAGCGCCGTTCACTCGCCCATGCTCAACGCGACCATCGCGCTGGGTTACGTGCGGCGCGAAGTGAACAAGGTGGGCACCGAGTTGAGCCTGCAATCGAGCGGCGGCGAGTGCGGGGCGACAATTGTGGCGTTGCCATTCGTGAAATAGGCGGGCGGGCTATGCGCAGGGCGAATCTGGCCAGCCACTTTCGCAACGAAGCCCCATTGCCCGGACTTGCCTCTGCCCTTTTGAAAGCAACTGTCAGCGGGCGGTCAAAACCGGGTAGGGATAGGCAGATGAAAACCGCCAACCTTTTGAGACGAACTATTTTTCTTTGGTTGCTTGAAGCAATTTCCCGCGATCGGGTACGACAATCGGCCCGCGTGCCATGTACTCTGGCCTTTCAATCACGAGCTGTTCCAGTGACCGCTCCGGTTCCAGCACCTCCACCATCGCAGCGACGTCTCGCCTCCCACTGCCTTCGATTGGTTTGGACCATTCAACGGTAAAAAGCGGCACACAATAATCCCCTAAATCCCACGGCACCGTGATCCGGTGTGGGTAGTCAGCTTCAAGTCGCTTTAGGTCAACCGAAACCGCCGCCAGCCACTGCGTCGCGAGGTTGTACGCCCCAGTGGGATTCATCCGGCTTCTCGGCACCGCATGGCGGGTTCTCAGAGAAGCGATGTAATGTTCTTCTTCGCCCGTAAAGAGATAGGGGCGACCTATGGCGGTGAGTTTCTGACCAGCCCCGTAACAATATTTCTCCGTGTACACGGTAACGAAACAACCTTGATGATCGGCGGTAAACGGAGTGCCGATGAGCATGTCGGTCAGGTCGGAGGACTCGATGGGGAGTTGCTCCGGAAGTCGCAGTGCGCGGGCCGCCCAATTGACTTCTTCGAGCATGAGCTTGAGGGCGGCCGCTCGATACGCCTCCGTGGTGAACCAAAGCTCACGCAGTTTGGGATCATCGGAACTTTGCAGCAAGCGCTCCCGGTCGGGCACGGTCAGCGCCTTACGCCTGATGTATTTCGCTTGGTTTACCCGCATCTGAAGTATCCGGCGCTCCGGCGCGACGAACTGGATGCTCGCAACGGATTCCAACTTCGGAGGCGAACTGTCGCCACGAAACTGGGCGAGCTTTTGCCAACGCACCAAATAAACCGGCACAAAGTTGCCGCCAATCTCCCGGGCGCTGATATCTACTCTTTCTGCGTCCCTTTCGAGCGCCGGAACATCTGCTCCGACTTTTGCGAGCCATTGAGTCGCCATCGCATAAGCCGCGTTCGTGTCCATCTGAGCTTTTGGCCTGAGAAATCGTTTCCTGACGGACTCCATAAAGACTGGCCTTCGGACCTCATCAGGTCCAAAGTTTGGATCAACCCAGCCAAGTCTGTTGCCCACGTTTGCATAATAATAGTAATTGCTAGTGCTGACGAAACCAAACTGCCTGGCGTGCTCGGCCCAATATGGTGTGTTAATCCGTGCTTCCCGCAGATCTGAACGCTTGATAGGAAGTCTTTCAGGCAACTCGAGTTCGCGCGCAATTTGGTTTGCTTCCGCCAACAGGACTTCGAGTGCTGCCTCCTGATAGGCCTTGGTCGTGGCGCGCAGCTCCAGCCCTTGAAGGTCGTCTCGTTCATCACCGAGCGCCATGCAGACAGAAACAAGCAGGATTACCGTCGCCAAAAGTTTCGGACGGGGCACCAGCTCCGACGCGAATAAGGGATCCCCCTTGGACTGTGCAGCCAAACTGTCGGCCTTGCTCCTTTCCACTGGAAAGCGAGTGAATGCATGGGGCATGGGGTTTCTTTTAGTGCAGTTGTGTTTCAAAGTCTACAAGGGATTCGTTGCCGAAGACGATGTGGAGCCGCTCTCCGTTTTAATTCATTTCGATCCAAACGAAGAAGGCGGCGCGACCACGGCCCAAAGCCAGCTCTCAGAACTCCCCTGAATACAACCGGATTCTCGTGACAAACTAGACTCGGCCTTGTCCCATCTCTTGGCGGATCATGATTCCGCCCATTTGCCATGACACCAACACTCCCCGCGCCCGACGGACTCAACCCCGGCGAACTCGATGCTCCGCAAATTCTCAGCGAGATCGTTCGCCAGGCCACCACTGCGGGCGCCAGCGACATTCACCTCCAGATGCGGGGAACGCAGGCGGAAGTCGCGTTCCGTCTGGATGGCGTCATCACCCCCGTTACCACACTGGCCCCCCCGCTTGCCGAGCGCGTGTTCGGGCGCATCAAATTTCTTGCCCGCCTCAAAACCTATCAGGATTCCTTGCCGCAGGATGGCCGCATTGAACACGCGGACCTCAGCAGCCCGCACGACATCCGCGTGGCCACCTATCCGACCGTGACCGGAGAAAAAATCGTCCTCCGGCTGTTCAACTTCGCCACAGTCAAAACCATCCGGGAACTCGCGATCCCGGAAGACGCGGCCGTCGAGTTGGAATCATTCCTCCGTCAATCAGCCGGCCTGCTCTTGCTCACCGGGCCGGCGGGCAGCGGCAAGACCACCACCATTTACGCCTGCCTTCAACATCTGCTCGCGCTCGGCGGCCGCCACATCATCACGGTGGAGGATCCCGTCGAACAGATCATCCCGGGCATTATGCAGACCGAAATCAACGAAGCCGTCGGCCTCGGTTTCGCGCGCGCCGCGCGGCATCTGCTCCGCCAGGATCCGCAGGCGCTCATCCTCGGCGAGATTCGCGACGAGGAAACCGCCAACCTCGCCGTGCGCGCCGCACTCACCGGGCATCTGGTCATTTCCACCCTGCACGCCGGCTCGTGTCGCGGCGTTTTGGAACGTTTGCTGACGTTGTGCCCGGATCATTCCGCCGTAGCCGCCGCCGTGGAACTCATCTTCAATCAACGCCTCATCCGACGCACCTGCGATGCGTGCGGTGGCAAAAAGTGCGCCCAATGTTTTCAGACCGGCTACCTCGGCCGTATTCCGGTGGTGGAATGGCTGCGCGTCACGGATGACTTGCGGGCGAAGTTGCGGACCCGGGACCTGCAAACCATCCAACCGCGCCGGCCACTCGCGGAGCTGGCGCGTGATCTTTTACGCCAGGGCCTGTCCAACGAATTGGAACTCCAGCGGGTGCTGGGCCTATGAAAACCGACGAATTCGCCTTCTTCAACCAGCAACTCGCCGCCATGCTCCGGGACGGCATCCCGCTCGAAGGCGCGTTGCAGCGCCTCTGCACCGAAATGCAGGACGCCCCGCTCCGCGCGGAGCTACATACGCTCGCCGCCGATCTGGCTCAAGGCGTGCCGCTACCCGAAGCCATCCGTCGCCGCCAGCTGCCCGAGCTCTACCGCTGCCTCGTTGCAGTCGGCGCGCAAAGCAACGATCTCCCCGGCGTTTTGACGCTCCTCGCCGATCATTACCAACGCCGCTACCATATTTGGAACCGGCTTAAAGGTCTGATGGTTTATCCTTTCATCGTCCTGACCGCCTCCCTCGGACTTTCCCTGCTGCTCGCGTACGTGCTGGAAGAACTGGTCCGGCCCAGCTTGTCGCTGATCAGCCAACCCCAGCCCCCGGGCTTTCATCCCGCGCTTTGGATGTCGCCGATCTTGCTCGCGCTCCTGCTCGGGGCCGCGATTGTTGGGCTCACGGTCCCGGCCGCGCGCCAGCGGCTCCGGTGGCGCGTCCCGACTTTTCGCGAATCCAGCCTTGCGCAAATCGCCTCCGCCCTCGCCCTGCTGCTCCGCAATGGCGTTGCGCTCGACCCCGCGCTCGCCCTCGTCGAACGCATGGAAAGCGGCAGTCGCGCCGGGGCGGAAATCTCCGACTGGCGCCGCCGGCTCGCCGCCGGTCGCGGCAAGTTTTTGGACCTGGCGCAACCTGGTCGCGCGTTTCCGCCGTTGTTCCTTTGGCTCGTGGCGCATGGCCGGGAGGACCTCGGCGCCGGATTTCAACACGCCGCCGACATCTACCAATCGCGGGCCAACCACCGCGCCGAACTGTTGCTCTACTCCGCTCTGCCGTGCTCCGTCCTCGCGCTCGGCCTGTTGATCGTCATGCAAATCCAGCCGATCTTTTTCGAACTGTCGAAGATCATGAACCTGCTCGGCTCGGAATAACGGCATCCCGCATGAACGATTTTCCCGACCTCCTCCTGCGCCTTGGCCTCGCGCTAGCCCTGCTTTGCATCTGGGCGCTCGTTCTCGGCGGCGGGCTAGCGCTGCTGCACTTTCTCGTCTCCCTGCCGATGCGCCGCGCCGAACGCGCGCGCGCGCTGCTGGAGCTGATGGAAACCTCGCTGCGCTTGGGCGAGCCCGTCGAGCAGGCGCTCATCTCCATCTCGCAGAGCCGCGAGCAATCCCTGGGCGTCCGCTTTCATCTCTTCGTGGCGTGGCTCGAAAAGGGCTTGCGCCTCCCGGATGCGCTGGCCCAAGTGCCGCGCCTGCTGCCGCCGCAAATCGTCGCCATGCTCCAGGCCGGCGAACGCATCGGCGACCTGCGCAAAATTCTGCCCGCGTGCCGGCAATTGCTTGCCGATGCCGTTTCCGAAACCCGGAGTGCCCTGAATTATCTGGTCGTCATCACCTTCGTCATCTCGCCCGCCACCCTGTTCGTTTTTTCCGTCCTCGCCATCATGGTTTTTCCAAAGCTGAACGAAGTCGCCTACGGCCTCGGCATGGACCACTCCGGGGGCATTCATTGGTTGATCGCACACCGCACGCTGTTTGTCGGCACGCAAATTCTTTTCCAGCTCGGCATGTGGAGCGCCGCCCTTATCTACGTCATCGGACCGCAGGCCCATGCCTGGCTGCCCGGCTACGATCAACTGAGCTGGCGACTGCCTTGGCGCCGCAAACGGATGCAGCGCGATTTCTCCATCATGCTCGCCACGCTGCTCGACGCCCGCATGCCCGAACCCGAGGCCATTACGCTCGCCGCTGACTGCACGGCCAATCGCTGCTTTCAAAAGCGCGCCGCCACCGCCGTTCATGACTTGAGCGAAGGGCGCTCGCTCACGGAAGCCGTGCAGGCGATGGACGACCACGGCGAGTTCCGCTGGCGGCTCACCAACGCGGCTCATTCCCGCAGCGGTTTTCTCACCGCGCTCGCGGGCTGGCACGACGCCCTCAACGCCAAGGCGTTTCAGCAGCAACAAGCCGCCGCCCATGCCATCTCGACCGCCCTCCTGCTGTTTAACGGCGCGTTCGTCGCCGCGATCGTCATCACCGTCTTCGCCTTTCTCATCTCCATCATCAACGCCGGGTGCCTATGGTGATTCCTGCCGCCAGATTATTACGCGCCCGCCGCCGCCCGGCCGCGATGCTGATGACGGAACTCCTGGTTGCGATCGCGTTCCTGACCATTGCCGTTCTCCCGCTGGCGCTCTCGTTCGCGAAGGAACACCAGTACCTCCGCAACTGTTATCAGCACGCCGTGGCGATGGAGTTGGTGGACGGCGAAATGGAACTGCTCGTCGCGGGTGAATGGCAGCGCTACCCGGACGGTCGCCATACTCTCATTCCCACTGGCTCGGCCATCACTAATCTCCCGCCCGGCACCCTGGCCCTGACCGTGAATGCGAAGCATCTCCGACTGGAATGGCAACCCGCCGCCCGGAATCAAGGCGGCGGCGTCATCCGCGAAGCCAACCGCCCATGAACGCACGAACAGATCGCATTAGCCGACGCGGCCGGTTGCACGGGATCACGCTTATTGAGTGCCTCGTTTACATCGGTGCGCTCGCCGCGGTTTTTGGCATGGGTACGGCCGCCTTTTATCAATGCTCCGAGAATTCCGCCCGGCTGCGACGCAACGCGGACGACGTCGCCCAGGTGTTGCACATCGGCGAACTCTGGCGCGCCGACATCCGAGCGGCCACGCAGCCGGTGCGCTTCGATGCGGCCGAACGAACCCTTCATCTGAGCCACGGCGAAACGACCGTTGCCTACAAGTTTGCGGAAAATCAAATCCTGCGCCGCGCCAGAGCGGATGCGCAGTGGATCATAATCCTACCCCGCGTCGCCCGATCCAAGATGGATCCGGAGCCACGGGCTCACGTGACCGGCTGGCGCTGGGAACTGGAATTGAAACCCATCCGCGAACCCGCTTCGCTCCCGCCGCTCTTCACCTTTACCGCTGCCCCTGGATCCAAATGAAGCTTGCTCCGCCATCCCGTCACCCTTGCCACCACGAGCGCGGTTTTTTTCTCGTCATCGTGTTGCTGGCCCTCACCGCGATTCTGCTGATCTACCTCACCGTCAACGCCCGCCGCCTCGCCGTTCTCAAACAGGACCTGCGGCTCATCGAACAGAAGCAGATTCAGCGCTTCAATTTCGCGGACCCGGCGGTAACGGGTGTCATCACCAACCGCGCCCTGGCGCCGGCCGCGGTTGCGCCATGATTCCGCGCGCCGATAATTTGCCAGCGATGGACAAGATCGAATTGATCCAGCGTTCCCTGCGGGCGTTCGGTTTCGGTCTGCCCGGCATCGTGCCCTTTCTCGGCACCCCGTTCGCCATTATCGCTCTGGTGCAGAACTCGCGCATCAAACGCCGCGGCCGCGGCCTCTGGAATCCCGCTGCTCGATACCTGTTCTGGGGCGTCATTTGCGCTCGCTTCGGCACGACGCTGACCATCATCTTCACGCTGCTTCTTACCCTGGGCTCGCTGCTTTCGCTGCTGACGACTTTGCAGTAGGACAGGCGTCGCGCCGGTCTCTAATCTCGACTGGCAGGGTTCCCTTCGAGGCTTATCGATCGAGAGCAACGTTTACCACTCAGCGAGCTTGGGGGGAGGAATATGGAGACAGGCGAGACGCCTGTCCTACGCGACCGACCAAATCCTCGCCGGCATTTCCGGTCGTCTCAATACGACTTGGAGATCGACGCGATGGGGGCAAATGCTAGCTAACCCTCTCGCACTGTCGTAACCTCCGCCAAATCCAATCGACCTCGCCGAATAAGGTCCAGCCAATATGCTGCCAATATGCTGCTTGCCTATCGACGGGCGCTGACCTAAGAATCGGTTGCCACATTTACCGGAAACCAAAGCCATGAACACCGCGAATCACTTCACCCGCCGCCAGTTTCTCAAAGCCTCCGCCGTGCTGGCCGTCACGGCCCCGGCACTTTTTCCTTCGTCCATTTGGGGCGCTGCGAAAGGTCCGAACGACCGCATCACGCTGGGCTTTATCGGCATGGGCAAACAGAACAGCGGTCTGCTCAACGGGTTTCTCCATAACAAAGAAACGCAGGTCGTGGCGGTCTGCGATGTCGATACCACGCGACGGGAACATGCCAAGAAAACGGTTGAAGATTATTACGCAACCCAAGCGAACAAAGGTTCATTCCAGGGATGCACCCCGTACAAAGATTTCCGCGAATTAATCGCCCGCCCGGATATTGACGCCGTCGTGGTCGCCACGCCGGATCATTGGCACGCGCTCATCGTGATTGCTGCCGCCAACGCCGGTAAAGACATATATTGCGAGAAGCCGCTCTCACTGACGATACCCGAGGCGCGCGCCATGGTGAACGCGGTGCGGCGCAATCAGCGGATTTGCCAGACCGGCAGCATGCAGCGGTCGTCCCAGGAATTTCGCAAGGCCTGCGAGCTGGTGCGCAACGGCCGCATCGGCAAGGTCAAGACGGTGATCGTCGGCGTCGGGCCGTCCAGCAAATGGTGTGATCTGCCGGAGGAAGCGATGGAGCCGGGACTGGACTGGAATTTTTGGCTCGGCCCGGCGCCCGTGCGGCCCTACAACTCCGTGCTCAGCCCGCGCGGGGTGCATGACCACTTTCCGAACTGGCGCAGCTATCGCGAATACTCCGGCGGCGCCATGACTGACTGGGGCGCGCATCACTTCGACATTGCGCAATGGGGGCTGGGCATGGACGACAGCGGCCCGGTGGAAATCATCCCGCCGGAAGACCCAAAGGCGACCACCGGCCTGCGTTATCTCTACGCCAACGGGGTGGAAATGATCCACGACACCGGCCGAGGCGGAGCGACGTTCATCGGTTCGGAGGGCAAGATTTTTGTGGATCGCGGCAAGTTTCAGGCGGACCCGGAAGCTCTCGGCCAGGAACCGCTGGGGGATCAGGCCGTCCGCCTTTACGTCAGCAGCAATCACTTGCAGGACTGGCTCAGCTGTATCCGGAGCCGCAAGCTGCCGATTTGCGATGTGGAGATTGGCTGCCGCTCGGTGACCGTGTGCCACCTGGGCAATCTGGCCTATTGGAATCACCGCCGGCTGAAGTGGGATCCGAAAGCTGAACAATTCGTCGGCGACCCGGAGGCAAATACCTGGCTGGATCGGGAGAAACGCGCGCCGTGGAAAGTTTAGCTGGGGCAGTGCCTTTCGCGGAAACTAAGGGCGAAGGCAGGGTCAGGTGGAACGCGAAAAATGCCAGTCGTTTTGCAATCCCAAGGAGCTTCTGTCTTTTCTTTCAAGCTGGGGAGGAACATGCTGCCTTGAATCTCGAGCTGTATGGATTTCAACTGCTTCCCCAACTCGGCACTTTCTTTTTCGGGTCAGTGCCACCCATCGGTCGCCGGTTCACCCGGCCCACCGCGTTTACCCTCACGCCGTGGGCAATGCTCCTCATCGGGACTTTCGCGCTGTCGATTCAGCGATCCAAGCAATGCGATAATTTTCTGCGCCAACGTTTCAATCCCCCAGAGCAACCGCGCGAGTTCGGCCTCGTCGCTCGAACCCGGAGTCGCCCGGCTCGGGCGCAGATTGAATCCGTTCCGGTCTTCGGCGAACTCCCGCAACGGTTTCTGGTCGCTCGCATTTTTCGCTCGGATAACAAGGACGGTCTTTGTGTTACCTCGCCAAATTGTCGAGTTGGTTGGCAATGTGGCCGGGGGTAATCTGAAGCCCGCGCCTTTCACGAAGGCACACCGGACCTGCGAAGACCTGGCTGTATCTCGGCTATCGCCGCCTCTCCACCGTCCCCCGCCCCGACTTGATATGGCGGTCGGTGAGAGGTTTGTCATCAAGCGCCGGCCTCATGCACAATTCTTGCGCGGGGGCGGCGCGCGTTACCGTCGAGTCCTGCGTCACGTGAATTCCCCTGGCGACGAAGTCTCAGAAAGCTGACGTTTAAACCCATTTGCTCTGTGCGCATATTCCGCAAGAACGGCCGCTTCCTGGTCGCGCTCTTAGCGCTCGGGACGCTGCTGCTCCTGTGGCTCACCCACAACTCATTTCCTTGGGAGGATTCCCTCAACGCCCCGCCCCACATCAGCGGCGACCCTTCAGGGCAGGGCTCGAGACTCGAAGCGCGGGAGAAAGCGGCGGACAATAATGTTTGGCGAAAGGAAATGCTTGCTCAGAGCTGCGGTCGGATTTTTGAATCGCTCTGGGATTCGGTCAACCGCGCGACCAATAAACTCAGCGTTATCGCCAGCTTTCCCTTGGGTGAAATCGTGCTGGGACAATGGCCACCGCCGAAAATCCTGCCTCACGCCATCGAGCTGTACGATCCCGCCCACACTGGTCCTTCGCTCTCAGCCGCCCAGTGGCGACAGTGGATTGAGAACTTTGCGAGCGACGGTTGGCAACTTGAGAATATCGAGTTCCGGCACCACCGCTTCGACACCGATGAGCAGGGCCAGCCCTGGCAAAGCCACTTTTATGTCGCTGCCCGACTGAACCATTCCAAACGCCCGGAGCGCGCCGTGCTGGAAGGCGACCTAATCGTGGATTGGGAAACCAAACGGCCTGGGGACATGTTCCCGTCGCTAAAACGGATCGACGCCAGTCATCTGAATGTGAAAACCCGGCGCGGTGAAACGCCCTTTCAACCGATCCTCCACCAGGACATCACCCCCCCGGAAAGGTCCACCTACATCGATCCACTAATCGTCTATGACCTCGACGGGGATGGCGTGCCGGAGATCATTTTGGCTGGGAAAAATCTGGTCTATCGTCGGCGCGGCGAAGACCGGTACGAGGCGGAGCCTTTGTGTCGTTACCCGCCCGAATCGCTCACCAGTGCGGTCATCGCCGATTTCGACGGTGACGGATTCGCGGATTTCCTCTGCGCGAATTCCCAGGGCCTATTTTTTTTAAAGGGGAGTCCACAAGGTACATTTGACGAGCCGGGGCGGCTGGCGTGGCCGGCCAGTCCGCCGTTGAAAAACACCATGGTGCTGACTTGTGGCGATATCGACCACGATGGCGATCTGGATGTATTCCTCGGTCAGTACCGAGTTCCCACTCTGGGCCAGGTCCTGCGGCCTTATTATTATGACGCGAATGACGGCTTTCCCTCCCACTTGTTGCAGAATGATGGCCACGCAAACTTCACGGACGTGACCGCTGCGGCCGGCCTAGGCCAAAAACGCTGGCGTCGTATCTACACCGCGTCGCTGGCGGACCTCAATGGCGACGGCCACCTTGACCTGGTCGTCGTGAGCGATTTTGCCGGTCTTGACCTTTACCAAAACGACGGCAGCGGTCACTTTACCGACGTGACTCGCCAATGGGTCGGCGAGCCGCATGGTTTCGGCATGGCCCACGCGCTGGCGGATTTCAATGCGGATGGCCGGCTCGACCTGTTGATGATCGGAATGTCCTCGCCTACGGTGGATCGCTTGGAACATCTGGGCTTGCAACGTTTCTACTCAGCTGAAGATCGCCAGAGACGACCAGCGATGACGTTTGGCAATCGGCTTTATCTTGGAATGGCCAATGGCGGCTTCGAACAAACGGCGGTGAATGATTCCATCGCCCGCTCCGGCTGGTCCTGGGGTTGCAGCGCGTTTGATTTCGACAACGACGGTTTTCCAGACGTCTATATCGCCAACGGCCTTGAGAGCAAGCAGTCGGTCCAGGATTACGAGTCGGAGTTCTGGCTTCACGACATCTTCGTAGACGAAGCGATCGATGACGTCTCCGCCTCCCGCTATTTCATGGGGAAATTCAGTCGCACCCGGGGAGGGGGGTGGTCCTACGGCGGCTATGAGAAAAATCGGCTGTACCTGAACCAGCACGGAGCCTCGTTCGTTGAAATTGGGCATCTCGCAGGTGTGGCGCTCGAACAGGATTCACGCAACGTCATTGCCGAGGACCTCGATGGCGATGGTCGCGTAGACCTGCTCGTCACGACGTTCGAAGTTTGGCCGCAGGTCAAGCAAACCTTGCAGGTCTATAAGAACCGGCTAAACGATGGTGGCCACTGGATTGGCTTCCATTTTCGTGAGGAGGGGCGAGGTAAATCACCAGCCGGCGCGCAGGTGACGATTCATTACCAGGGTCACAACGCCATTCGACAGATTGTGACGGGAGATTCACACCGGTCGCAGCACGCGAATACGGTACATTTTGGTCTGGGCGCAGCCGCGCGGGTGGAGTTGGTGGAAATTCGCTGGATCAATGGGCCAGCGCTTTCGTTTTCGCAACTGGCTGCGGATCGCTATTATGAAGTCTCCGCCCCGACGCAACCATGAAACCGCACCCAACCGAAGGCCACGATGGGCAGCCGTTCCTCAATGCCACGCCGCCCGCCGAAAACCGATGCTTGCGGTTAGACCGGCGGCAGCTCCACCCGAATTAGCGGAACAAGGTGTAGCCGGTCCGCTCTTCATACCAAGCGTAATCATTCTTGCCGGCAGCATCGAAGGCCCTCGTGCTGAAACCCACTGTGGTGACTGGATAGACTGAGGTAGCGCTTTGCCATTTTTTAATTTCAGCGTGCCCATCGGCGAAAGAGAATCCGCACGCACGATTGTGAAACGACGCGGGGAGATCGCCCCACTGTCCAGCACCAGGACCCGCAATGAAAAAGCCGTCATTGTTCGAATCGGGGTGTTCATCGAGGGTCACCCAAGTCATCGCCGGCCGGGGAACCGTAGATTGCTTGATAAATTGCCGGTAATTCTGGTCGAACCAGGCCCGGCCGTCCCGGTCGTCGTGCCCATCGGTACCGCTGTAACCGAACAGGGCGTTCATGGAATTACTCCGCAGGCGCGCCGTCCAACCTCTGGATTTTTGCGCCGAACTTAAAAAATTATCCGCTGGGCATTTGTAAATCCCCAGGGCGTTGCCGGTGAAAGCAGAAAGAACTCCTTTCTTCACGTAATTCACGTTCGTGTTGCTTTCGTCCGTGTCCCAGGACATCACATTGTTAACCCAGTTATCAAACTTTCCTGTACTAACGGCGTTTCTGGTTCCGGGAATTGTGAAATTATTGCAGACCTTATCCTGGAAGTCATTTGAATACATGTGCCACGCCAAAATCAATTGTTTGTTATTGCTCAGGCACATAATGCCCTGCGCCTTGGTCTTGGCTTTGCTCAGGGCTGGCAAAAGCATGGCGGCCAGAATCGCGATGATGGCGATGACCACCAACAGTTCAATGAGGGTAAAAGCGCGCGTGATCGGCGCAAGATTTTCAGACTGAACGGAAATATGTCGATTTGGCCTCCTGCGGGCGCGTAAAGAATTCATATTTTTTCTTTTTTTTTGAGGTTCTGGGCGAACTATCCGCGCTTGCACAGCGCTTGGCAAGTCTATTTTGAAGGTAAAATCAGCAGTGAAAACCATCCATCAAATCAAAGAAATGCAGACCCGTTACAGCGCCGCCCTGGCCCTTGCCGACCTTGTGTCGCTGCCCACGTTCGCCTTCGCGCACGAGCAAAGCGCGACCCAACTTGCCCAACTTCAAACCCATCGGGATTGTCGCGGATGCAGACGTGGTCCAACCAGGCGATTTGGTCGTGCTGTCTTGCTCCGAATGCGAGGTTACCTTGTTAACCGTTGTCGAAAAGCAAGCCAAGACGGACGACAGCGCGGACATCAAGACCAATATTGTGGCGTGCCCCACCTGTCCCGGCGGGGAACACAAATTCCTAAGCGAAGACCACGGGTAAGCCAAGATGGACAAAATTGTCCATGCCTGCACGCAGTGTGGCAGCGAAGATGCGTTCGGCGGCGTCATGAAGAAAGGCTCGGTCGCACCGCAGGTATGGAGAAGCCTTAAATTAAGCATCGCCGCACCGAGGTGGAACCGGTTATGGCTCTCCGCTGTCCGCGAGGTTCATTGAGAACGACAACCCAAAATTGGCCCCGGCGCAAGTCGCTTGCAAGTCCGCTGCATTCTGTTAATTCTGCCCCTGAGCCGAGACCGCGGGCGGGGGAACAATACTTGCGGGATTTTCGTGACCTCGGGGTAAGCACCACCGAGACGCGCTCTCGAAGCGCCCTAAACAAACAACAAAACCAACAAAGAACTGACATTATGAAACTATTCAATCGAACCAATAGCCTCCTCGCCGGCGCCGGAATGACGCTCGCCTTGCTGGCGCTGACCTCCCCGGCCCTGGCCGAAGATAAGAAAACCGACAAGCCGAAGCCCTACACACTGGACAAGTGCATCGTCTCCGACGAGAAACTCGGCGAGATGGGCAAGCCGTTTGTCTTCACCTACGAAGGCCAGGAAATCAAACTGTGCTGCAAATCCTGCCAGAAAGATTTCAAGAAAGAACCGGCCAAGTATATCAAGAAACTCGCCGACGCCGGGAAAACGAACAAGAAGTGAGGCGGGAAAGCCAGCCGCCGGTTAGCCCGGCGCGCACACCTCATGTTCCATTAATCGCATGAAACGGGCAGCCGCCATTATGCTGAGCCTGATATTCCTCTGGCTTCAGGTGCTGTCGGCTGCCCAATCGCCTTTCCTCCCCGCCCCGGCGGTCCGCGCGTGTTGCGGTTGCAAGCAACGGGCTTGCTGTGTGACCCCTCCCGCCCCCGCCCCCCGCCCGCTGCCCGTGACGGTCAATCCGCCAGGATCCCAAAACCAGTTGTCTGTTCCGGTTTCCACGCTCGAGGCCTGGACTTTGCCCACCATCGCCCCCGCACCAGTTTCGCCTTCCGCTTCCGCGCCGCTCCCGGCGCCGGGCGTGCCGCTCTTCACGCGGCATTGCGCCCGACTGATCTGATTCTGCCTGGTTAAACACCCGAAGTGTGTACCGCGCTGTGGTACACCTGTGGCTCCGTGTTTTGCGTTGGGGAAGAATCGTGATTATGAAAAAAAATATTCGGTTGATGTTGTTTTTGCTGCTGGCGCGCACTGGCTGGAGCGCTGAACCCCTGTCGACCAACGGCGTGGTCGTCACGCCGGAATTCGTGAATCAGCTCGCCGAGGAAATGCGCGAACAGAATCCCGCCTTGCAGGCGGCCCGCGCCCGCACCAATGCCGCCGCAGCGAGCGTGGCCGCCGTGCGCAACTGGGAGGACCCCATGTTCATGCTCGGCGGCATGGTTGCCGACAAGGAAATGCGTGCCAACGATGGCGACATCCTCTATGGGGTGGAGCAGAAATTGCCGCTCTTCGGCCGGCCGGGCCTTGCGCGCAAGGTTGCCCTCGCGGAATCCGACGTCGCGGTGTCGAAAGAGAATGCCGAATTCCAGGTGCGCCGCGTCGAACTGGCGGTCGCCCTGTTCCGGACGGCGCTGGCGAATCGGACCGTACTTATCGGCGAACAGGATTTGGGCTGGCTCGACACCGTGGTTGCGGCGTTGGAAGCCCGGTATCGTTCCGGAGCAGCTTCCCTGGTCGAGTGGACGCAGGCTCAGAACGAACGCTCCAAACGGACGGCGCAATTGCAGACCGACCGGGACCAGCTCACCCAGCAACACATTGTTCTCAATCGCCGGCTCGGCCGCAGCCTGCTGCAACGCTGGCCCGATCTGGAACTGCCTGCCGTGGCCGAAGCGGTGCGTTTCAGTCCGACGCTGGTGAATTTTGCCACCCGATACGAACCGCGGCTACACACGCTCCATGAGGAGGCCCGCGCCGCGCGGGCGATGGCCGAGTTGACCCGGCGCGAGCGGCTTCCCGAAGTCAGTGCCGGCCTGCTGGCGCGCAATTACAGCGGCACTGGCGAATTCCGGCAGGGCGAGGTCGTGCTCCGCCTGAGCCTGCCGTGGTTCAACTCGGGCAGCTATCGCAGCGCCACCCGGCGCGACGAGGCGCGGGCCAAAGCCGCGGAACTGGACGCCGTGGACTACGCCGCCAGCTTGCGCGAGGAGGTTCATGGGCTAACGGTGAAAATCGCCGCCGCGCGACGTGAGGCGTTGGTGTACCGCGATGAGATCATTCCCCGAAGCGAAACCGCGATCGAAAGTGCGCGCGCGGCGTGGGAATCCGGTCGCGGCATGTTCCGCGATGTGCTCGAAGCGCGGCGCATGCTTTTCGAAGCGCGCTTGATGAATGCCCGTGCGGTCGCTGAACAATACGAAATGCTGTCCGACCTCGCCCTCTGCTGCGGGCTCGGTGATCTGGAAGCGTTGAAAATGCTCGAAGACAAATTGAAAGCCGAACCGGGAGCAACCCAACCATGAAAACGAAATCAAATCGGACCCGGGCGCTGTCCTGCATTCTGGCGGCGCTTATGGCGGGCTGCTTCGGCGGCTGCGGCAAGCCGGGATCGTCCGCCACCGCCGTCGGTGGGAAGGAGCGCAAAGTTCTCTATTACCAAAGCGCGATGCATCCATGGATCAAGTCCGATAAACCCGGACGCTGCACGATTTGCGGCATGGAACTCACGCCGGTTTACGAAGGCGAGGCCGGTCTCGACCTGACGGGCGATTCCTTACCGCTTTCCCCATCGACCATCCGCGTGTTGAATGTGCAAACTGCGGAAGCGCAGCTGCGGCCGCTCACCAAGACGCTCCTGGTTTCGGGAACCATCGACGATGATGACTCGCGACATCGCGTCCTGTCGGCCTATCTCCCCGGGCGCATCGAGACGCTGCACGTGAGCTTTGTCGGCGCCGAGGTGAAGCAAGGCGAGGCGCTGGCCGAGTTTTACAGCCCCGCATTGCTGCAGGCCGAACGCGAGTACCGCCTGCTCGCCGGCCCGGATCAGGCCGATCTGCGAGTCGCGAGCGCCTCGCGTTTGCGCCAGATGGGATTGACGCCCGAGCAAATCGCCGCGCTTGCGACGAAATCCCCCGAAGCCCTGACCTCCCAAATACTCGCGCCCATCAGCGGCACGGTCGTGGAGAAAAAAGTTTATGCCGGCCAGTACGTGCAGGAAGGCGAGAAACTGTTCGAACTCGCGGATTTTTCGACGATGTGGTTTCAATTCCGCGCCTACGAACAGGACCTGCCGTTCATCCAACTCGGCCTGACGGTGGACGTCACGACGCCTTCCCTCCCCGGAAAAACATTTACCGGCAAGATCAGCTTCATTGATCCCAATTTTGATGAAGTCACGCGTTCAACCAAGGTGCGCGTCGAGCTGGGCAACCCGTTGGTGGACCACCACCGCCGGCTGCTGCATCGGCTCTACGCGGAAGGCAACGTACAATTGGACGCAGCCAAGGTGCTCACCGTGCCCCGCAGCGCCGTCCTCCAGACCGGCGCGGAAGCCGTCGCCTACGTCGAACAGGGCGGTGGCGCTTATGTTCGCCGGGTCCTCAAACTGGGTCGCCGTGGCGACCACTTCATCGAAGTGCAGGACGGACTCGCCGCCGGCGAAAAAGTCGTGGTGAATGGTAACCTGCTGATGGATGGTCAGGCGGAAATGAATCGTTCGTTTGCGGCGCCCGCCGAAATGACCCCGGCCACAAACACCCTTCCGGCGGACTTGCCGCCGCTGACCGAAACCCAGCATAGAGCCGTCGAAGATTTTTTCCTGGTGGCGGATGCGGTTACGGCGGCGTTGGCGGCGGATAATTTGGAAAAATTCAACGCGCAAGCGGCAATTACCCACGACGCGGCCGGCAAACTGTTCACGTCCTTCGCGGGCAGCGAAAGCTGGCAAGCGCGCGCCAAGGAAGTTGAAGCCGCCTCGCATCTGGCCAAAGTCCACGATCTCAAAGAAGCCCGCCGCGCATTTTATCCCTTCAGCATGGCTGCCGTTGCCCTCGCCCAGGCGGCCCGGCGAGCGGGCAACGAATTCCCGTCCCTTAAAATCTTTCGTTGCCCGATGACCAAGGATGCGTTCCCGGGCGCCGCCAGCCGGGGGGAATGGATTCAACTGCGCCCGGAGATTCGCAATCCTTGGTTTGGCGCGGAGATGCTGGATTGTGGTTCGGAGGTGAAGCCATGAACCCCGAAAACGCTGTGGACCAACTTTTGTTGCCTATGCAGCAAAAGTTTGTCGCGGGAATCAAGGAACGCTCGGAGGTGTTCCCATGATCACCCGCCTTATTGAATGGAGTCTGAAGAATCGCTTCCTCGTGCTCTGCGGCGCGCTGATGTTGATCGTCCTCGGCGTGCGCGCCGTCTTCCGCACGCCGGTGGATGCGATTCCGGACCTAACGGAAAACCAGGTGCTGGTTTATGCCGACTGGATGGGGCGCAGCCCGCGGGAAGTGGAGGACCAGGTCACGTTTCCGCTCTCGACCGGCTTGCAAGGTCTGGCCGGCGTCAAGGATGTGCGGGCGACTTCGATGTTCGGCTTCTCGCTCCTCACGCTCATCTTCGAGGAAAACGTGGACCCCTACTTCGCCCGGACCCGCGTGTTGGAGCGGTTGAATTATCTCCAGGCAGCGATGCCCGAAGGCGTAAAGCCGCAACTCGGTCCGGACGCCACCGGTCTGGGTTGGGTCTATCAATACTACCTGCACGTGGACCCCGCGAAATCGCCGGACGGGGGTTACGACCTCGGTAAGCTTCGCGCGACGCAGGATTGGTTTGTTCGGTATCAACTCGCCAGCGTGCCGGGCGTGGCGGAAGTCGCCAGCATTGGCGGGTTCGTGAAGCAATATCAAATCGAACTTTCTTCCAGCAAAATGCGCGCGGTGAACGTCACCCTCGGCGAAGTGCTCTCCGCCGTCCAGGATGCCAACCTCAACGTTGGCGGCAAGGTCATCGAGGAAAATGGCGCCGAGTTCGTGCTGCGCGGCGAGGGCCTGATCGAAAGCATCGACGACTTGGAACTCATCGCCGTGAAAGCGGCGGGCGGCACGCCGATCTATCTGCGCGACCTGGCGACGGTTCAGATCGGCGGCGATTTCCGACGCGGGGCGCTTGACCTCAACGGCGCGGAGGCGGTGGGCGGAACGGTCGTGATGCGCACCGGCGAGAATGCGAAGGCCGTCATCGAGCGCGTGAAGGCGAAAATCGCGAAAATCGCGCCGAGCCTGCCGCCGGGCATTTCCATCCGGCCGTTTTACGATCGCAGCACGCTCATCGACCGCACGATTGACACCCTCAAGCATGCGCTGCTCGAGGAAATCATCCTCGTGACGCTCGCGCACATCATTTTCCTGTGGCACTTCCGCAGCATCCTCATCGTCACCCTGCCGCTCCCCATTTCCATTTTGATTTCGTTCCTGCTCATGAAGGAATTCGGCATCACGAGCAACATCATGTCGCTGACCGGCATCGCCATCGCCATCGGCGTGCTGGTGGATGCGGCGATTGTGGTGACGGAGAATGTGATTCGACACTGCGAGCAGGCGGAGGAGGAGAAACGGAAGAAGTATTCAGTATTCAGTGTTCAGCGTTCAACACCGGGAGGCGCCGACTCAGCAGCACTGAACACTGACGCTCTGACAACTAATCCATCTCCCCGCCTGACCGCAGCGGAGACCTTGGAAGTGACTTTGATTGCCTGCAAGCAAGTTGGCCGTCCGATTTTCTTTGCCATGGCCATCATCATCCTCGCCTTTGTGCCGGTGTTCGCGCTCACGGGGCAGGAAGGCAAGTTGTTCCATCCGTTGGCCTGGACGAAGACCTTTGCGATGGTGGGTTCGACGCTGCTTGCGGTCACGTTGGTGCCGGTGTTGTGCAGCCTGCTGGTGCGTGGACCGTTTCACAGCGAAGACAAGAATCTGGTGATGCGGTTGCTGCTCAAGATTTATGATCCCGTGCTGAACTGGGCCTTGCGGCATCGCAAAACCGTCCTCGGCGCGGCGGCGACGCTGCTGGCGTTGGCGTTGCTCACGGCGTTCGGCTTGCCGCGCGTTTGGGTGAAGACGATGCGTGATGCCGGTTGGCCGAATATGGCGAATCTGGTCCAGGGCTTCGGCAAGGAATTCATGCCGCCGCTCAACGAAGGCAGTTTGCTCTACATGCCCGTGATGCTGCCAAAGACCGGGCTCGCCGAAATCCAACGGGTGATGGCGTGGCAGGACCAGGTGTTGGCGACCGTGCCGGAGATCGAAACCGTCGCGGGCAAGGCGGGCCGCTTCGAGACGCCCACGGATCCGGCGCCGACCGAAATGTTGGAAACCACGATCACGCTGAGGCCAGAATGGATTCCCACGAATCGCACCGTGCTCGGCTTCATCAAAATCCCGCGCGTCATTCGCAACCCCGCATGGCGCGCGGGCATGACCGTCGAGAAACTGAAAGCCGAACTCAATGAAAGGATGAAGGTGGTGCCAGGTTACGTGCCGGCGTTTTTGCAGCCGATTGAAAACCGGATCCTCATGCTCTACACCGGCATCCGTGCCCAGGTGGGTGTGAAGATTTACGGCGACAATCTGGAGGCGCTCCAGCGCAAAGCGTACGAGGTTGAGGCCGTGGTGAAGCAAATTCCAGGGGCCTCGGGCGTGTCGCCGTCGCGGGTGCAAGGCAAACCTTATCTGAATGTAAAGGTGGATCGCCGGGCCCTGGCGCGTTACGGCTTGAGCGCTCGGGCCGTGCTCGACGCGGTGGAAGTGGCCATTGGCGGCAAGAATGTGAGTGTGACCATCGAAGGGCGCGAGCGGTTTCCAATTCAGGTCCGGCTCGAACGCGGCGAGCGCGACGACATCGAGAAGCTGGGCAGTATCCTGATCGCGGCGCCAAACGCGATGAGCGGGGGGGCAAAGGAAGCCGCGCCGAGCGGGGGCGCTGGTGGAGTCGGCGGCATGGGCGGAGGGGTAGCCAGCCCGGCCGCAAGTTCAGCGGGTGCGAGCGGAGGCAACCCTGCGCTCACTTACATCCCGCTGGCGATGGTGGCCAAGCTCACGCGCGAAATTGGCGCAAACGAAATCGCCAGCGAGAACGGCCGTTTACGCGCTTACGTGCAGGCCAATGTACAAGACCGCGACCTGGGCGGATTCGTGAGCGCCGTCGAGACGGCGATTCAGAAACTGGATTGGGGCAACATGACCTACCAGATGACCGGCGAATACGAGAACCAGCGGCGGTTCACCAAGACGATGCAGGTCGTGTTCCCGGCCGTGCTGCTGATCATTTTTATGATGCTCTACCTGGTTTATCACAGCGCCTTGGAGGCCGCGCATGTTTTGCTGGCGGTGCCCTTCGCCCTGAGTGGCGGCGTGTTTCTGCAAAAAATGCTGGGTTACAACTTCAACGGTGCCGTGTGGGTCGGCTATATCGCGCTGTTCGGTACGGCGGTACAAACCGGCGTGGTGATGGTGGTCTATCTCGAAGAGATGGTGAAAAAGCGCATGGCCGAACGCGGCAACGCCTTCAACGCCGCCGATCTGGTTCAGGCTGTGAAGGACGGCGCGCGGCTGCGATTGCGGCCAAAGGTGATGACCGTGGCGACCATCGTGGCGAGCCTGCTGCCGATCATGTGGAGTCATCGGCAAGGCGCGGAAGTCATGAAGCCGCTCGCGACGCCGGTCATTGGCGGCATGTTGAGCAGCTTGATTCACATCTTGATTGTGACGCCGGTGATTTTCTGCTGGCTGCGCGAACGGGAGTTGAAGCAGCAAACCAGGGTGGAATAATCGGGTCGCGCCAATATTTCTCACGGTCGGACGAGGAATCTTGAAAGAAGTCTCCGGTTCCTGCGAATGTGTGCCTGTGCCAGCAACTCGCATCCGAGATCCCGTCGCCGCTGACCCGGACGCCACGCGCTCGAGTCTCGTGAAGCGTCTGGGCAACTGGAATGACCACGGCAGTTGGCAGGACTTCTTCGACACCTATTGGAAGCTCATTTACGCGGTCGCCGTGAAGGCCGGCTTGTCGGATGCCGAGGCCCAGGACAGGGGTGTTTCATCTGGGATAAGCAAGCCGCAGGTGAGGAGGAGGTTAGTGGAAAATGACTGGACATCGGCAAGACGACTTTCTACACCTTGGGCATGCCGAAGCCACTAACCGGTGCTGAATCCGCGATTCTCCAAAG
>JANXWY010000408.1 GCA_025350905.1 Verrucomicrobiota bacterium
CTTTGGAGAATCGCGGATTCAGCACCGGTTAGTGGCTTCGGCATGCCCAAGGTGTAGAAAGTCGTCTTGCCGATGTCCAGTCATTTTCCACTAACCTCCTCCTCACCTGCGGCTTGCTTATCCCAGATGAAACACCCCTGCGAACGGGACAGACCGGAAGCGCTGGGGTCTTGGTCGGCCGGTCGCAAACCCCAGGAACCGCAGCTCCAATGTCACCCAAACAGTGTCGTGCTTCCCGCCACCACCTTGAACAAGAAACTTGCGCTGCCCCGGCGGTCCGTCTCAAACTGGCGTGCCACGATCGGTTGAAATTAGTCAACGCTTCGGGGTTTAGATTCCGAAACGAATCACTCAATGCTCAAGTCTCACGAACTGCTCGGCTTCATGTCGCCCACGTTGGCGAACGACATCTTCAATTTCACGCACGACGCGGAAAAACCCACCTACCGCGCCGTGTTGCAAGCCGTCGCCGAGGCCCGCCACGTCCGGCGGGTGTTCCTGGAACGCCAGTCTCGCGATCAGCGGCACGCGGCGATGGCCGCCACGCTGTCCAAACCGAGCATGGACGTCGCCGCCAGCACGCTGCTCCGCATCTGGCTGGTGAAAAAACACACCGCCATGCTGGTGGACTTTCTCGACGCCCTGGGTATCCCGAATGAAAAAGGGGTCGTCGAGGATTTGCCGGCCGCCGTGGACGACGCGAAGTTGAAAACCGCCGTGGACGCGTTGCTCGCCAAGCATCCACCGGAAGTCGTAGCCGTTTACCTGAACGCGTTCAACGACATGAATACGGCACAGTGGGACAACTTGAAGGCCATGCTCGAAAACGACGCCCGCTTGCAGTTGGGCGGCCAGGCTTGAGGCCCCGCCCCGGGGCGTAACGATTACGGAGCGCGACGGCGGCGCCCGCCCGCGCAGCGGTTGCCGTTCCGCGGCCGCGGCCGGCCCAGCGGCTCGCAGTTGAAAGTTGCGTGGTAAACCTTTGACCTCACACTGCCGGGTAATCGCGCGAGTTGGTTTTCGCTTGTTCGCCCCGAGCGTCCCGTTAGGATTCCTGGCGAATTCACTCGCCCCATCACCCTCCGATGGGGAAACTGGTGCCAACAAGCAACAATTATGATTGACCAGGACACCCCCAGCACTCCGCCGCCGCCCAGTCGGCGCGGCACGTTGCTCATTGTGGACGATGAAGAGGGCCCGCGGCAGTCGCTGCGGGCGATCTTCAAGGATGATTATAATCTCCTGCTGGCGAGTGATGGACCGAGCGCCATTGAACTCATGCAGAAGCACAGGGTGGATGTGGCCGTACTGGATATCCGCATGGCGGGCATGTCGGGCGTGGACGTGTTGGAGCGCATCAAATACATTGATTCCTCGATCGAAGCGGTGATGATGACGGCGTTCGAAACCACGGAAACCATCCGGAAAGCCCTGCGCCTGCGGGCCTGCGATTATCTCAACAAGCCCTTCGAAGTGGCCGACATGCGCGCGGCGGTAGCCAAGGCCATGCAACGGCGGTCGTTTGACACGGAGATCACCACCAACACGGAAAAACTCCAGGCCCTGCTCAAAGAATTGCAGGATCAAAAAATTGAAGGCCAGATGGCGCAGACCCGCGGCGACATCTACGCCAGCATCATCCACGACATCAACGGCCCGTTGACGGTGATCTCCGGCTTTCTTCAGCTCCTCAACCATCGGATCGGCAAATCCGCCACCTTGGGCCCCGAGGACGTGGACTTCGTCAAGGACCGGTTGCGGACGATGACGCGGCAGGTGACCAACTGCATCGAGATTTCGCGCCGCTACCTGGGCTTCCTGCGCAAGCAGCCGGTGGAGGTGGCGCGGGTCGGGGTGAATCAGTTGCTCATTGATCTGGGCCATTTGCTGCGGCTTCATCCAAGTTTGCAGAATAATCAGTTTGAGATTCAACCGCTGGCGGCGGACATCGGCGTGAAAATGAATGGGACGGACCTGATCCAGATGTTGTTGAACCTCGCCGTCAATGGCTTTCAGGCGTCGGCCCAGCCCCATCGGGTGGACATCACCGGTGAAGTCCTGCCGACACCGCTCGACCTGACGCAATTCAAGGACGGACCCGGAACGCGCATGCTCAACGTGGAAAATTTTCAGAATACCACTCCGCTGGTGCGGTTGAGTGTGCGCGACACCGGACCCGGGATTCCGTTGGAAGTTCTGCCCAAAATCTTTCAGGTCTACTTCACCACCAAGGATGCGCGGCAGGGGACGGGGCTGGGGTTGAACATCGTTCAACGAATGGTTCAGGAAGGTGGCGGCGCGTTGCAGGTGATTAGCCAGCCTGGCGCGGGTACGACGTTCAACGTGTTTCTGCCCGGCACGCCGTTGGCCAGCTAGCCAGAGCCAACCGCCATGAAAAAAATCTTTCTGGTGGATGACGATGCGGTGGTGCGAGCGCTCTATCAGCGCCAGTTGGAACAGGGCGGCTTCGAGGTTTGCTTGGCGCAGGATGGCTTGCAGGCAATTCAATGGCTGACCACGTTCACCCCCGATCTGGTGCTGCTTGACCTGATGATGCCACGGCTCGCGGGGGATAGTGTGCTGCGCTTTATCCGCTCCCAGCCCAGGCTCGCCCCGTTGCCCGTCGTCGTGCTGACCAACGCTTTCATGAGTGATCAGGCGCGCGCGGTCAGTGATTTGGGAGTGGCACGCGCCATCGTCAAGGCCGACTGCACGCCGGCCAAGATGCTGGAACTCATCCGCCAGTTGCTCGGGGTCACGCCCCCCTTGGCGGACGCTCCAACTCCCACGGAACCTCGGCGGCCCATCGAAGCGCACAATGCAGCGCGCACGGAATTCTTGACGAACGCCGGAATTCAGATCGCGGATTTGCGCGAGCTCGGCCAGGAGTTCAAAGCGAGCCCCGAGGCTGCCGCGCGCTCCGGTAATCTGGCCGAACTTTACGGGCAGACCCATCTCCTCGCCGCCGCCGCGGGTTTGGCGGATTGTCGCCACCTCGCGTTGCTCGGTGGCGCTTTGGAGGCGCTGCTCTATGAGCTGGTCGAAAACCCCCAATTCATCAATGCCTCCACCGCGCGCACCGTGGTCGCGGCCGTCGAATGTCTCGCGCGGCTGCGGACGGACACGCAGACCGTAGGCCGCGCCGAAACCCTGTCCGGCGAAGTGCTCATTGTGGATGATGACGCGCTCGCCAATCGAGTCGCGCTCGCCGCGTTGAGTCGAGCGAAACTCAACGCCCGCGCGGTGGAAAATCCATTGCTGGCGCTCGACCTCCTGGCGCACAGCCATTTCGATTTGTTTCTGCTCGACATCGAAATGCCGCAACTCAACGGGTACGAATTGTGTCGTCAGATCCGCTGCCTGCCGGGCTACGAGAAAACGCCCGTCATTTACATCACCATCCACGCCGATTTCGAGAGCCGCGCCAAGAGTATCCTGGCCGGCGGGAACGATCTGATCGCCAAACCGATTTTCGCCATCGAACTGGCCGTCAAAGCCGTCATGCACCTTTTGGCCGGCCGGCTGGCCGCCGTTGGGCCCGCGGCATCGTGAATTGTTTGGACAGAGAGGCGTGGTTTTCTTTGCGCTCCGCACCAGAATCACGCACAGTCCGTCTCCGACAGGAAGACCAGAAGACCAAAACCATGTTTGCCCTATTGACCGGATTAGCGGCGGGAGTTTTGCACGTATTAAGCGGGCCCGATCATCTCACGGCCGTGGCCCCTCTGGCCGTCCGCCGCCCGCGCCGCGCCTGGCAGCCCGGGGTGCGTTGGGGGTTGGGTCACTCCGCTGGCGTGGCGACCGTGGGTCTCCTGTCCCTGTGGCTGCGTGACTTGATTCCGGTGGCCTGGCTTTCTTCGTGGGGCGAGCGGCTCGTGGGCGTCATGCTGTTTGGCATTGGATTGTGGGCGCTGCGCCTCGCGCTCCGGGAAAGCGTCCACACGCATGAACATGAACATGACGGCGAAAGCCATGTTCACTTTCACCTCCATCACGCCCACGCCGCAAACCCGAAGCCGGATGGCCATCGGCATATGCATGCGGCCTTTGGCATCGGCACCCTGCACGGGCTGGCGGGCAGCTCCCATTTCCTGGGGGTATTACCGGCGCTCGCGTTTCCGAACAAGCCGCAGGCAGTGACGTATCTCCTCGCGTTCGGGTTGGGCACGGTGGCGGCGATGGCCGCCTTTTCCTGGGGCATCGGCTGGTTGGCGACGCGCTTTGCCCTCCGCGGCGTGAACGTGTATCGCGGCCTGATGGGGTTCAGCGCCGCCGCCGCGATGGGTGTGGGCGGCTTCTGGCTCGCGACGAGTTTCCGCTGACCGCCAGCGAGCATTGGCGCGGTGAGATCTCGGTCGGACCAAACGCCTTCCGTCCATCGACGAATACAACCCTGCCCGATGCCGCATTCAATCGCTCCGCTTCCACCGACCGCGGAGATTCGGGCACTTCCGTCATTCACTTCGTTATTTTGCCTTCGGGTCGGGTCGGGCTATAAAGTTTAGAAAAATTTTCGAGCAGGTTGGCGCCAACGGCTTTCACGCGCCCGGCGGTCGCCAGTACTTCAGCGTGCGAGAGGGGCGAAGAACCCAAACCAGCAGCGAGATTGGTGATGCACGAGAGCGCCGCGACACGCAGGCCGCATTGGCGCGCCACGATCGCTTCGGACACCGTGCTCATACCCACCGCGTCGGCGCCGAGCCGGGCATACGCGCGCACTTCGGCGGGGGTTTCATACGTTGGCCCACTAACCGCGAGATAAACTCCGCGCCGTAGTTTTACCCTGGCGGCGCGTCCCGCCCGATGGAGCAAAGCGCTCAACTTCGGATCATAGACCTGGGTTAAATCCACAAAGCGCTGTAGCAACGGCGACCCGGCGTCACTGCCTCGCAGCGGATTGACGCCCATGAAGTTGATATGGTCGCTCAGCACCATGAAATCGCCCGGGCGAAAATTTCGATTCACACCGCCCGCAGCATTCGTCAGCAGCAAATCCTGAATCCCAAATTCCGCGAGCGCCCGAATGGCGAACGTCACGCGCTCCATGGGATGACCTTCATAAAAATGCGCCCGGCCGCTCATCACGATCACGGACGTGCCGCTCAGCCGGCCCAAGATCAATTCTCCGGTGTGCCCGCTGACCCCGACGGGCGGAAAGCCCGACAGCTTCGCATAGGGGATGCGCCGTTCGATTGCCATCCTCGCCGGCGCATGATGAAATCCGCTACCCAGCACGAGGGCGAGCGTGGGGCGGGACCGGGAAAGCTGGCGGAGTTGCACCGCGGCGGCTGTGGGGCTGATGGGTTTCACAGGATCCGGTTCAAGCTGCCGCGCAACCCCTGACCGCCGACTTCGAATTCGCAATGGGCGAGCGCTGCCGGTCCTGCGTTCTTGGGCACGAGGGTATCATGGGCGTCACGATTGGCACCCGGCGTAGCGATGGCACACGTTGAATTCAATAGAGCGAAACCAAGGTCGGGCGAAAGAAAAATCGCCACCGCCAAAGCCCAGAAAAGGCTTGTCCTCCCGGCCATTTTTACTGAGCCTAACGCGCCTATGAAGAAATTGTTATCATTCGTCACCTTGTTGGCCCTGGTGGGCATGATCCTATTGACCGGCTGCAAGCAGGAAGAAGCGGCACCGGCGGCACCGGCGACCCCTTCCACCAACGCTCCGGCGAAGTAATTCGCACTCCGAAAAGTTGTACTCACACAGACCGGGCTTCGGCCCGGTTTGTCTTTTTTGCGCCCCTGCTTTTGCTGGTCGCTGGCCGGCAAGTTCTCCTTGGATTTTTGCCG
>JANXWY010000422.1 GCA_025350905.1 Verrucomicrobiota bacterium
GTAAGAGATCAATTGCCATTCGGCGTCCGTCAGGTCATGAGTGTATCGCATCCCCAGTCTGTTGGGGCAGGTGGTCAAAAAAGTACAGCAAAATCTGCGGTTTTATTGGTCTTTTCAGAGTTTTCAAACAGGCTCTAAGAAAAGACGATCAACCGCGAAACCTACGATCGCCAGCGCGACAAGCTGAACGAGCAGATCGTGCTGGCTGAGATGCAGGAGCGAGACGCCAAACTTGAAAGCTACGACGTGGAAACCGTGCTCAACTTCGCCGAGCACGTGCTGCTGAATGCCGCGCGGCTGTGGTTGGAGTTTTCCAGCGATCAGAAACAGCGCTTACAGAAAGTGCTTTTCCCCGAAGGTGTGCAATTTGTGGGCGGCACTATTCAAACCGCCGTAACGTGCTTGGTTTTCAATCTGTTACCGGAAATGCAAGGGGAACAGTTAAGAATGGCGACCCTACCGGGAATCGAACCCGGGCTACCTCCGTGAAAGGGAGGTGTCCTAACCGCTAGACCATAGGGTCGCAAAGGTCCAGCATTGTAGGCGCGGGGCCGGGCGTGTCACGAAAAAAGCCATCGTGCAAAACTTTCGAAGTGGATCGCTTTGTTGAAGCCGACAGGTAAGGAGTGGGGCCGGTCCCGCCAGCAGCCGATGCGGCGGTCGCGTTGTTTCGCCGCAACGGGTCGCCGGTTTCGCGGCATCGGTTCGTGCGCGCGCCGCTTCGACGATTTGAGTGCGGCTGGCCGGCCCTGGCTTCGACGTTTGCCAGCCGCTTATTTCCGTGAAAAAAGTGCAAAATAGGCTTGCGCGCGCGGGTGAACCATTTTAATACGACTCGGTCAAACGGCTCTTAATACACAACCAAACGAACAAATATATGGCAAAAGCATTATCCAAATCACAAATCACCGCGGAGATTGCCGATAAGGCCGGCATCAAGAAAAAACAGGCGGCAGAGATCCTGGAACACATCGCCGCGCTCGCCTACAAGAACGCGAAGAACACCTTCACCTTGCCGGGCATCGGCAAGATCGTGTTGGTCAATCGCAAAGCCCGCATCGGTCGCAACCCCGCCACCGGCGCCACGATCCAGATCGCCGCAAAGCGCGTTGTGAAGTTCCGCGTCGCCAAGGCCGCCAAGGACGCGATTCTCGGCGCCAAGTAAGCTATTTTTTCCCAGGAGGCACTCTGACGCGGGTCAGAGTGCCTTTTTTATTTTTCGCTTAGGCCATGAAAATTGCCGTTGTCGGATGTGGCGCCGTGGGCAGCTACTACGGGGCGCTGCTTTGCCGTGCCGGTCACGACGTGCATTTCCTGCTCCGGTCGGATTACGAAATCGTGCGGCGCGCTGGGGTGCAGATTCAAAGTCCGGCGGGCGATTTTCAGGCGTGGCCGCGTTGCGCCACGGCACCGTCGGAAATCGGCGTCAGCGATGTGGTATTGATCGCGTTGAAGACCACGGCGAACTCACAGTTTGTAGAATTGCTGCCGCCGCTGGTGGGTGACGGCACGGCCGTGGTGACCTTGCAGAACGGTTTGGGCAACGAAGCTCAATTGGCGCGACTCTTCCCGGCGGAACAAATTTTGGGGGGACTTTGTTTCGTCTGCCTGAACCGCACGGCCCCGGGTGTCATTCAACATTTGGCGCACGGACTGATCGTGCTGGGAGCGTTGGCTGGTCCGCCCGGGCGGCGGACCCATGAGCTCGCGGCGGCGTTCGACGACGCCGGGGTGACTTGCCGGGTCACCGAGGATTTGGCGCGCACGCACTGGGAAAAACTGGTCTGGAATATCCCCTTCAACGGGCTGGGGGTGGCGAGCGCCGCTGGCCCCGACGCGCTCCGTGATCCAGCGGCCCCACTCGAGCTGCCGTTACGCCCTTGTTTGACAACGGAAAAACTTTTGGCGGACGCGGGCTGGGAGGCGATGGTCCGCGAACTCATGGATGAAGTCATCGCCGCGGCCAACGCGCAGGGCTTGGCGGTGGCCGCGTCGCAACGCGACTTTCAAATCGAACGAACCCGCAGCATGGGCGCTTACCGGGCTTCCACCTTGCTCGATTTCGAGCTCGGCCGGCCCCTGGAAATGGAAAGCCTGTTTCTGGAGCCGTTGCGGCAGGCCCGGCAGTCCGGCGTCGCCGCCCCCCGGCTGACGGCGTTGTGCGCGGTGTTGCAGCAACTCGATGCGCGCCGTTTGGCTGCGCGGTGAGGCTCATCGCCAGCGACGGTTTCCGGGGAACCGGTTCAGTGACGGAGGTTGTGGGTGGTTGACGTTCGAGTTCACCACGGCCAATAACAATGACCTTTGAGCGCCAACAGAATTGACCCAGGGGTTGAGTTGGCGTCAAACTGGCGGATGGCAAAGACTGGCTTACACCTCGAAAAACTCGCCGGCGGCAATGGTCTGGTACCTCAGCCGGGTCAAACCGTTTCGGTCCACTACACCGGTTGCTTCACCGACGGCCAGAAGTTCGACAGTTCCGTCGACCGGGAGGAACCGTTCAGTTTCGTGCTGGGGCAGGGGCAGGTCATCGCCGGCTGGGACCTAGGCGTCGCGCAGATGCAAGTGGGTGATCGGGTCAAGCTCACCATCCCGCCGGAGCTGGCCTACGGCAAGGACGGTTATCCAGGCGCCATTCCGCCCAACTCAACGCTGGTCTTCGAAATCGAACTGCTCGGAATCCAGTAGCTCCCGGTTGCCTTGCGGGGGACGGTAACGAAAAAAGCGCGTTGGCCTTGCCGCCGCGCTCAGAGTTCCGAAATATACCAGCCTTCCACTTTCGTGCGCGCCCACGGGGTTTTTCTCAAAAAGGTGAGGCTCGACTTGACCGTCGGATTGAATTGAAAGCACCGGATCGGAATGCGCCGGCCCATTTCGCTCCAACCATGGCGTTGAACCAGTTGATTGAGGATGCTTTCCAGCGTGACGCCATGCAGCGGGTCGCGGGGATGGTGGGCGGGTTCTGGCATGCGGGCCTCAGGCTAACCAAGACCGGTCTCACCGTCAAAGCAACCGCACCGGAATGTTTGGCCCACGCCGGGGAGTCCCGGGATTGGCTGGCGCGTTGTGGGGCAACCGCCCCCGGTCGAGCCGGGTCGAATGGTCCGCTGGTCCACGATGAGCAATCGCCTCCACCCTCCGGCAGGCGCCGGGTGACAGCCGCGCCGCCGGGTCCGAGCCTTCGGATTTCAAAACTCGCCGCCGCGTTGGGTGATGGTTAGTCTCCCGCCCGCATTTATGCCTGAAACGGACGACATCCAGTTTTTCAATCGCTACACCGGGCGGGTGGAGCTGGAACAGATTTACGGCGCGGCCTGGCTGCGCTGGACCTATTGCAACCCGTTCGGCCGACTGGCGCTGGAGACGTTGGTCAAGCGCCCATTTTTCTCGCGGTGGTATGGCTGGCGCATGAATCGCCCGGTCAGTCGAGGCAAAGTGTTGCCGTTCATTCGCAACTTCGGCCTGGACGTGCAGGAGTTTGCCGACCCGCCCGAGTCATTTCGCAGCTTCAATGAATTTTTCTATCGCCGCCTGCAACCCGGCGCGCGGCCGATGGAGGCCGATCCCGCGGCCGCGGTTTTCCCCGCAGATGGTCGGCATCTCGGGTTCCCCGATGCGTCCAAAATTGAGGGCGTGTTCGTGAAGGGACAACGCTTCGATCTCGAACGGCTCCTCGGCAATGCCCGCCTCGCGGCGCGCTATGCGCAAGGCACGCTCGTGCTGTCGCGCTTGTGCCCGGTGGACTACCATCGTTTTCATTTTCCGCTCGGTGGAAAACCATCTCGCACGATTCTACTCAACGGCCCGCTGTATTCGGTGAGCCCCATCGCCTTGCGCCGCAATCTCAGTTACCTCTGGGAAAACCGTCGCATGCTTACGACTTTGGAAACCGAAAAGTTCGGGACGGTTTTGCTTTTGGAAATCGGAGCCACCAATGTCGGCTCCATCGTGCAGACCTACCGGCCCGGGCGGGCGGTCGTCAAAGGTGAGGAGAAGGGCTATTTCCGTTTTGGCGGGAGCTCCACCTTATTGTTGTTCGAGCCCGGTCGCGTGCGTCTGGCGGATGATCTGATCGCGCAGAGCCAAAACCGGTGCGAACTCTACGCGCACGTTGGAGATCGCTTGGGCACCGCCGCCTGAAGCGGGCGATTCACGCGGCCGTGAGCGCCGCGCGTTCGTCGGTGAGGCCGCCGGTTTTCTCCAGGAAATAATCGTAGCCGCCCGCATACGGCGTGATCTGGCCGGCGTTGACATGCAATACTTTCGTCGCGAGCTGGCGGATGAAATGCACGTCGTGGGAAATAAAGATGAGCGTGCCCTCGTACCGCTCCAAGGCCAGCGTGAGCGATTCCACGGTGTGAATATCCAGATGCGTCGTCGGCTCATCCATCAGCAATAGGTTGGGCGGATCCACCAGAAATTTTATCAGGTTCAGGCGGCTTTTTTCACCCCCACTCAACACGGCGGTTTTTTTGTAAATGTCATCCTTGCGGAACATGAACGAGCCGAGCACACCGCGAATTTCGTCTTCGCGCATCAACGGCGCACACGCCTGCACTTCTTCGAGCACGGTTTTTTCCGGGTCGAGCGTCGCGCCGCGATGCTGGCTGAAATAGCCGATCTTCGCGTTGTGGCCGAGGTCGCGTTTGCCTTTTTGAAATTCAACCA
>JANXWY010000484.1 GCA_025350905.1 Verrucomicrobiota bacterium
GCTTCTAAAAGGCGCTCTAAAGAAGCGTTATCTATGTCCGGCATCATCCCAAATAAGATGTCAATGGTTTGAGGCCTGCCGCCTTGCCTTAAGCTTGTCTGACGCACTAATGCCGAGACTGCTTTTGCGCTAATGTAAGCCGAAGCAATGAAAACATCATCGGCCACTGTGACCAAATCTTCAATCACGCCACCGATGGGCCTTTGTGAGTTTGTGAAAAGGTTAATCTTCAATGGAAACAAACTTTACTCCCACTCAATAGTGGCGGGCGGCTTGCTGGTGATGTCGAGGACGCAGCAGTTCACGCCTTTGACTTCGTTGATAGTGCAACTGCTGTAGTTACCCGGATCGAGTTTTGGTTTTTCATCACTTCTTCAAATCGGTGTCGGATGTATTTGTAGTCTTTGCGGAGACGGGAACAAACTCATACCGGATTTGCTCAAATTGATGGCTTGAGACACCCGGCTCCACAGAAAACGTTCGTCTTTTATTTGGAAGCATTCCGCCTTCGCGGTTCAGCATCAAACTAAAGTTTGTTCCCTGAGATTCTACCAAAGAGATACTCCTCAGCCTTCCTGAATCGCTAGAAACTCCAACTCCGCACACCGTGCCAACGCCGACTTTGTCGTATTGCAGGCGATGGAACGAATCGATGTGGTCATCTGTGGGGAAATAAAGAAGTTGAAAAATGATTTCCTCCCGAATGTCGTTGCGTAGTAAATGGATTCTGGCGGTACCATCTTGATCAAGTCGAACCTCGAGCCTTGTTTTTGAATCTAGCTGCGTATCGTAGATCGCATCTCGATTCAGTCTGTCCCTTTTGACATCCGACATGGTCTGGCAACCAACAGCCAGAATTGAGAGCGTCAAATAGGTCAGCAGTTTTTTCATTTTATTCCCACTCAATCGTTCCCGGCGGTTTGCTGGTGATGTCGAAGACGCAGCGGTTCACGCCCTTGACTTCGTTGATGATGCGGCTGGCGAGTTTTTCGAGCAGGTCGTAGGGCAGCTTCACCCAATCGGCGGTCATGCCGTCCTGCGATTCCACCGCCCGGATGGCGATGGTGAAATCATACGTGCGTTCGTCGCCCATCACGCCCACGCTGCGTACCGGCAACAACACTGCGAAGCTCTGCCAGATCTTGTAGTAAAGGCCGGACGCTTTCATCTCTTCCACCACAATGGCGTCGGCGTTGCGGAGAATCGCGCACCGGGCCGGCGACACTTCACCCAGGATGCGCACCGCGAGGCCGGGGCCGGGGAATGGTTGGCGCCAGACGATTTCCTTGGGCAGCCCCAGTTCGAGGCCGAGCTGGCGCACCTCGTCCTTGAACAAACATTTCAACGGTTCGACGAGCGCGAACTTCATGTTCTTGGGCAACCCGCCGACGTTGTGATGGCTCTTGATGAGCGCGGCCGGATTGCCCGCAATGGGTACGGATTCGATCACATCCGGATAAAGCGTGCCTTGCGCGAGGAACTTCGCTTTGCCGGCCCGCCGGGTGGCGGCCTGGAAAACTTCGATGAAAGTTTTCCCGATGATCTTGCGCTTGCGCTCCGGGTCGGTGACGCCTTTGAGCTTGTTCAGAAACAAGGTGGCGGAGTTTTCGTATTGCAGCTTGACCTTGAAGTTGCGGCCGAAAACTTCCTGCACCACCTCCGCTTCCCGCACGCGGAGCAGGCCGTTATTGACGAAGATGCAGGTGAGTTGATCGCCGATCGCCTTGTGCAACAGCGCCGCGGCAACGCTGGAATCCACGCCGCCGCTCAGACCGAGAATAACGCGCTCCGGGCCGACTTGGGCCCGGATTTCCTCGACCGCCTGCTCGACGTAGTTGCGCATCGTCCAATCCTTGCCACAGCCGCAGATCCCGTGGACGAAGTTGCTATAAATTTCGCGCCCGCGCGGCGTGTGGGCGACTTCGGGATGGAATTGCAGGCCGAAGAATTTTTGGGCGCGATGCTCGATGGCGGCGAATTCCGAGTTCTCGGTGACGGCCACCGGTTTGAAGCCACGCGGCAACTGGGTGAGCTTGTCGCCGTGGGAATTCCAGACCTGCAAACTCGCCGGCAGTTTCGCAAACAACGGGCAACGGCCGTCCTTCACGTGCAACGTGCCCTTGCCGTATTCGCGCTTGAGCCCTTTTTCGACCTTGCCGCCAAGGAAATGGGCGAGCAATTGCACGCCATAGCAGATTCCCAGCACGGGTACGCCCAGCGTGAAAATATTTTTGTCCGGCAGCGGTGCGTCCGGCGTGTAGACGCTGGACGGCCCGCCGGATAGGATCAGGCCGCTGGGCTTTAGAGCGGCGATTTTGTCAGCGGGCGTGTTGAAGGGCAGGATCGTGGAATACACGTTGCACTCCCGGATGCGCCGGGCGATGACTTGCGTATATTGCGAGCCGAAATCAAGGATGACGATTTGTTCAATCATGGGTTCAGGGACTCCGCCTTCCGGCGAAAGACATTTTATACGGGATGTGGGCAGGGGGGCGCAAGTTTGTTGCATCGGGGTGCGACCGGGAGTGGCGGTCAACCCGGGTGGTAGGAGTGTTCGCGCTGCGAACACTCCGCCCGCGCCGAGCGGGCGGAACGTGCGGAGACTCG
>JANXWY010000095.1 GCA_025350905.1 Verrucomicrobiota bacterium
CCAAACCCACCCGGACCGCCGGGACCGCCGGGGCCGCCGGGGCCGCCGCCGGAACTGAAGGTTTCGTTGGCGTCATACGGGATGAAGTGGAAGCGCCCCCGTTCGTCCTGATAGAGTTCGTAATCGCTGGCGCGCGTCCAAAACCCATCCCCGTTGACGAGCGCATTGTCCCAGGCGAGGAATTTCAAGGTGCTGTCAATATCCAACCATGGCGCGAGCGCTTGCGCCAGTTGGTCCGCGGGCGTTTCCTTCAGCACTTTGCAAAGCTGGATCAAATCCGCCCATGCCCTCGGGTCCTCCTTGCTCTTGAGTTCGTAAATCTGTTTGTAGGGCGCAATGTCTTCGCCGAGGTAATTGAACCCACCACGACCGCCCGGGCTGCCCCGCACTTTCCACCGGGCGCCTTTGGTGGTGCCAAAGGACTCCTTCACAAAATCCTTGTTGAAGTGTTGCTGGTTCACGTAGACGCCCCACGATTCGCCGTTGATCGCCACGCGCACGAAATTGGCCTTGGGTGCCGGCATATAATCGCGGGCGATCTGGAGGGAAAGTACCGTGCGCAGAAAGCTTGGATCCTCGTGCGAGTTTAGCAGGTTGAATTTGTGGTAACCGCCGATGTGTTGCTCCGGGTGAACGGAATCCAGTGACACAACCAGGGAACGCTTCTGACCTTCGCCCACCATCATGAAGGAAGACATGCCATGGAAATGCACGCCGACGTCCGGATAAGTCTTGCCGTCCACGATAAGTTTGGCCGGGACTTCCACATCCGTGTCCTTGAAATCCGCGAGTTCCTGTTCCCAATCGGCATCCTCAAATTCGAGAAAAAAAGTGCGGAGCGTATTCAAGTCATAAACCGGCACGTCGGGGAAGGTCTTCACCTCCGCCGGCGAAAGTTTCGGCCCGGGTTGGGTCGGTGTCTGGCTTTGCCCGGGCGGCCCGAATCCGCCGCGCCTTCCGCCGGGACCACCCGGATCGCCCGGACCGCGAGTGGCCTTTTGCTTGGTAATATATTCGCGCGCGGCCTGGCGTTCTTCGCGGTTGAGCCGCTTGTCGCCATCCTTGTCGAATTGCTTTACCAGCTTGGTTTCCTGCATCATCATGCCTCCGGGTCCGCCGGGACCAAAGCCGCCCGGGCCAAACGGCGGGGGGAAGCCTTCGTCCCGCTGCGGGGGATTGTCCGGCGTCTGGGCGAGCGCCGAGCAGACAAAGCTAAAAGCCGCGGTGAGTGCGAGAATCCGAATAAAGGTTTGATGCGTTTTCATAAACTGTGGGTTCGATGGATTGGTTGTCGTTTTAAAATGGATCCGGTTAGTCCTCGGTGAAATCGCGGCGTTGGAAGCGGACGCTTTGGACGCCTTCGATGCGGTTCAACGCCTTCACGAGTTCATCGGCCGAGCCTGTCGGCAACAAACGTGTTTCATAAGTCGCGTCCAGCAAGACGCCCTGCTTGGCGGTGGACACGGACATTAATTCGCGATCCTGCAAATGGCGGTCGAGCGTATCCCCTAGCAGCTTGTCCAGTTCGTGCCCCAATCCCACGCGCACGCTCAACAGATACGCGGGCTGCGTGGCGCTGAACACTTTCGCACGAGCCATCATCAGGTAGGCGGCGAGACCCACCACGCCGATCCCGATCAACGCCACCCAAAGGTCTCGGGCACCGACGGCCATCCCAATAATCACTGCGAAAATAACGTAGGCGGTGTCCTGCGTGTCGCGCACCACCGTGCGGAAACGGACAATCGAAAGCGCACCCACCAGACTGAACGCGCGCGCCACGTTGTCGCCGATCACTTGCGTCACCATCGCAATCAGAATCGCCAGCAATACGAGCGTGACCGGGAACGAAGCGGAAATTTCCGAGCCCTTGCGGGTGTGGCGATAAATCCAGGCGACCACCCCCCCCAGCACCGCCGCCACCAGCAGTCGGATCATTACGTCCGAAGCCGAAATATTCGGGCCGTCAAAAACTGTTGTTTTCAGGAAGTCAGGCATATTCAGGAATACGATTTTCTAGGACGACGGAATCCGAAGGACACTGCAATCCCAGGACCGTCGCTGATTGGCGATACTTGGAAAACGACTGCGGGATCAACGCAAACTCTCCGACCAGGTGCTTGAACAAGGCTGGCAGTTCGAAGCGGAATTTCATTTCAAGGATGATCTGATCTTTCAGAATCAATGCCCCGTCTTGGTCGCTGAACCAGAAGCCCGTCGCGGGCAAAGCGCGGACGTTCTCATCCAAGGTCAATCGAATTGAACCGTACTGTGTCATCGCCACCCGCGCCGTACGCCGGTAAGAAATCTCACAGACTGGACTCAAGCTGCGCGCCCGGAGCCGCCGATGAAACCAATAACCTTCTCCGCCTTGCTCAATCTTGCCATTCGATAGCCGTTCCATTTCTGTCAATTGGACAATGGACCGCCGTTTTGTGAGCAGACCGCGCGTCTTGAGTTTGCGTTCCAGAAACGCCACCTCACTCTGGCCGTAACGCCGAATGCGGTATTTGCTCCGGCCAAACGAGCCTCGACGATGGAACACGTCGAACTGCTCGGTATCAAAGTAAAGGCTCGTGATCTGGTAGCCATCGCGCGCTTCGCCGCTGGCGTTTGGATCGGGCGCCAATTGGACCCGGGCCCAGTCGCGGATTGGTTCGGCCACGGCCGGGCTGATCAGAAATTTAATCTCGGTGGCGAACTCTCGATTCTCCCGGCTATCAGTTGACGGTGACATAATTTTACCAAGCGAGGCTTGACGATCGCGCGTCCACCTGTGCGGCCAAGGTCCAGCCAGGGGCCGCTAGACCCGGGAAATTGAGGACCCGTGATATTTTGGTGTTTTTCATTTTCTTCGTAAGCAGCTTACTTCGACACCGATTAAGCTGGCATTAAGTCGTCGAAATACTTTGGAGAAAAATTCCGCGTGGCCCTGGCCACCTCAGGCAGATCGAGAAAATCACCTTCCCGATAATATCATTCTTCGACACGACGGCGTGGATTAGCTGGGAGATTGGGAGCGCACGGTTATCACCCAAAAGCGCATACTTTCCATCAAAGAGTTTTCCGTTTTCAATCCTCAGATAGCCCGGTTCAATGTCATGGGGCTCGGTATTCGTGCTGCCGTTGATCAGGAGCGATCCGCCTCGGACTTCGACCTCCTCCCCGGGCAAGCCAACCACGCGCTTGACGATAAGATCGTTTCGGTAGCGCGAGACCACAATATCCGCTCGCTGCGGCTCCGCCGTGCGATAAGCCCGCTTCCATACCACCAGCAAATCACCGGTGCGAAAGGTTGGCCGCATGCTCGCGCCTTTCACGATGACCACTTGGAAATGACTCCGCAAAACCACCAGCATGCAGAGGAGGGAGCCCCAGAGAGTCAGACGCCAATATCGTTGTCGCCAGTGCGTTTTTTCCCGCAACGTCACGACCGTGGCTGGAGTGGAGCTCAGGTGAGAAGTCATTTCGGCGGTCAATCGGGCGACAAGGTTTCGGCCAACCCTCAGGTCCGAGCGTGAACCAATTCAGTCTGTACCTGAGCCTTCGCGCTAAAATCCAATGGTATGCGGCTCACGTGCTCAAAGCCGTTAAGGATGTCGCTCTGGCGGCCGGCAGCTTTGCTGAGAATAATGGCTTCGGTTGCCAATCGGCCGATCATCACATGCGTTGGGTGCTGATATAAAGCGTTCAAATAGACTTCGGTCCATTGTTCATAAAGATTCGCCTTTTTCAGCGCCGCCAGCAGAGGTTCGACCAAAACCAATTCTTGTTCCGTTCCCTTGAACTCGACAATGCCCTGTTCCAACTTTTTGATGACCTCCAGGAGGTGTGGCTCGACTACGGGTTTCCCGGTTCCGCTGATTACGACCGCTTTTGCATGGTTGGCGACACGTTCTGTGTAAATTCCAGCTACGAATTGCTCCGACAATGCGGTCAAGAGCGCCTTTGCGTTCTCCACTTCCGAGAAGGACTGCGGGCTAAAAAGATCATCCACCGAAAGCAGTGCCTCGGGCGAAAGGAATGACGATGAGTCCTGGCGCAGCGCGCCCGAATAGTAGCCAGTAATGGCAGCCACACACGAAAAGAGAAGCGTACAACCGATTTGATTGAGGTTCATAGATTTTCAGGTTTTTATTTCGTTGTCGCCAAGCTACGCGAATGAGGATTAAGCAAACATTAAGGGGCAAAAAACTTTCCAGAAAAGAACGCCCGGAGTCGCTCAATTTAATGATTTCTTAATCTGCTGTGAGATATGGTTCGTAAAATTGAGATGGCAAAAGAAGTGCCCCCGCCGGTATTCCATGCTACAAACAAACGAGAGATCAATGCTTCGATGAGAATCCTGATCGTGGAAGATGAGCCCCGGCTATTGCGCAACCTCGCCAAAGCCTTGCGCGAGGCCGGCTACGCCGTTGATACGGCGGAAGCCGGCGACGACGGTTTGTTCAAGGCCGAGACAAACGATTACGATGCCGTGCTTCTCGACGTGATGCTCCCGCAACTCGATGGTTGGGAAGTGCTGGCCCGCCTCCGTAAACAAAAGCGCACGCCCGTGCTCATGCTCACCGCGCGCGACGGCCCCAAAGACCGCGTGCGCGGCCTCGACACGGGCGCGGACGATTACCTCATCAAACCGTTCGATCTGGACGAACTGCTCGCGCGGCTGCGGGCATTGATCCGGCGCTCCGCCGGACAAGTGCGGCCCACGCTGAGCGCGGGCGATGTGGTGATTGATACCCGCGCCCGCTCGGTCACGCGCGCCGGGCAACCCGTCATCCTCACTGCGCGCGAATATGCCATCCTCGAGTACCTCGCGTTGCATCGCGGCGAAGTCATCACGCGCACGGAGCTGTACGAACATCTGTTTGACGAAAGCGATGACACGCTCTCGAATCTCCTGGACGTGCATGTGTTCAGCATCCGCAAAAAGCTGGGCCGCGAACTGATCGCCACCCGTCGGGGTCAAGGGTATTGCATCGAACCTTGAACCGTCACCATGATCATCAAATCCATTCGTTGGCGGTTGCAAATCTGGCTCGCATTCCTGCTCGTCGTCACGCTCAGCGGCTTCGGCTTCGCCACGTTCGAGGCGCATCGGATCAAACAATACCAACAGGTGGATGAAGAACTGGGCCGGCGGGTTGCGGGCCTGGCTTTTCTGGTGCGCGGCCATTTTTTCCCCGGTGGCCGCCCACCGTTTGACGGTCGGAACCGACCGGGGACACCTGAGTTGGGGAGCAGCCGTCCACCGGAGCGGTTTGACGATTTCCCACGACTTGAGCCGCCAAGGCAAGAAGCCTCGCGCGACATTCTGCCTTCCTCCCCGGACGATCATCGCCAGTCAGGAGCGGTAGCGAGGGACGCCACCAACGCACCCGCCGGGCCACCGTCCGGAGGGTTTGAATTCCGCCTGCCCCCCAACCTCGAGCGGTTCCGGCAGCAAGACGAAGAACTTGGCATTTATTTCACGATCTGGAATCGCGACGGCACGCGCTTGGAGGGTTCGACCAACGCGCCGACGGATTTGACCCGCCCCGACCAGGAACATGCACCGGACAGCGGCCCCCACTTCCGCACCCGGGGCGTGTACCGGGAAGGGTTTGATTTCAACCGCGAAGGGCGCTGTGTCTTGGTGGGCCGTTCCATCGCCACCGAACTGGCAGGCCTGCGCAGCTTCGCGTTGATACTCGCCGGTGCGGGCGCCGCAGTGCTGCTGCTCGGACTTGGGGGCGGCTGGTGGATTGCCACCCGCGCCATTCGTCCCGTTGAAATCATTAGCGCCGCCGCGAGTCGTATTTCCGCGGGTCACCTGTCCGAGCGCATCAATGTCGAGAACACGGACGATGAACTAGGCCGGCTGGCCGGGGTGTTGAATTCGACGTTTGCCCGGCTCGACGCCGCTTTTGCTCAGCAACGGCAGTTCACGGCCGACGCCTCGCACGAACTCCGCACCCCGCTGGCCGTCTTGATTTCGGAAGCCCAAACCACCCTGGCCCATCAACGCTCGGCCAATGAATACCGGGAAACCGTGGAGGCCTGCCTGGAAACTGCCCAGCAAATGCGGCGGTTGACCGAATCGCTCCTTGAACTCGCCCGCTTCGACGCCGGGCAAAAACCAATTAAGCTTGCGCCCTTCGACCTGGCCGTTGCGGCGCGGGCGTGCGTTGAACTCATCCGTCCGCTGGCGGAAGCGCGGGGCATTCAGATTCATTGTAACTTTGCGGCAGCCAAAGTTTCTGGCGACGACGCCCGGCTAAGTCAGGTCGTCACCAACCTGCTGACCAACGCAATTCACTACAACAAATCGCAGGGCGAAATCCACATCCGGACAGGCGTAGAAAACAGTGCGGTCACGTTGACCATTGCCGACACCGGGCCGGGAATCACGCCCGAAGACCTGCCGCATATTTTCGAGCGGTTCTACCGCGGCGATAAAGCGCGCACGAGCGCCAACGGGCGCAGCGGTCTGGGCTTGGCCATCTGCAAAGCCATAGTGGACGCGCACCACGGCAGCATCGAAGTCACGAGTCAGCCCGGTACCGGCAGTACGTTCAGCGTAAGACTTCCAGCGTAAGCCGGAGAACCAAACTTCACGAACGGTAGCTGGCTCAATCGGCACTCATCATCGTATAATCTGGCTAGATGCGCTGGACCACTCAGCCCGAAAATAATATGACCGCCTTCCTCAAGTGTGCCGTAAAAGTAGAATCGCAATCTGACACCACCTGTCGCAGTTTTATCCTCATCAGGTGACGATCATTATCAAATGAAAGTAAGCCACCTGCTAATTACCGGAGCGCTGATGCTTCTGTCTGCACTCTGTTCCAATGCCGAGGTCAGGATTTCGGGGGAGGGCTGTCCCGGCGGATCGGACTTCGAGTTCAAATCCGTACCAGCGCCCGCGAACAACGATGCGGCAACGAAGGCACAATTCACATTGGTGGACGGCGAACGCGATCCGAATGGCGGTGACCTCGCGGTGCTGCACGATGGCCAGTTGCCGGTGGAGGAGGATCAGCCGGCGGCGAATTTCTTTTTCCGGGCGGGCACTGATGGCGGGCGGATTGCACTCGATCTTGGCAGTGTGATTTCCGTCAAAATGGTCTGCACTTACTCATGGCACGTCAGCACGCGCACGCCGCAGGTTTACCAACTGTATGCCGCGGATGGCAAGTCGTCCGGGTTCACCGCGGCGCCGAAACGTGGGACCGACCCGGAATCGTGCGGTTGGAGACTCGTCGCCCGCGTGGACACGCGGCCGAGCAACGGCGACGACGGCGATCAGCAAGGCGTCGCCATATCCGACCCCACAGCAGGAGCACTCGGCAACTACCGCTATCTGCTATTTGACATAGTCCCAACCGAAAACCGCGACGCGTTCGGCAACACTTTTTACAGCGAGATTGATGTGATTGATGCAAATGGACCGGCGCCCACGAACACGAAAAATCCCAGAGACAAACCAATCCTGATCGCCTTCGACGCAGACGGCGGCAAATACCAGTTCACGATTGACGCCTCAGCGGCGCCGGACTTGAAGGAATGGGCGGACACGAAGCTGCGCCCGGTCGTCCAGGAATGGTATCCCCAGCTCGTCGCACTCTTACCCAGCGATGGATTCGAAGCGCCGACCAAGGTCACCTTCCGTTTCCGGAACGATATGGCGGACACGCCGGCGGCGGCCAGCGGCGGTCGGATCAACCTGAACAGCGAATGGTTCCGGCGGGAACGGGAAGGCGAAGCGCGCGGAGCGGTGGTGCATGAGATGGTGCATGTCGTTCAGAATTATGATCGAGCGCAACGCACCAACCCCGACGCAAAGCCAACGCCCGGCTGGCTGGTCGAAGGCATCCCCGACTATATCCGATGGTTTCTCTACGAGCCGGAGACGAACGGCGCGGAAATTACCGGTCGCAACCTAGCGCGCGCCAAATACGACGCGAGCTACCGCATTACGGGCAATTTCCTGCATTGGGTCACGCAGAAACATGACCGGGAGATTGTTCCCAAATTAAATGCCGCTGCGCGGCGGGGAAAGTACACCGACCAGCTTTGGAAGGATTGGACCGGCAAAGAGCTTTTGGAACTCGACGAGGCTTGGCGGAAGGCCAACGAAGATCGCCTCAACGCCATGCATCCGAAAGTAGGTCAGGCGAAAACCAATGCGGGCGCGAAGTGAAAACTAACCCAGCCACAATACAAAGTGAGCGCAAGCACGGCCACAATACATTTTCCGGCCAGATTATCGGCGGCGCTGGTGAGTCGATCAGCAGCCGGCAAGCTGGCGGGGGCTAGAATCGAGAATCGGCAGACGACGAATTTCATGTGTCGTCGTCGAACGAGCTGAGCAGCTGGTAAGGCGGGCGAGATCTTTGCCCTCCGGCTGTGACTCAGCTTGAACTCATCAAAACCATGTTTCCATGTGCGGCTGCTGATCGCGATTCCAGTTGCGCCACGAATTGGTCCGGTTCATGAAATCGTTGCGCTTGACCAACGACACATGGCCATCACAAAAGAGGAAATTGAAACCCTTGCCGTGCCGCAACGGTTGCGGTTCACCCGTATCCCCGGCAAACCAATTCCACGTAGCCATGTACGGAGACCCTCCGGTGGCCGCGGAAATCATGCCCGCGTTCACGACTAATGTCCCCACGGAAATGATCTTGGCGTCAGCGATGGCAAACATGTCGCTGGGTGCCTTGACCTGCAAGTCTGAAGTAGGCAGCAAGTTATTCACGGACGGGATGCTTACCAAACCACCCAGACCCAATTGCAAATTACCGCTCGTGCCGTTGATGTTGTAACTGTAGCTACCGAGCGGCGAAAGACCGTCTCGGATTACCCACTTGTAGGTAGGACAATGAAAGGCCCGGTTGGTCCATGACAGCCGATGGTACTGTGCCAGGGCATCATACCAAGACGGAAAGCCCTGGGCGGCGCTTTGCATCTGGGCCCCCAAGGGATAGGCGCGATTGTCGTCCACGTACATCCGCATGGCAATCCCCGTTTGATGCAGGTTATTGACGCACTCAGGGATGTTTCATCTGCCTAAGGCGAAGCGTTGGCGATGCCGTTCTTACGGCGAGACGCGCCAGACGGGAAGAACGGCGTGCCGAAGGATCGGCGCCGAAGCCTCCTGCCGGTCCCGAGCGACCGGATCTCCGCTATCC
>JANXWY010000194.1 GCA_025350905.1 Verrucomicrobiota bacterium
ATCTAATTTCGAGCGGGTGCCTAACGCTTGGGGGTCGTCGATCAAAGCAGCAATCCGGAGTAGTGATTCAAACAAAACTGGAAAAAGAAAATTAGATTTTATATGAAAAGTCCTTCTGTAGTTGAACAGATTGAACAGGTATCCACATCGGAGCCTCCGTCGCACCAGCGGGAAAAGCCCGCAGGTGGAAAAGCCTTGAGCCGTCTGATGCTCTTCGATGATGAGCGAGGCCTGCCGCTTCCTCTTGGCGCTTCCTCCGATGCGCCTAGGAAAGGCGGGCGCCGCAAGGCTTCCGAGGCTGTCGATAAAAATCATTCCGAGGCGGAATCCGTCGCTGTCACCTACGCGGAGGTCGCGATCTCGTTGCAGGCCGACTCATCCCGAATGGCCACGGTCGCTGGAGCTCCGCCCCCTGCCCCGGCTCCCGGCGGCCCGCTTGCAGCCCCGTCCTGGCGATCGGTCGGCCCGACCAGCATGCCGAATGGCCAGACCTATGGCGCAAGCCGGGTGGTGGTATCCGGTCGTGTCGCCGCGATTGCGGTCGACCCATCGGATCGCAATCACATCCTCGTGGGATCGGCGGGCGGCGGAGTATGGGAAAGCAGAAACCGCGGAGTGAGTTGGACGCCGCGCACGGATGGCATGCCCACGCTTACCACTGGAGCCATTGCATTCACTCCCTCGAATCCGCGTATCGTCTACGTGGGCACGGGTGAAGGAAATTTTTACTGGAGATTGGGAGCGGGCGTGTTGCGATCCACCGACGGAGGCGCCACCTGGTCGGTGCTGGCGACAAACCCATTTATGGGGAGTGGCTTCTACGATTTGTTGGTCGATCCGGCGAATGCCAACCATTTGTTGTCGGCAACCACCGGCGGTCTCCACGAATCCACCGATGGAGGGCTTCATTGGACCCAGCGGCGGGCGGGACTTTGCTGGGACTTGTCGATGCACCCGTCAGGCGGGGCGACGGCAGAAGTATTCGCCGGTTGTCAGGATGGACTCTTCCGGTCCACCAATAGCGGACAAACGTGGACCGCTGTTGCTCTTCCAGGCGCCCCCGCCTCTTTCAATCGAATGGCGGTCGCCCACTCCCGGAGTAACCCCAACGTCGTCTATGTGTTTGCCGCCGGAGGCGCGACGGCTTTTCTTTGGCGGCGCACCGCCGCAGGCGGAGCGTTCACGGCCATCGCTCCTCCGGCGGGATTGAGTACCGGACAAGCTTGGTATGATTGGTTTCTTGCCGTTGCGCCCGATACCGAGAATCGGATTTATCTGGGTGCCATCGATGCGTATCGCGGCGAATTGTCGGGTGCCACTTGGTCATGGGCCGACATTAGCTCCAAGCCCACGGGCGATAGCATCCATCCAGACCAGCACGCCATTGCGTTTGATCCCACCGATGCAAACATGCTATATGTCGGTTGCGACGGTGGCCTGTTCCGATCGGCAAACCGTGGGGTGAACTGGGAACCATTGAACAATGGCTTGGTGATCACCGAACTCGAATACCTCGCGCAAGATTACGGATCCTCCCGGTTTCTTCTCGCAGGCACCCAGGACAATGGCAGCATCCGTTACACGGGTTCGAGTGTGTGGGAGCATGTGAACGACGGCGACGGGGGCGACTGCTCGGTGAACCGCGCCAACCCGAACACGGTGTTTTGCACTCGATTCAACATGGGGGTGTTCCGCTCGACGACCAAGGGCGGATGGGGTTCGTTTGGGTGGATCGGACCCAGCGTCCCCGCAGGGTTTCAGAATCTCTTCTATCCACCGATGGAGAGTTGCAACGACACCATTGCCCAAGCCGGGAGCAGTGCGTATATTTCGCGCGACAATGGCACGAATTGGACATCCGTGGCCCTACCCGTCGGTTGTGTTGCCAGCGCCATGTACATGCCCACCGTCGGAAGGGTGCTGGTCGGCTGCACCAATGGGCAGATTTTTCGCATCGACTGGTCGGGAGCCGCGTGGTCGGCGGCCACCGCCCTCACTACTCCGCGCGCAAATGCCTGGGTGAGCGATCTCTTCGTGAACCCCGGCAGCCTGAACCGCATTTGGGCCACTTCTACAAGTACTGGCGGTGGACGGGTCTTTCGCTCCGACGATGGGGGCGTGAACTGGATCGATCGAACCGCAGGGCTCCCCGCACTGCCGATCAATGCCGTCGAGGTGGATCCTGCCAATGCGAACAGAATCTGGGTCGCCGCGGACCTCGGCGTCTTCCAATCCTTGGACGCCGGCGCGACTTGGGGTGCGTTCTCACTCGGCCTGCCGAATGTATTGATCGGCGATTTGCTTTTCCATCCCCATGCGCGGGTATTGCGCGCGGGCACGCGCAACCGCGGCGCTTGGGAAATACCCGTGGATGGCTGGCTCACGCAACCCATCTGCGGCGTGCAATTCAACGGCACCTTGCCGGGCAATGGCCAGACCCGCTACTTTACTTTTGGCTGGCCGGCCACCTGGCACATGATCTGGACGATCATGCCGACAAGCATCCGACCCGGCGCACCGCAGGTATCTTGGCAGGTGCAGGTCGAACGCGCATCCGCTGAATTCGCAACTTACTGGATCACCGTAAAGAACCTGACACCCGACCAAGTCACTTTTGAAGGCAGGTATGCCATCTTGAGCAAATACTAAAACCCCTAACTAAAAAGCAACCATGACCACTGGAGTTCAATTCACCGGCAGCCTCGGCCCCAATGCCAGCACCCGCTTCTTCACTTTTGGATGGGCCGCGTCCTCGCATATCGTTTGGTACGTCATGCCCACTTCGCCCCAGTCCGGCAATCCGCAGGTTGCTTGGGATGTGGGTGTCGAACGTTACAACCCCACCCAATGCACTTACTGGATCACGGTTCGAAACCTGACCAATGCGAATATTACCTTTGAAGGCCGTTACGCAATCCTCAACTAGAAGCACAGCCATGCGCATCATCATCGAAACAGACTCCAGCAGCCAAAGCGTTCACGAACTCACCTCTCCGCGCAGCGGCACCGTCACGCCCAACGCGCCTTCGACGGGAGACGACAGCGACGCCGGACCGGCGCCCACTCTCACAGCGGATGGTCCACCCAGTGCCGGTGTGCAAACCTACGAGCGTGGCGCACCGCTCATGCCATCCTCCTCCGCCGAATCGGCCGGAGCAGCTCCGGGATCATCCGAATACTGAGGGAATTGAATTATGAATGAAATCTTTCCAATTCTTTACGGCTGCGGTGTAGGCTTACTTTGCAGTTTTGTCAGCGCCCCGTGTTGGCGTTGGTCCTGCTGGCTGGGATTGAGCGCTCTTTTTGGCGTCGCCGCCACGGTCTTGACGGGCGAATGGAAGTTCGGCTGGGAATTCCTGCTAATCGACATACCCTTGGTAGCTGGCTCTTCCTTTGCGGTGGTCGTGCTCAGGAATAAGATCAAGCAGAGGAACCGGGTATCGGAATAGGATTTGCAGAGCCACTGAGCAAAGTGAGCAAGGCGTGATGGATGTGAACTTGCCAAGCATCGACGCAAGATGGTGTTTTGGGAGCATATGCTCCTCGCATCCGGCTGAAACAAAACAATAGGCTACTAATAGAAATCAATCCATACTATGCATCGAAGGATCCTGCTATTCGTAGTTTTACTTTGCTTCGCCAGTGTGGTGCTCGCCGAAGAAGAGAGGGCTGGCGGCCCGTTCACCACCAGGCTCCCCACGACGCGGCTGCACGTCACCGCGCCGTGGGAGGTAGAGTTCGAACAGTTTTATGACGGGATCGTACCGCGCAGGGGCGGCGCGACTCATTCCTTTCAGACTGAGGTCGAGATTGGCCTCCCCGGTCGAATCCAAATCGGCTTCAACGAAGTCCTCACGCACGCTCCTGGCGACCGACTCCGCCACGAGGAAATCGTCTTCGAGACACGCTTCGCCTTCGCGGATTGGGGGAAGATTCCACTGAATCCGGCGATCTTCGCCGAGTGGCACCTGAGAGAGCACGATCCCGATGCCTTTGAACTGAAGCTGCTGCTCGCGGAGAATCTCGGCAGTAAGTGGCTATGGGCCTTTAACGTAACTTTCGAGCACGAAGTCGGCGGTGACCTTGGGTCGGAATACGGCCTCAGCCAGGCCATTCTTTACACGCTCGTCCCATCCAAGCTCCTCGCAGGAATCGAGATGACCCTCACCCGACCGACCGAACGCGGTGGCCACGGCAAACCCCAAGTCGAGTGTGCGATCGGACCGAGCATCGCTTGGAAACCCTGCAAGCACGCCGAACTCATGATCGCCCCGCTCATCGGCGTGACATCCCACTCGCCTCGTTTGGAAATCGCAGTTCTCCTTGGCATCGAATTCTAGCAACCGCAGCGCACGAACTCATTCAAATGCCAAAACATCGTCCCAAGACAGGCTAGGTTTCCAATCGGAAGCCTCCTAAGACGGACGCAATTTACAAACCTATGCCTACCCATCGTCCTACATTTGCCAAAGCACGCCGCGCGTTCGATAACCCCGTCGCACCCGCTAAGGAACATCCTGCATTCCTGACGCCGCCGAACAGCAATCTATTGAATCTCAACCTGCCCGTGGAAATGATTCTTCCTGGTGCGGAGGCGGCGATTGCCCGGACGGGTGAACTGATTTTTCACACCGTCGGGGACACAGGCGGGATCAATGGAACCGATGTTCAAGAGTTCATCGCCGAGCGGATGGAGGAGCAAATCGGCCGTCCGCAAGGAAATACTCAGCCTGATGTTTCCGGCACCAAGCCCCTGTTCTTCTATCATCTGGGAGACGTTGTTTACTACAATGGCATGACTCGGCATTACCCGGAGCAATTCTATGACCCTTACAAATTTTATCCGCAGCCCATTGTCGCGATCGCGGGGAATCACGACGGAGATACGCGCGTAAGACCGAACGACGAGCCTGACCCGGAAACCACCTTGTTTGGTTTCATGGAGAATTTCTGTGCCAGCCATGCGGTGCAAGCCTCTCCGTATCGGAAAACGATGACGCAACCCTACGTTTGGTGGACCTTGGAGACTCCACTGCTCAATATCATCGGTCTGTATTCAAACGTCGATGGATTGCTGGATGGAATTGGCACAAACGAGCAGCAACGGTGGCTTGAAGAGCAACTTCGCAATACGCCCGCCAGTCGGCCCATCCTCGTAGCAGTGCATCATCCACCCTATTCGCTGGACTCGGCGCATGGAGGCTACCAGCCCATCGGAGTGGCGTTGGATCGTGCCATGACAGTCAGTGGCCGGTATGTGGATGCTGTCTTTTCTGGACACGTTCACAACTACCAACGCTTCACCCGAACATACAATGGGCGGGAAATTCCCTACATCGACGCAGGCGCAGGAGGCTATGCTGCAAAGCCCACAAGCATACACAAGCTGCAAAAGAATCCAGCCACTGGAGCGAAGCCCGTGGCTGCGCCCGGTAGTCCCTTTCAAACCAGCCTCCCGGATGTCCAACTAGCTGCCTACAACGACGAGATCCCTGGATTTCTTCGAATCAGGGTGACATCGAAGGAGTTGATTGGAGAGTATTTCACAGTCGATTTCGACGGAAATCTTGTCGGGACTCCGGATGACACGTTCACGCTCGACTTGAAAAAGCACACCGTCAGCTAGGTCGCCGTGGTGCTTGACGCACCGATCCTCCGCAAATAACCAACAACACCCATGAATAAACAGGAAAAAACAATCAAAGAGATCATCAGCCGTTTCGGGGACAAGATCGATCTGAAGAAGAC